>NZ_CAWMSA010000044.1:298192-328336 GCF_963870205.1 Anabaena sp. CA = ATCC 33047 | reverse complement strand
ATTCTGAGGCAAAATTATGAAATTTTGAATTTTGAATTTTGAATTTTGAATTTTGAGGGGACTGGGGACTGGGGACTGGGGATTGGTCATCAAACAAGTCAAAAGTCAATAATTCTGAGGCAAAATTATGAAATTTTGAATTTTGAATTTTGAATTTTGAATTTTGAGGGGACTGGGGATTGGTCATCAAACAAGTCAAAATTCAAGAATTCTGAGGCAAAATTATGAAATTTTGAATTTTGAATTTTGAATTTTGAATTTTGAATTGATTTGTCCCCCTCATCCCCCTACCTACTCTAAGGATCTACCCAACGCCCATCAGCTTTGATTAAATTAATCAACTCCTCTACACCTTTATCCTCTGGAACTTTTTTGATTTCTTCTCTACCACGGTATAAAGAAATAAAACCGGGATTTTTGCCGACATAACCATAGTCAGCATCAGCCATTTCTCCAGGGCCATTGACAATACAACCCATCACAGCAATATCTAAACCAGTCAGGTGTTTAGTAGCTTCCCGGACTCTATGTAAAACTTCCTCTAGGTTAAACAAAGTCCGTCCACAGGAAGGACAAGCCACATATTCCACCATAGTTTTCCGCAAACCTAACGCTTGCAGAATGCTGTAACACACCGGAATTTCTTTTTCTGGTGCTTCTGTCAGCGAAACGCGAATTGTATCACCAATACCATCAGATAGTAAGGTAGCAATACCAGCAGTTGATTTAATCCGTCCGTATTCCCCGTCACCGGCTTCTGTCACACCCAAATGTAGGGGGTAGTCCATCCCCAATTCATCCATGCGCTTGGCCATGAGGCGATAAGCAGCAACCATCACAGGAACTCGTGAGGCTTTCATGGAAACGACCAAGTTACGGAAATCTAGAGATTCACAGATGCGAATAAACTCTAAAGCAGATTCTACCATGCCTTCTGGGGTATCGCCGTAGGTAAACAGCATTCTTTCCGCCAGAGAACCGTGATTTACACCGATTCGCATAGCTTTGCCTTGGTCACGCAGAGAAACTACCAGAGGTTCTAGAGTTTCGCGGATTTTTTCCCCAATTTCATCAAATTCAGCTTGAGTGTATTCGGTTCTGTTAGCGTTTGGTTTTTCAAACACATATAACCCTGGATTAATTCTTACCTTCTCAATGTGCTTGGCAACTTCCAGAGCAATTTTCATGCCATTGTGATGCACATCGGCAACAATTGGCACATCTTGGTAAGTTTGGATGAGTTTTCGTTTAATATCTGCTAATGCTGCCGCATGAGCCAGACTAGGTACTGTAACGCGGACAATTTCACAGCCAACCTCGTGCAAGCGACGAATAGCTGCGACAGAACCATCAATATCAAGAGTATCTTCATTAATCATTGACTGCACGACTACAGGGTAGCCGCCGCCAATGGTGATATTGCCCACCTTTACCGGACGGGTTTTCCGCCGTTTAATAGTGGTATCAAATAGGGGTTGATTTGCTGTGGTAGCGGATGTTGCGGGAGTCGGCAGAGTTTGCATAACCTTATTACTGAGATTTGCTGTAGCTAAAATATCAAAATTATTGAGCCTCTGTCTCTCAGATTGCCATAGGATGGGCTATTTTGAACGCTGGGATAATAAAAAAGGTAGATAGTTAGAATAGCACCAGATGATTAACATCACAGTTGTAGGGTGGGCATTGCTTGCAAACTGCTAAGACACTGAGTTTGATATATCTTGAGCAATGCCCACCAGAAGCTAAATGAACCTGCAAATGTAGAGACGTTGCATGCAACGTCTCTACTACAACCCCCCCTTCCCTACAAGGGAATGAGCTAGTTTGTAGGGTGGGCATTGCTTGCAAGCTGCTAAGACACTGAGTTTGATATATTTTGAGCAATGCCCACCAGAAGCTAAATGAACCCTGCAAATGTAGAGACTTTCTGATACAAATAAATAACTCAAAAATCAACTACAGTTAAATTAAAAACCTCTATAAATATGTCTACTCAAACAAATCAATTACCTATCCCCCCACACTTTCACCCCGAAACAGTCGGTGAAGTCTGGCGAGTACCATATCAGCAACGCGCTAGCGAAGCAGAAGCTTGGGCGAAACAACATCATATTTCACCAGCAGCCCTTGACAAAACGCGCATTTGTCTATTGTTAATCGATGTCCAAAACACATTCTGCATCCCTGGATTTGAGTTATTTGTCGGTGGTAAATCTGGAACTGGCGCAGTAGATGATAATCGCCGAATATGTGAATTTATCTATCACAATTTAGGCAGAATTACTAAAATTATTCCTACCCTCGACACACACACCACAATGCAAATTTTTCATCCGATTTTTTGGGTGAATAATGCAGGAGAACATCCCACACCAGCCGCTACTAATATTACTCCCGCCGATATTGAAAAGGGAATTTGGCAAGTTAACCCAGATATTGCTAATAGTATTACAAATGCCAATTATGAATTATTAACAAAACACGCTTACCACTACGTTAAGCAACTCAGTCAAGATGGTAAATATCCTCTGACTGTTTGGCCTTATCATTCTATGTTAGGTGGTATTGGTCATGCTTTAGTTTCTGCGGTGGAAGAAGCAATATTTTTCCACTGTGTTGCTAGGCAAAGTCAAACCCAATTTGAAATCAAAGGTAATCATCCTTTAACAGAAAATTATTCGGTTTTACGTCCAGAAGTTTTACAAGGTTTTGATAATAGTCCACTGGCTCACAAAAATACGTCATTAATTCAACAGCTTTTAGAATTTGATGTAGTGGTGATTGCAGGGCAAGCTAAAAGTCATTGTGTGGCTTGGACTATTGATGATTTATTAACAGAAATTAACCAAATAGATGCGGGTTTGGCGAAGAAAATATATTTGCTAGAAGATTGTACTTCGCCTGTTGTAGTTCCTGGGGTAGTTGACTATACAGAAGCCGCAGATGCAGCATTTGCTAGATTCGCAGCAGCAGGTATGCAGATTATTAAATCTAGCTTACTACAAATGTAGAGACGTTGCATGCAACGTCTCTACAACCCCCATTCCCTACAAGGGAAGGGGGGCAAAGGGGGGTTAGGTTTTTTAAGTTGGATTGAATAGATATAAGTAGGTCGGTGTAAATAATTAAAGGTTTGTAGTAAGGGCTAAAGCCCTTTCATGAGGACTAAAGTCCTCACTACAAACTCGATTTCTATAATTTTACATTACTTAACATAGTTATATTTATTTCCGCCGACTTACTTAATTACTTATAAAATGATTAATAATTTATAATAATTAAAAATATCTAAATATATAAAAAAATAGAGGTTGTGGGTGTTGACAGCTAACGTTGTTTTTGTTGTTTGAGCCAACCGCCTAAGTCTGTGCCAATATCATTGATGAATTTACCTGCGTATTCGTAGCGGTAGATGGGGATGAGGTGCAAATCTAGCAAGAGTCGGGTTTGATAGCGGAGAATATCTAGCTCGGTGTTGAGTGATTCTAAGATGGTGATTTTTTGTTTGGCATAACGCGCTGTGATTAGTCCCTCTAAGATATGATATAGTCTATTTAGCATCCTATCACCCAATGTAAATTTGTGTGTTTTAGGTAAGCGGCTCAAAATTGGGGCATACCAGGCAATAAAATCATAAGTTTTTTGGATAATCGGTAAATCTTCCATTTTTTTTGTGCTATACTCAGAACAGTTAAGGTAGATTGTAGATCAATTATTTGAAAAAAATTTTGATCGTTCCGCTCCGCTACACTTAACAAGGGTAAAGAAAAGAGAATAAAGGGCAAGAGGGCAGAAGTGTAAAGGGTTACATTGTCCTCGCCGCAGCACCAACGCAAACCACCCGAAAACCGTTGAGGTTGTCGTCGTTGACGGGGTAGAACCTGCTGCGATTAGCAGAACGGCAATCCTCAGGATTGAGGAACCACGAACCACCGCGCAGCACTCGTATCTGATTATCATTATCATCAGCATCAATTAACCAAGCACTACCATCTTTAGGCGCACCTTGATAATCATCATGCCAATGGTCTTGACACCATTCCCACACGTTCCCGTGCATATCATATAAACCAAAAGCGTTCGGTTTAAAACTACCTACAACAGTAGTTTTTTCTCGATACTCTTTTTTTGGCTCATCTGCAAAGGTATTGCTAGCATCATAATTAGCTAACTCACCTGTGATTGTCTCACCAAAATGAAATGGTGTTTTTGTTCCAGCGCGACAGGCGTATTCCCATTCCGCTTCAGTGGGTAAACGATATTGTCGTCCGGTGTATTTTGAGAGTCTTTTACAAAACTCTTCTGCATCATACCACGAAATTTTCTCAACGGGAAGATCATCACCTTTAAATCTTGACGGTTCTAGTTGTAACTCTCTCTCCACCTGCGGTAATTTAGCCACAGCCCGCCATTGGGCTTGTGTCACCTGATATTTACCCATAAAAAATGGGCTGACTGTCACCTGATGCTGGGGATATTCATCTTTGTCGCCTTCACCCTGTGGCGAACCCATCATAAATTTACCACCAGGAATCGCCACCATATCTAATGTGACACGATCGCCTAAATTTTCAGTGAAATATTGAGCTTGTTTAGTTTCTGTTTTAGTAATTTCACCACGACGGTTAACGGTGACGACTTCAAAGGAAAATGTTGATAAGCTATCATCACCCTCTGAGGGTATTTTAAGCTCCAGATCCTCAAATTTCAAAGAGTCGCCATATTGTTGACGCAATTGCCTAAATTCAGCCTCGGCTGTTTCTTCGTCTCCTCTAGCTTTTGCCTCCCAACCACGAGATAAAGTTAATAAAGGTTCAAATCCTACTTTAATTAATGGGTCAGTATCAGCGTAACTTTCCATTAAATAACTTAATTTCACCCAATCTGCGGGTGTTTTTTCCAAAGCATTTTTTAAAGCTTGAGCAATATCTTTAACTGCTGCTTGAGAGTTAGTATAAGCCAATGCTGTCCAATGAGGTGCAGCACCGAAGTCTTCAGCAGCATAGTCATTAGTTTGTAGTTCTTGTTTAATATAAGCCACCATAAAATCAGACAACTGTTTGAGTCTGGTTTCACCAAAGCGGGAGTCTTTGATGAGGTCATTTAGTAATTCGTGGCGGAGTTTTGGATCTAGTTCATAAAGTTGATAGCCTACAGGGTCGCACAAAATCAGTAAAATATCAGCAACGGCTATATAAGGTGTGTTTGGTAAAAAGTTTTCTCGCAGTAAATATAAAAGTTCTGGTGTGAGTGCTAAGGGAAACGCCGCATGACAAGCTAAGTCAAGATGTGGTTTTCCAAAGCGTTGGCGGAAGTATTTGGGTAGTGAGTGGTTGCTCATAAGTTATCAGTTTTGTAGGTTGGGTTGAGGTAAGGAAACCCAACATAGATATTGGTGTTGGGTTGCGCTGCGCTTAACCCAACCTACATTTATAATTTCATTTATAATTTTGAATTTTGAATTTTGACTTTTGACTTTTGAATTGTTATCACCCCCTCCCTACTCGCATGGCGGCTTTAATTCCTGAACTGTCAAGTTCAAACATGGGAACTAATTCTTGAATGTATCCGGCGGTTGTACCTAGCCAGCGTTCTTCCGGTACGGGATTTAACCATGCAATATGACGCACAGACTCACCTAATTTTATCAGAAATTCCTTGGTTAACTCAATTCTCCGGCGGTTAATCCCACCACGAGCCGCACCAGCATCACTAATAATTAAAGCTACGGTGCGTTTAGTATGCAATTTGGGGAGTAATTCATGCAAAAGTTGAGCTTCGGGACGCTGGGGATGGAAATATAAATAATCTTGAGGACAGTTGCGAAAATAGTATGTTTGAGCTTTACCTAAGCGTCCTCCTTGGAGATGGTCTACTAATTTTTGCGATAGGAGATTAAAGGGAATCATGGAATTAGAAGCGTCAATTAATAGGAGTAATTCGGCTCGATTAATTCGATTAGGAATTAATACTGGTTCTAAAAATATTCCTTCTTGGCAGATTTTAGCGATGGTGGCTTCTATGTCTATTTCTGTTAGTTCTCCCTCGCGAATGGGATGACGCAAGTAACGCCAACTGCGCTGTATTTGTCGTTCGGTGACGGGGAAATCAATGACATCAAATTGATATTTTTTATCTGTATATGGTTTTTTTGGTAATAGTTGAGTCCGTAAAGCAATGGGAACTACAGGAATTTCTGGTAAATTTTGTTGTGGTTTTGTATCTGTTACATCTTTTTCTGTTTCATTCGTAGGTTCGTCTTTTTGCTTATCAGGTAATTGTTGGTTAGCTGATGATTTTAGAGTATCATCTTTATTTATAATTTTATTTAAATCATCATCCTGGCGAAAATAATCATCAAAGTATTGGTCAAATTTTGCAGCTTGAATTGATGATTTTGGTTTCAACCACAACAAGCGACAAACTTGTTTTAATTCTTCTAGACTAGCTAAACCAAATCCACCATGTAGTGCTTCTATTAATAGGTAATATTGGTCAATAGTCAAAGATAAGCCAGCTTCATCTCGCATCAAGATAAAGAAATCGAATAGGGGTGGTTTTGGCTGACTCATTATGACTGTTGGTTGTGATTGTTGTGATAATATTCTTGGTCTTCTTTAGTTTTCAGCAATATTCCCAATAAATGACGATTTTCTGGTTGACCGATTTCGTTAATCGCTTTGATAGCAGCTTCGGTGTCAGTATAATCTTTTTTCAACCAGCGTATTAAGTCTATGAGTTCGCTGGTACTAGCTTTTTTACCGTCTTTTCGTCTATTGCCAGTATTACGTAACTCAAGAAATTTATCAACGGCAGTCTTGACTAATGTTTTATGCTTAGTTTTAGGGAAGTGAGAATTGACGATTTTAATTAATTGTTCTTGATCAGGAAAATCTAGATAATAATAAATACACCGTCGCAAAAAAGCATCCGGTAAGTCTTTTTCGCTATTACTGGTGATGATGACAATTGGTGTTTGCTTGGCTTTTATTATTTCCTTGGTTTCAGTAACTTTAAATTCTGATTTATCTAACTCTAGTAAAAGGTCGTTGGGAAAATCAATATCAGCTTTATCGATTTCGTCAATTAAGACTATCGGACGCAATTTTTCTACTTGAAAAGCATTACCCAAGACTCCCCAGGTAATATAAGCATCTTTATCTTGTAGTAGTTTTAGTTTTTGTTGTTTTTCTGTGTTGTCTAAAAAGTCAGCATTAATTAATTGAGCATCCCGCAAACGTCCCACAGCATCATAGGTATATAAACCTTCTTTGGCGCGGGTGGTAGATTTTATATACCAAGGAAAGTAAGGATATTCTGTAAGTTCTAAAGATGCTAATTCTGCTTGAAAGCGAATGGTAAATTCATGAGCTATAGCACTTGCTAAAAGTGTTTTACCACAACCGGGTTCGCCTTGTAGCAATAGGGGACGCTGGAGATAAATTGCTAAGTTAACCGCTTGGATTAATCCTGCATTTGGTAGGTAAGGATATTGTTTTTGTCCTCGCAGTTCTGTGTTATTGGTGTCAATTTGAGGCTGGTATTCTGGCTCGCCTGTGTATTTATATTCTAGTTGTTTGTTAGTCATAGTGGTAGTGTTCTTTCAATATCAATTTTCCAATTTAAATCAAAACATTGGCAGATGTACTCAATAGCCTGAATAGGTGTATTATTATAGCTAATAATCTCTTGAGTTATTTCACTTAAATTTGATTTTGCATCATGAGATTTAAAAATTTTTTGATAACATTTAGTCCATATTTTAATTTCTGCATCCGAAAATTTATCTAATTCTTTTATCTCCAATAAAATATTATTTTCAATATCATACTCCTTACTGATTTGATTAAATAAATTGCTAAATTTTTGCTGTCCATAATTATCTATTAAAAACAATAATAAAGGTTGAGTATTTACTGTGTTAGGATGCTTAATTTTTTCATGTAAATATTTCCAAAATGGTTCTATAAATTTGTTTAACTCTTGGCAACCAACTACATCGACGTTGTGGAAACATAGCAAAATGGGTTGTGTTTGCCAATGTGTATAAATCACATCTACAATTGTTTGAGGATTCCTAGAGCTACTACCGACTTTAGCAGCTATATCATCCCATATTCTTTGAATATCACGATGTTTTTTAGTCAAATTGATAGGATGACAAAAAGCAGTAGTTAAACCATCATCAACTTGTTCACAAAGTCGATTCACTAACCAGCGTTGACCGTATCCATATTGACCGTGAATTAAAAAAGTAGCTGCGTATTTGTTTTCAACAATTTTAGTTATATAATCTCTAAAATCCTTTTCTTGTTCATTATAATTTAATTTTTTTAGTGCATTTATGATGTTTTCACTAGAATTATTTTCAACTGATTGTTTAGACGGTTTTGGAGATGTCTTATGATTATTATTATGAAATTCTTGATAATCAGAGTTTTCTAAATAATAGTTATCAAAATTATCTTTCGGATACTTTTCTTGACATTTGGTTACTAATTTATCAAAAAAAGACTCAAGAGTTACTTCATTAACTCCTGCTGTTCTCTTTCTAATTTTTCCAATCGTTGCTCTATCTAACGAAAACTCTGCTTGGATATGGGTATTATAGATTTTTTTACGGTCAGGAAAATATCTCTTTAACAAATATTCGAGTTTATTTAATCCCTCGTCAGTTAAAACAAAACTTGGTTTAGGAGTGCGATCGCCTGTCATACTGGAAACTAAATTGCTGATCATCAGCATTTTAAAAAAGAGAAATTTTTTGTAGGCTAGAAAACCTACTGTTATTAGCTGTCAGGCATTTTACCAAAGTTTTTGTCAATTTTGCTGATCATCAGCGTGATCATCAGCACAGAGGGGGTTATGAGTTTGCAATATTGGTTGTCATCGAGGAACACAAACGAGTCAATCGATAAGGAGGATATGATCTCTATGGCGCAAAACAAAACCCCTAAAACCAATTGGCAGTCCAACATGAAAATTGGGTTAGCTGGTTTATTCCTGTCTGGTATCATTGCTTTAGAAGCTACTAATCGCTTACCTCAAGGAACAGCGATCGCTACTTGTCCTGTAGTGGTGACAATTTTTGAGATATCGTCTGGCAAAGGCGATGAGTGACATACAGCAGTTTCCTAAGTTCTGAGGTACAAGGTTAACAGGCAGGATGCCTGTTCCACAAGGGTTTTATGATTTCAGTTTGTACCTCACTAAGATGAAATATGCTGTAATTATGCGATAGATCCCCGACTTCTTTAAGAAGTCGGGGATCTGACTCAGTAGTGGGATATTTTAATTATTTCGCGCCGTCACACACCCTACATTACTTATGGTGTTAAATAATCTTTAGGGTTTTCTGCTACCCAACCTAAAGAGGAACTGGAACGAATTTCAAAATGCAAATGGGGTTGTCTAGCGGTGGGTTGTCCTGTTGTGCCGACGCTTCCTAATAACTGTCCTTGATTGACTTGCTGCCCTACTTTGACTTGAATATTATCTAGATGGGCGTAACGGGTTTGTAGTCCGCCGTTGTGGTTGATGATGACTAGATTACCATAAGTTCCCTGTTCTTTGGCAAATACTACTTTACCAGGTGCGATCGCTCCTACAGGTGTGCCGACATCTGCTAACAAATCTACGCCACTATGAAAAAATACTTTACCTGTATATGGATTAATCTGCCAACCATAGGGTAAAGCTACCTGTGCTGTTTGCTGAAATGGATAGCCAGATAACTGAACTGTGGCAGTAGATGTAGTATTTGTCTTAGGGGAGGGAGTAAAACCATTGGGCGACCAATTTATCCCCGGTACAAATACAATTCTAGGGTCTTTTTGACAACCGTTGATTTCAAATAGCGTATCAGGACGGACTTTATATCTTGTGGCTATTTGTCGCCAAGTTTGACCGCGTGGTACTTCCACTACCACCCCATTATAAGGCGGAATCTGTAGTTGACTTCCCACAGCAGGTAGAGAACCATTCTGTAGAGATGGGTTCATACCTACTATCGTTTCTGGCACGAGATTGTAACGTTGTGCAATGCTCACTAAGGTATCACCACGAGTGACTGTATGCCGCCGAAACCGAGATAAAGCCGGAACTGGACAACCTTCTACAGCAAGACTAACATTGTTTGAGCTTGGTAGTAGAGTTGCTAGTGTTAAAGCACTGACTACGCCACTCAGAAAAGCAAAACGATAGAGAAAAGTCATGGATACAAGTTAAGAAAGCCTTAACTCTAGATATTAGATCAGGGAATTGGGAATTGGGCATGGGGCATTGATGCACTGGGCATATATGTAGAGACGTTGCATGCAAAGTCTCTACAGGTTGTTATTTTCTCCTTATCCCCAGTCACCAGTCACCAGTCGCTAAAAAGCAACTGTATGTTAAGTTTATCTGCCCACTAGCTAATGGCTTGATTACACTTAGAAATTAGCAACCTATTGCTATCCTTGAGCATGGTCATTGTTAGATAGATGTATATACCAATACATTTTAGTTAAGGCTATCAGAAGACAGATTGTGAAGTTAGAACAAGTTTGTTATCAGGACTAAAGTCCTTACTACAAACTAGCAAAAGTTAATAGTATATTTTCTTAACTAAATCATGTTGATGTATATGCAACCTCCCAAGAAGACTGTGCTGAAAGTGGCTGAAATCGTGTTTCTTTAGAGTTCCATTTGCTGCTAGGTTTCTACGTATTTTTATGAATTTATCCTTAAGGCAATTAGCTGTTTATTTATCTATATTGACGATTGGTGCTGGTGCAGGTTTGACGGGCAGTCGCTACCTGTTTCCACAAAATCGTTCGTTTCAACAACTGAAAAATGTTGCAGTTACGTTACCTTCGGAATCTGTAACTCCTAATCCTGTGACTAATTCTTTACCCGCGACTGGGGGCGATAATCTCAATTTTATCGCTAATGCGGTACAAAAAGTCGGCCCGGCTGTGGTAAGAATTAATGCTACGCGTAAAGTCCCGAATCCTATTTCTGATGCTTTAAAAAATCCGTTTTTGCGGCGGTTCTTCGGAGAAGAGGAACAGCCAATTCCACAGGAACGTATTGAACGCGGCACGGGTTCAGGTTTTATTTTAAGCGAAAAGGGGCAATTGCTGACAAATGCCCATGTTGTCGCTGACACTGATACAGTACAGGTAACGCTTAAGGATGGGCGAACCTTTAAAGGTGATGTGGTAGGTGTGGATACGATTACAGATGTGGCTGTGGTGAAGATTTCCGCCGATAACTTACCGACGGTGAGGTTGGGTAATTCACAAAATTTAATTCCTGGTCAGTGGGCGATCGCGATCGGAAATCCTTTAGGCTTAGATAATACTGTCACTATTGGTATTATCAGCGCAACTGACCGCACTAGCGCACAGGTTGGTGTCCCTGATAAACGAGTCAGCTTTATTCAAACTGATGCAGCAATTAACCCCGGTAACTCTGGCGGGCCTTTGTTAAATGCCCAAGGAGAAGTTATAGGAGTTAACACCGCTATTCGTGCAGATGCTCAAGGACTGGGTTTTGCTATCCCGATTGAAACTGCTGCCCGCGTTGCTAATGAACTGTTTACCAAAGGCAAGGCAGAACATCCTTTCTTGGGGATTGAAATGACAGATTTATCTCCTCAAAAAAAGCAGCAGATTAATCAAGAAAATCAACTGAATATTCAGCCAGACACCGGTGTGGTGATTAGAAAGGTAATAGCAGATTCCCCGGCTCAACGGGCGGGGTTACTTCCTGGTGATGTGATTCAAAAAATTAACAATAAACCTGTGAAAACATCGGCCCAAGTTCAAAAATACGTGGAATCTACCACTGTGGGAGATATTCTAGCTCTTGAAGTCAACCGCAGTGGCAAAATTCTGACTGTCAAGGTGCAGTCGGGCGTTTACCCGAAAAAGTAGCGATTAGTGATTAGTGATTAGTGATTAGTCATTAGTCATTAGCCTTTGACCTTTTTTGACTATTTGAAAGACGCTATTACGCTTGTGGGCGATAGCGTCTCCTAGAGAAGAGGGCTTCTCGTCTGAGATAATCACATTTCTATTGACTATTGATTATTAGACAAATGATCTAACTGCATCCTTTGTTCCATTTGGCGTAGAAAATAACCCGTCATCATTGCCGATGCTAATAGCCCGGCTAGGTTTTCTCTATCGGTGGTGATTTGGACGTTGAAATTTTCTGCCGGCAGCATTCCTACTAGCCCTTGGACGTTCTGAGTAATAATCTGTTTAATTTCTGGGCTAACGGATTGGGCAACGCGGGCTAGAACTTCAGGAGGCTGATGTTGGAGATACTTTAGTAACTGATTGGGGTTTTCCCCAAAGTGTTCAGAAAGTAGCTGGTTGGGGTGTTCCTCGGAGTTGTCGTTCAAAAAGTCTGGATCAAACACCATTGGCAATTTTTTTTAGCTTAGTTGCTAGTTCTACTTTAAACCATCCTCGGAGGTTAGTGTTTAATTCGGGGTGGTTGATGGTTGATGGTTGATGGTTAACTCTTCAAGAATTTCTCCCTTACTCCCCATTCCCCAGTCAAGAGTCCCCAGTCAAGAGTCCCTATTCCCCAGTCCCTAACTCTAGTTCTAGTTGTTGTTCTTTTGGTTCTTTTGCGAGAATTTGGGGGAGTTGTTCAATTTGGAAATATTGATGAAATTTTGGGGTGATTTGTAAAGAATAGGAACGGGATTCACTATCACGCTTTTTGCGAACAAAACCAAGCTCTACAAGTTCGGCAACGTGTTGATATACTCCTGAACCACGCAGGTTAATTAAATCAGTTTGGAGTATGGGACTATTGAGGGCGATCGCTGCTAGTGTCCTTAATGCTCCTAGTCCTAATTCTACTGGTATCAGGGTTTGTACTAAGTCATGATAATCAGACCGCAGTTGCAAACTGTAACCATCTGGGGTTTCTACGACTTCCAACGCGCTATCTCGACGGGCGTAGTTGTCCATTAGTTCAATCATACCTTCTTCGACCGTGGCGCGATCGCAAGCGGCATACTCGGCAATTTCTCCGAGCGACAAGGGTTTACCCTTTAAATAGAGAATCGCTTCTATCTTAGTCGCTGTGACTGTAGTCATAAATTCAACATTCTCTCATAGCCTATGCTCAGGCTTACATCTACAAAATTCCTCATTCAAAGTCAAAGGTTTTCACTTTGTCTCTTGAATTTTCTCTTGAGGCTGGTTAAATCTGTGGAATTTTAATGATTTTTCGCTGATTAGTCAAGAGATATTGGGGACTGGGGATTGGGGATTGGGGATTGGGGACTGGGTAAAAGTTCTGCTCCCTCTGCTCCCTCTGCTCCCTCGGCTTTCCTGCTCCTTAGCGACTGCTAAGGATAAATTCGGCGATCGCTAGGTCTTGGGGAGTGGTAATTTTTAAATTCGTCTCCTCTCCTTCTACAATTCTGACGGGGATACCACATTTTTCAAACAATGCAGCATCGTCTGTGACTTCCCAACCTTGTCGCACACCTTCATCGTGACATTGTTGCAACAATTTAACGTTAAATCCTTGGGGTGTCTGTGCTGCCCAAAGATTCCGCCGGTCGGGTGTACTTTGAATTATGCCATTTTCATCTACAACTTTGATTGTGTCTTTGACGGGGACAGCCGCAATTAAGCCGGAACAGTGGCGAATGGCTTGGGCGCAGGAGTTTAATAACTCTGGTGTGACTAAGCATCTAGCACCATCATGAATTAATACTTGCTCTGCTGCTTTAGGTAGTGCTTTTAAACCGTTATAAACAGATTCTTGACGGGTAGCACCACCAATGATTAATTCTACTGGTTTAGTTAAATTTAAATTAGCGAGGATTTCTTTAAATTCTGGCCAATCAGTAGGCTGAGAAATAATTCCGATCCAACTGATTTCTGTGGCTGCTTGTGCAGCTTTGAGTGTCCAAGCTAGAAGGGGTTGCGATCGCACTTCTAAGAGGAGTTTATTCCGGTCACTCCCCATTCTTTTACCTACACCGGCGGCGGGAATTAATAGATACACAGCATACCTCAATAACGATAGTGGGGATTGGGGATTGGGGATTGGGGATTGGGGATTGGGGACTGGGAGAGATGAGGGGGAAATCACAACTAAGGGACTTCCAGGAAATAAATTATCCAATTTTGTGGGATAAGCTCTCTAGCCCGTCCGGGTTTAAGGGCAGGCAAGATGCCTACCCCACAAGAATTAATTGAATATTTTTTGATTTGGAAGTCCCTAACTGTAGAGACGTTGCATGCAACGTCTCTACATATATGCCTAATGCCCAATGCCCAATGTCCCATGCCCAATTCTTCATCCCTAATAGCTAATATTCTCCTAAAATAAGGAGCGAAAGCGTCAATAATTATTATGCGAGTAGTAGCCCTTGTACCTGGTGGAATTGGCGATCAAATTCTCTTCTTTCCGACTCTAGACGATTTGAAGCGATATTATCCCAACGCTCAGTTAGATGTCGTTACCGAACCCCGGTCAAAGGCAGCCTACCGGGTAAGTCAGTCAGTCAATGAGGTACTGGCTTTCGATTTTAAAGACCGTAATAGCCTAGCAGATTGGGGCAACCTAGTCGGTACGATTCGCGATCGCGAGTATGATGTAGCTATTACTGTCGGACAAAGTTGGTTAGTGGGGCTTTTCCTTTGGTTGACAGGAATTCCTACACGTATCGGCTACCAAGGCAAAGCAGCCGGATTTCTCACCCACTCTGTACCGTTGAAATCATCCCAGTATGCGGCGACGGTTTATCATGATTTGCTGCAACCACTAGGCATTGATACCCCTACCCCAGAATTAGGGGTAAATGTGCCGAAGCCTGATATTGAGTGGGGGCAAAATGAACAAAAACGCCTAGGGGTGAATGAAACGGGTTATGTTCTGATTTATGGTGGCTCTAGTTGGGTATCTCCTACCAAGGCTGTGGATGCAATTTACCCGCTAGAGAACTGGCAGGAAATAATTGAAGATTTCCAACGCAAGCAGCCAGATTTACCCATAGTTTTGATTCAAGGGCCTAATGATGAGGCGTTTGTGCGATCGCTGCGTGTTTTGTCTCCCAAGATCAAGGTGACTGCCCCTGAAGATACTGGCAAGTTAGCGGCTATGATCGCCGGAGCTAACTTGATGTTATCTAACGAAAGTGCGCCGTTACAAATCAGCGTAGCCGTACAAACTTATACTATTGCTTTACTTGGTTCTACTGAAACTGCCAAGGTATTACCAAACAGTGATAAGTTTTTGGGAATCAAATCTCCTACTGGCAAGGTAGCAGATATTTCACCTCAAGTTGTCTTGACAAAAGTCTGGGGCGGTTAAATATCTCTCTTTTTGGGCATGGGGAATAAACAAATCAAAAGTCAAAAATCAAACATTCTCAAGAAAAATTATTGAATTTTGAATTTTGAATTTTGCATTTTGAATTGATTTTTCCCCAGTCCCCTCAAAATATCTCAAACAGGGCATCGTCTAATTCATAACCCAGTATCTGCGCCATTGACTTCAGTCGGGCTTGCCAGGGGATGTTCTGCTGTTTTAACCACTCACTCAAAATAAAAATCTTGTGCATCAAAAAGATTTCTAAAGCTTCGGGATTATACTGAATCCCCTCTTTAACACTAAATTGATGGGGTACTAGCATAGCGGTGTAACGAGCCAGTTCCCCGGCTTTCCAGTCTAGTAAAAAGGGAAACCAGGGATATTTGGCATCCAACCGTACAAACCACAGTCGTAACTCAGGAATTTCTGACAATTCGCGAGGATCACCTGGTTCTAGGGGATAGTCGATATTAAACTGTAACTGCTGTTCTTGGGTAGCGATCGCCCCCTCTTGTAGCAGTCGATGAATTACTGTATTGACTGGTGATAAGTCCAGGCTATTAACAGATTCGGAATTGAGTGCGATGGTAATTGTCATAAACTCAACAGCTACTTTTTCTATGCACAGTAGTATGCTTGAGAATCCACAGTACCAGTTTTGTGAAATTGTCGCTATATTTACGGCTGAATTCCAGGTTTAGAAGCACCTGACGCAAGATTACGCCTCAAGTCTCAAAACATTGAACAATTAGGAGTTAAAAGTAATTTAACACTCATTGCCCGTACAGTCGTCAATGCTGGTTGGCTTTGCGATAATAAGTAATCTCATCATTAATAGTGTATGGCTGCTGAATAATGACAGATAACCAAGTCAAAATACACCTGCTTGTTGGTATTCAGGGTTTGACATTATTGGTTTTCCAAGCAGACGACTGTTGGCAATTCCGCGTCTTAACGGTAGGTGGTGCTGTCTTTGG
The DNA here is from genome assembly GCF_963870205.1 of Anabaena sp. CA = ATCC 33047. Lineage (NCBI taxonomy): Bacteria > Bacillati > Cyanobacteriota > Cyanophyceae > Nostocales > Nostocaceae > Anabaena > Anabaena sp. CA = ATCC 33047. The sequence goes on along the minus strand of NZ_CAWMSA010000044.1, from coordinate 312,026 downwards.
ACAGCGAAAACTCTATTACACTCTCCACGCGGCTGAAAAAGCCGGGCGGGAATTGATTAGTCAGGATTTTGAGGAATAGGTGAGGGATTGGGGATTGGGGACTGGGGATTGGGGATTGGGGATTGGGATAGAGAGGAGACTTAATTTATTTCATCCATGTATATACATAATATTCTACATAAAAATAAGTTTTTTGATTTTTCCATATATATACAGAACTAACTTTCTGCGTCCTGATGGGATAGAAAGCCTTGACGAGCAAAGATTTCAATGGCTTCCGAACGAGTTAAATTATGTTTGGCTGCTAATTGGGCTAAATTTTCCCAGGCTGTGTCTGTTAATCTCATAGACCTTAACTGCTTGGGTTCATTAGCATAGTCAGTCTGGAACTTACCGGAAGATGTACGTTTGCGTCTGGATGATTTGCTGCTATTACTAGAATACTGTTGATTAGATGTATCTGTGGCCAGATTAATAGTCATTAAGTTGACTAGCTGATCAATCAGGCGATCGCGCTCCATTGGAATGATATCCTCACCATGCAGCATACTTTGAATAATCGTGAAGTGAATTAATGTCCCAATAAAAATACGTGCTGCTACTTGCGGGTCGGGTAATTGCAATTCTGGATGTTCTGTAAAATATTCACTTACCAGTTCTAACCCAGGCTTATCTATATTACTGACGAAAATTCGCGCTAAGGAAGGAAACCTTCCTGACTCCCCAATAATTAGCCTCACCAAGCTTAACAACTCTTGTTCTTGATGCACTTGATCCAAAATATGCTGTGCTAGCCGGCGCAAAACTATCTGTGGTTCCCCTTGCAAAAATTCGGGATTCTGCACTGCTAGATATTTCTCTTTTGCTAGGCGTTCAATTAAAACGGTAAACAATCCCTCTTTATCTTGAAAGTAGCTGTAGACGGTTGTTTTAGAAACACCTGCGGCTGCTGTGACTTTATCCATTGTCGTCGCTGCATAGCCATGCTTTAAAAATTCTTGCATTGCACCTGCAATAATTGCGTCTACCTTTTCGGCTGATAGCATTCTGTCTTCTGTCTGTATCTTCTTGTTTCTCATGTTAATTTTTTGCCTAGATAAACCACATTAGACGGAAATCGCGTCTTTAATTTAATTTTCCAGAAGACTCTTGACATTATTGTAATGAACGGTTTAGTTTAGTACCAGAGTAAATAAACTAATTAGTTTATTTAGCATTCTAAGCAAAAGGGGGGCTGATGATGCGCGATGTAGCAGATAAAGGTTCTGTCTTCTTTAAGCCTAGTTATCGCCCGATACTAATATTGGCAGCAATGACAAGTTTAGCGATCGCCAGCTTCAAGGTTTGGGAATTGAGGCAAACTACAGCGCAGTCTGCTGATATCAACCCAGTCAGCATACCGCAAGTGACGACGGTGACAGCATTGGGAAGACTAGAACCCAAAGGAACGGTAATCAATCTATCTGCACCTTCATCGAGTCAGGGGAGTCGAGTAGAGCAATTGTTGGTAAAAGAAGGGGACAGGGTAAAAGCTGGACAGGTAATCGCAATTTTAGATAATCGCGATCGCCTAGAAGCAGCTTACCAAGAAACCCTAGAGGCTGTAAAAGTTGCCCAGATCAACCTAGAAAAAGTGCAAGCTGGCGCAAAATCTGGGGAAATAGCCGCCCAACAAGCCGAAATTTCCCGCTTACAAGCCCAAACATTAGGTAATCAAAGAGAGCAACAGCAAACAGTCGCTAGGTTAGAAGCACAATGGCAAGGTGAAACAGCCGCCCAACAAGCCACAATTAAAAGATTAGCAGCACAACTGAAAAACGCTCAAATTGAATTTCAACGCTATCAACAACTTTACACTGACGGGGCAATTTCTCAGTCTGCTTTCGACAGCAAAAGATTGAGTGTAGATACCATTACCCAGCAGTTAGACGAAGCTAAGGCAAACTTATAACGCATTGATAGCACTGGAAGCAAGCAAATTAGCGAAGCCAAAACAGCCTTAGCTAGAATTAACGCCACTGGTGTCAAACAAGTGAGTGCAGCCACCGCCACCTTAGATAAAATAGCGGAAGTGCGTCCTGTAGATATAGCCGCCGCCAAAGCAGAAGTCAGGCGTACCATAGCCGCAGCCAAACAAGCCAAAGCCAATTTAGCGCAAACTTATGTCAAAGCTCCCCAAGATGGTGTAATATTTGACATTCATACTCGTGCAGGTGAAGTAGTATCTAACAACGGCATCGTCGAAATTGGGCAAACTCACCAAATGTATGCAGTCGTGGAAGTTTACCAAAGCGATGTTAACAAAATCCTTCCAGGTCAACAGGTGCAAATATCAAGTAATTCTCTCCCTGGACAACTACAAGGAACAGTAGATTGGATTGGCTGGAAAGTACAACGACAGAACATTATTAACACTGACCCTAGTGAAAATATTGATGCCAGAGTTGTAGAAGTTCACGTCAAACTAGATGAAATTTCTAGCCAAAAAGCTGCCAAGTTTACTAATTTGCAAGTCAAGGCGGTGATTCAACTATGGGATTAGTTCAAGAACTACAACGGCGCACCCCTTTAGGATGGTTGCAACTCAGCCATCAAAAAAGTCGCTTGCTAGTAGCTTTAGCAGGTATCGCCTTTGCTGATGTGTTAATTTTCATGCAGTTAGGTTTTCAAAACGCCTTGTATGACAGTAACACCCGCCTCAACCGTGCTTTTCTGGCAGATATCATTTTAATTAGTCCCCAAAGCCGGAATATGCAAAATTTGGCTACATTCTCCCGGCGAAGACTGCTACAAGCGTCGGATGTACCGGGTGTAAAATCAGCCACACCCTTGTATGTTGGTTTAGTAACTTGGAAAAATCCCCAAACTCGCCGCAAGACTACAGTACAAGCCATAGGATTTAATCCTGAGCAACCAGCACTGAACATTGCAGGGGTGAACAGTCAGCTAGATAAAATTAAACTACCAGAAACATTTCTATTTGATCGTGGTGCTAGGGGAGAATATCAACAAGTTTTTCAGCAAATCGATGCTGGTCAAGTTGTCACCACCGAAGTTGATAGACGTACTATTACCATTGGTGGCTTATGTGAAGTACCCCAACTAAGCTGACGCTATAGTTGCGGCTTCGCGTCTCATTCGCCATTGCCTCCTTGCACAAGTACAGATTGGTCTTACACAGCGTTTCTGGTATTGCTACCTTTATCTTCTCCAGGAAGAACCCGCGCCGCCATCCCACTTCCTGGGACAGTTTGATTGCTTTTCGTCTTACTCGCCTTGGATTTACGACAATGGTCAACCAGCTAGGTTTTCAGATTCCCCGATCTACCGATTTATCTGCGGCAAGGTTCGTACACCTACTTTGAAGTTAGCCTGTCTGTTCAATACGGTCGGGTGGGTTGTCAACCATGTATATTATACCGTAGATTTGACTGTGGGTGTGATTATTGTCTATCAAGTTTTATCAACAGATGTGAATGCCCATATCCGAGAATACGCCACATTTAAAGCAATGGGTTATCGTAATTCTTACCTGTTAGGAGTGATTTTTGAAGAAGCAATTATTTTAGCTGTTTTGGGTTTTATCCCTGGTTTTATTGTACCCTTGGGACTTTATCAGTTAGCCGCAAACGCGACAAATTTACCGATATACATGACCACCGCTAGAGCCATCATGGTTTTATCGCTGACTATAATTATGTGTACAATTTCGGGAGCGATCGCCACTCAGAAATTACAAGCGGCTGACCCGGCGGATATGTTTTGAAAAATTCAAAATTCAAAATTCACAATGTACAACTTTTATAATTCTGAGCCTGTGATTGCTATTGAAAATTTAGACCATTATTTTGGTACTGGTCAACTGAAAAAGCAGGTTTTATTTAATATTAACCTGGAAATTAACGCCGGGGAAATTGTGATTATGACAGGGCCTTCGGGTTCTGGGAAAACTACTCTACTGACTTTAGTCGGGGGTTTGCGTTCTGCTCAGTCTGGCAGTTTGCGCGTATTAGGTAAAGAACTCTGTGGTGCTAGTAGTGAACAGCTAACTCAAGCACGACGTAATCACGGTTATATTTTTCAAGCGCATAACTTACACGGCAGTTTAACAGCATTGCAAAATGTGCGGATGGGTTTAGAAGTGCAACCAAACATTTCACCGCAGGAAATGTTGACTCGTGCAGCAGAAATGTTGACAGCAGTGGGGTTAGGAAATCGCTTAGATTACTATCCAGATAATTTATCAGGGGGACAAAAACAACGGGTAGCGATCGCGCGTGCTTTAGTTAGTCAGCCTAAAATAGTTTTAGCAGATGAACCCACCGCCGCACTAGATAAACAATCGGGGCGTGATGTGGTGAAATTAATGCAGAAGCTAGCTAAGGAACAAGGTTGTACAATTTTGCTTGTCACCCATGATAACCGGATTTTAGATATTGCTGACCGGATTATTTACATGGAAGATGGTCATTTGATTAAAAATGGTGTCGGTGTTGCGGTTGTTGATTAATTAGCTTTTGTTTGATTTAATTTTTAAACGCAGAGGAGAGGCGGCGCGTTGGGCGGCTGTGCCGACTTGTAGCGACTGCCGTCGCGCGGAGGTAAACGCAGAGGAGCGCGGAGGTGCAAGGTAGCAGAATGTTTTAATCGGGTGGTGTGGTTTCTTCAAAAGGTCGAATAATTGCGGGTGCTGGTGTTACTTCTGGTTGGAAGATGGCTTGTAAGGCTTGTTCTAGGGTTTGTGTCATCACAATCCGGTTTTCGTAGGCTACTACTACTCGGACTAAGGTTGGTAGACTGTTTTGGGTGGCTTCTAGGTAAATTGGTTCAACATACAGCAGAGATTGTTCTATGGGAATAATTAATAAATTCCCTTGAATTGCTCTGGAACCTTGACGATTCCACAATGATATTTGTTGTGAAATTACTGGGTCTTGGTTGATTCTGGCTTCGATTTGTTCTGGCCCGTATACTAGGCGTTCTTTGGGGAAGACATACAGCAATAATTTACCGTAGTTTTCACCATCGGAACGGGCGGCTAACCAGGCGACTAAATTAGTCCGTTGTTTGGGTGTGTAGGGTAAAAGTAGGATAAATTCTTCAAAGGGGACAGTCGGTAGGCTGGTAATTAAATAATAAGGCTTGAGCAAACGAGATTCACTGCCATAAATTTCTTTGGGGATTTGCCACAGGTCTTCCCGGTTGTAAAATACCAGGGGATCTGTCATGTGGTAAATCATCAACCGTTCTGATTGAATTGAGAAGTAGTCTACCGGATAGCGGATATGGCGGCGCAGAGTCACCGGCATTTGACTCAGGGGTTGGAAAACGTCAGGAAATATGGCTGACCAAGTGGCAATGATCGGATCTCTGGGGTCAGCGATGTAAAATTTTACTGTGCCGTTGTAAGCATCAATCACGATTTTGATTGAGTTACGGATGTAATTAATGCCTTCTTTACCTGGGTCGGAGTAGGGATAGCGATCGCTAGTTGTGTAAGCGTCTACAATCCAGTATAAATAGTTATCCTTACCGGGAAATTCTGGACTGGCTTCAGCACTGACTAAATAGGGGTCACTGTCAAATTTTAAAAAAGGTGCGATCGCCTGAATTCTTTGCTTGACATTGCGGCGGAATAATACTTTAGTATCTGGTAAAAAGTCCCTTGTAAATAACATTTGCCAATCTTTTAAATATGTGGCAAATAACAACCGTCGCCACGGCGCACCAATCCGCACACCACCCAAACCATCGTAGGTGTTATAAGCGTTATCGCTACCACTGGGATAATCTAATTCTCTGACTCTTGTGCCAGTCATTACATAAGTATTAGTAATTTCACCGTAATAAATCCGGGGTTGCCCAATGGGTATGCTATCTCGAATGGCTTCATTAGCAGTGTTCAGAGGATTGTCATCACTACCAGCAATATCTTTAACGAAATATTCTGGTAATCCTCCCGGCCCGACTGTATTCACGGGACTCATGGTAAACCCGTAGCCGTGAGTATAAATTAAATGTTGGTTGACCCAGGTTTGAGCTTGCTGGGGTACTGCACTATAGTCTAATTCCCTGGCGGCAATTAGTACCTGTCGCCTTTCTGTGGCTTCGTTGATCTCTTGGTCTGGGATGGGTAAGGAACGGGGGGCGGCTGGTCGGCGTGCTTTGACTTCCGTTTCTATGGTGTAGCGGTCAATATCGGCATCGGGGAAGCGATAATATGGTCTGAATTGTTGTAGTTGGCGGTTGGTTTCTAAGAGGGGTCGCTGATCCCAAAGACGAATATTACGAATTGTCAGGTCATTTTCTCTAATATCAGCTTCCGTGAGTGTACCTTGGGGATTAAAAGCTTCGGCGTTGATGGCTTCTAAATCAAATGCTTGTCTAGTTAGGGCAATTGTGCGCTGAATGTATAGTTGTTCCCGTTGTAATTCGTTGGGCTGGACAATTAAAGATTGCACTACGGCAGGTACGACATGACCAGCTACCACCACCAAAGATAAATATAAACCTAATCCGTAAATGACAAAGCGGCGATATCTAGATCCAGGTCGCCAAAAGATGGTTCGCCAAATTAAATAAGTGGCGATCGCCAATGCCACAGCACACAAGGCATTGTAAGCTGGTAACTGAGCATGAACATCTGTATAGCTAGCTCCATAACTCACCCCACGGGCAGAATAAACCAGTTCGTAGCGACTCAGCCAATAACTGAAGGATATCAACAGCATTAATAAGCCACCCATCGCGTATAAATGACGCTGCTGTTGCGATGTCAAACCGGGGAAAATTCCCTGACTGAGACTGTCGGCGGATAACAGATAGGTGAGGGCGACGGCGGCAAAGCCATACAAAAACATCCCCATCAGCCACAGTTCGAGTAATTCCCAGAAGGGGAGAGAAAATACATAAAAGCTGATATCGAGTCCAAATAAAGGCTCAGTGCTGTTGAAGGGTGTGGGGTGGAAGTATTGCAGCACTTTAGCCCAGTTCTGGAACATAATCGTACCGAATACTAGGCTGAGGATGATCGCGATCGCTGGCAATACAAATTGAGCATAAAATAAAATGGCGATCGCTGCCCCGATAACCAAGCCCAGATAAGACAATTGATAAATAATTTGTTCTCCCACCTGCCAAATTGTCTCTAGACGGAATGGGGCGAGAATAGGGAGATTATTCTTATTCAGGGCTGGATACCAATAAGAAAGGGCAATATGACCGTAGTGAGCCAGCAATAACCCTACTAACAAACTTAATACTAAAACTAAAGGTAGTAACAACCGCAGTCTTAGCGGTTTTAAGCGTTGCTCCTCTAGCTTGCGGGGTGGACGACGTGGAGTAGACTGAGGACTCAACAGTTTTTTAAGTTCGCTACTAAGTCCGCCTTCCTCCTGTTTAACTTCCTCAATTTTTAAGGAATGGGGATACTTGAGGCGGTGCGCCCAAGCCAAATTTCCCAGTAAATAAGTAGCAGTGATAGCGGTGGCGACTACCCATAAACCACCACGAGTCACCAGCCTGACTAAAAATACTGGTAAATAGCCGACTTCCTGAAACCAGAAAATTTCTGCACCTAAACGGGAACTCAAATCCCCAAACAGGAACAGCCCCAGGAATGCTATTGAGAGTCGTAAGAACCATTTCCAAATCATGCTTTGGCGGCGAACCTAGTAGTCTCTTATATATTATGAATTCATTTGGCAATCATTGGACGTAATCACATCAATCTGTAAATGATACAGGCTAGCAATTGCCAGTTATACTTTTATACCAATAGCGTGATTCTTGCATCTACCTAATGGTTAACAGCTTCTCACCCTCAAGGATTTGCCAAAACCATTTATCATTACCTCGCCCCATAGTTAACACAAGCGGGAATTTGCTGATTTTTAATCTTAAATTTAAAGTTATAAATTATGCTCAGTAGTGTTGATCGATTATTATTTGTGCGGCGAGTCCCAATATTTCGGGAATTGCGGGACGATTTTATTGTGCGGTTGGCTTCAGTAATGCACGAGTTACATTTTTCAGCCAATCACACAATTTTTAGACAAGGGGAAGAAGGGCGATCGCTGTATATAGTTGTTTCAGGTAGGGTAAAAGTGCATATTGGCGATAAACAACTGGCAGTAGTAGACCAGGGTAAATACTTCGGTGAAATGGCAGTATTTGATACACAACCCCGGTCTGCTTCTGTCACAACTTTAGAACCCTGTGAATTTTTAGAACTAACTCAACAACAATTGTATGATGCGATTGAAGAAACTCCCGATATAGCAGTTAACATCATTCGTGAGTTATCGCGTCTGATTCGCCAATTGAACGAAAATATCAACGTCACAGCTTCAAGTCGGTAATATTCAAGATTTTTACCAACCTCTACATTGTTCAAGAAAACGCTGGGGAATTTCTACACTGTTCCCCCAGTGCAGATGAATATAAGAAGCATGAACATTTATTGGTAAACACCAACCCTCAAACCCCAAATTTTCCTCAACGTCGTAGCGATAAGTTGTAAACAAAGGCTGCTGAGAATTTGATATTACATGAGAACGATGGAACTCATGTCCATAAATATTTGTTCCGGCATTGACTAATAGATTATCTTGCAAAGCTACAGCCCGACGATAGCCTAAAGTCAGCTTTTTATCCATCGCCGCAGATGTGGGTAATATTCCCACCATCGGCCAAGATTTGCCCTCAAAATCAACGATTTGCTCACACAAATACATTAACCCACCACACTCAGCAATGGTGGGCATTCCGGCAATAATTGCTTGTTTGACACTATCACGGGCTTGGGTGTTAGCTGCTAATTCTTGAGCAAATACTTCTGGAAAACCACCACCGAAATACATTCCTTGCACACCTTGGGGTAGTTCTGCATCTGCTAAAGGACTCCAAAAGACTAACTCTGCCCCTAAATTTTGCAGTATATCGAGATTATCTTGATAGTAAAAATTAAAGGCGCGATCGCGTGCTACGGCAATCTTGAGGGATGAGGGAGATGAGGGAGATGAGGGAGAAATTTCTACTTTGTCTTCTGTTTTTAACAGAGGTAATAAATTATGCCAATCGAAGCAATTATCACCTAAATCGGCGAGGCGAGTCATCACAGCATCCAATTCTGGGAGTTCGGCGGTGGGGATTAAACCTAAATGGCGGTCGGGAATTGTGATGTTATCTTGACGACGTAGTACACCGAGAATGGGTAAATCTAGAGGTTTGAGAGAGTCTTTGAGTAGGGAAAGATGGCGATCGCTTCCTACGCGATTTAACACTAAACCACCAATTTTAATTCTAGGGTCAAAAGCACAATAACCGTGAGCGATCGCCGCCACCGAACCAGACAAGCGGCTACAATCAATCACCAACACCACAGGTAAATCTAACAGTCGCGCAATGTGCGCTGTACTCGCAAAATCAGTGCTGAGTGCTGAATGTGTATTTTCCCTCCCCTGCTTCCCAGTCTCCTTGACTCCATCAAACAACCCCATCACCCCTTCTACCAAAGCATATTCGCTGTTTCGGTGATGACGGGCAAAACACTGCTGAACATAAGCTTCTGAAGTTAATACTGGGTCTAAATTACGACACGGGCGACCTGTAACATAGGTGTGAAACATCGGATCAATATAATCTGGCCCCACCTTAAAAGACTGCACCACAGCACCACGCCGACATAAAGATGCTAATAATGTCAGCGTAACTGTTGTCTTACCTACCCCACTACGTTCCCCAGCAATCACTAAAGCCATTTGTAGTTTTTAATTAACAGTGCTAATTACGAATTTATCAATGTTAGCTATCCCATAAGGTTGATAGGATGGGGAAAAGCTAAAGTTTTGTGCTACAGGTAACAATTCTGTTTAATCATGACTACTCTAGAAGTTGCTTCTTCCCTGACTCATATCGCCCAACAAACCCGCCAAGCTGCAAGTAAATTGGCACTGCTGTCTACTGAAGTGAAAAATCAAGCGATCGCCGCCATCGCTGAAGCTTTAGAATCAGCACAGGATGAAATTCTACCAGCTAATATTGCTGATTGTGAAGCGGCTACGGCGGCAGGAATTGCCAAACCTCTGTACAAACGCTTGCAGTTAGATGAACATAAATTAAGAGATGCGATCGCTGGGGTGCGAGATGTCGGTAAGCTAGCCGATCCTGTAGGACAAGTCCAAATTCACCGCGAACTTGATACAGGCTTGGTTCTCAAACGCATTACTTGCCCTTTAGGCGTATTAGGCATTATATTTGAAGCCCGTCCCGAAGCAGCGATTCAAATCGTCTCCTTGGCGATTAAATCAGGGAATGGCGTAATTCTCAAATGTGGTAAAGAAGCAGTCCGTTCTTGTGAAGCCATAGTCAAAGCAATTAAACAGGGTTTATCTCAAACTGCTGTCAGTCCTGACGTTGTACAGTTACTAACAACTAGAGAAGAAACCATAGAACTTTTAAAGTTAGATAAATATGTAGATTTAATTATTCCCAGAGGTTCTAATTCTTTTGTGCGGTTTGTTCAAGAAAATACCCGCATTCCGGTATTAGGTCATGCTGATGGAATTTGTCATCTTTATTTAGATCAAGCTGCTGATATTACCAAAGCTATCAATATTACTGTTGATGCTAAAGTACAATATTGTGCTGCTTGTAATGCTATTGAAACTTTGCTAGTTCACCAAGCAATTGCGGCGGAATTTTTGCCAAAACTAGCGGCAGCTTTACAAGCAGTTGATGTACAATTAAGAGGCGATGAACCTACTTTAAAAATATTACCTAATATCGCTGCTGCCACTGCTATAGATTGGGAAACCGAATACAGTGATTTGATTTTGGCCGTGAAAATTGTAGACTCTTTGGAAGAGGCGATCGCTCACATCAATGAATATGGTTCACGCCATACTGATGGCATTGTCACAGAAGATTTAACAGCAGTCGAAACATTTTTTGGCTTAGTTAATTCCGCCGGAGTTTTTCATAATTGTTCTACCCGTTTTGCTGATGGTTTCCGCTATGGTTTCGGTGCAGAAGTCGGAATTAGTACCCAACAAATGCCGCCCCGTGGCCCTGTTGGTTTAGAAGGACTGGTAACATATAAATATCAGTTGACTGGTAATGGTGATATTGTCGCTACCTATACAGGGGCTAATGCTAAAGCCTTTACTCATCGGGATTTGGAAGAATTTTAAACGCAAAGGAGCGCGGAGGTAAACGCAAAGGAACGCGGAGAAGGAACTTTGCGTACCTCTGCGTTTAAACTAAGGCTTTGAGTAATGCTTGAAGTTTGAGTTGAATTTCGGCAAATTCTTTTTCAGGATCAGAACCGGCGACGATACCAGCACCAGCATATAGTCTAGCGCGATCGCCATCTATGAGGGCTGAACGTATACCGACGATAAACTCACAATTTCCTTGCGAGTCTACCCAACCTAAAGGCGCAGCATACAAACCTCTCTCGAAGTTTTCGTAACGTCGAATTTCTTCACAGGCTACGTCTCTTGCTGCACCGGCTACGGCTGGTGTAGGATGCAGTTGGGCGACAATCTGTAATGGATGGACGTTAGCTGGAACTATGGCTTGAATTGGTGTCCATAGGTGCTGAATGTTAGATAATTGTCTCAGTCGCGGTGCTAAAACTTGGGGTAATATTCCTAGTTGGGTGAGGCGTTGGGTAATGAAGTCCATGACTAATAAATGTTCATGTCTTTCTTTTTCGCTGTTGAGTAAACGGTTGGCGTTTGCTGCGTCTTCCGCAGGTGTTTTACCTCTGGGTGCAGAACCAGCTAAAGCATCAGTAATTAACTGTTGATTGTGTATACTAATTAGTCTCTCTGGACTCGCACCAATAAAGTTTTGTCCTCTGCCGTTACTGGTAGAAAAAATATAGCAGTTTGGATGAATTCTGCGGAGATTATTTAAGGAGTTGAATAAGTTAAAGTTCTGATGGGAATTGACATCTAGGACATCTGCCAAGACAATTTTCCTTAGATGGCTAGAATTTATTTTTTCTAAGGCTGATATGACTGATTGTTTAAATTGCCCTGGATTAACAACAGATTTTTTCGTGAAGATAGCGGGGAAATAATCAAGATTGGGCGAGTCAGGTTTTACAGAATTAATTTCATCTATTTTGTTGCTGAGATTTTCGATTACTTTTTGAATATTGACATTGGCATGAATTACTGTATTCATTACCAATATACATTTTTCATCTTTTAGAGATATTTGCCAACGTGGTAGAAAAACTGTTGCTGATGGGAAGGGATAATCAGCTTGGTTATGTTGATCAAAAAAGCTGAAGTAACAAAAAAAGTGCGCCCCAGTAAATGCTTCGTTAGTAATACCAAAGTTTATGATATTTTTTAGGTTAGATTTGATAAAATATTCAGCCTGAGCAAAGCGTTCTTTACCATTAAACTGGATTTTTGTTACTGCGTCGATGGCTGCGATCGCCTCACCTTTGCCACGATTCTCAAAGTAAAAATTTATTGCATTTGCTTGCGCTAATTTATCTAATACTATCAACGGATCAATTAAGTCAATTTCCAGGGAAACGCTGACAATTTGCCTACAATCGTTTTTCAGGCAGTTTTCCTGAACAGCTAACAAAAATTGGTATAGCTCTTTGTGTGCTATGAAGAAGTGACTACGACATGGTGAAACTGTCATGGATCTATAAATAGTAAATTTTTTTTAAGAAATCTTCCAAAAGTGTAATTAAACATGGTCGTATTTCTACAGGTAACATATTCAGTCACCATTTCACCAGAGTATGGTTAGCCTTATTGGTCTTGTTCCCAAACCCTGACAAGTCAAGTTAAAGCTGCGGTTAGAAATAAAAAGCGTAAAAGTTGTCATGAGGAGGTTAAATCGTTACGGTTAAAACAAAAGTGTTTCCTACCTGAGTATTATAAGGGTGTTATCAAAACATTAAAAACGCAATTTAAAATAAGTTTCTCACACTTTAATTAATCACGAGTGATGACTACAAAGCAAGTTTATCCTTTTGAGAGTAAATTATGGATGGCGGCAATTAAACCGCCGATGTACAGCGTTGCGATTATGCCGATTTGGGTGGGTACATCTGTAGCATTTGCAGAAAATAAATTTGTGAATGTAGGGATATTTTCTACTTTTATAGCTGCCGCAATTTTAATTTTGGCTTGGGAAAATATTAGTAATGATGTATTTGATTCCGAAACAGGTATAGATGTCAATAAACACCATTCACTGGTGAATTTAACAGGTAAAAAAAATTTAATATTTTGGTTAGGAAATTTGTGTTTAATGGCGGGGTTGTCGGGAATATTAGCGATCGCCATCTGGCAACAAGACCCCACCATTATCGGAATCATTCTGTTATGCTGCGCTTTGGGCTATATGTACCAAGGGCCTCCCTTCCGTTTAGGATACCAAGGTTTAGGTGAAATTCTTTGCTTTTTTGCCTTTGGGCCTTTAGGCATCACCGCCGCATACTACAGTCAAACCAAAACTTGGTCAAACACCAGTCTAGCAGCCTCGGTGATTGTCGGCATTGTCACCAGTTTAATATTATTTTGCTCCCACTTTCATCAAGTTAAAGATGACATCGCCGCCGGGAAGCGATCGCCTATCGTCCGCTTAGGCACAGCCACAGGCGCAAAAGTTCTAACTTGGTTGACAGCTAGCATTTATCCCTTAACCTTGCTATTTGTACTCTTGGGCATTTTCCCTCTGTGGACGCTGTTAAGTTGCTTAAGTCTGCCCTACGCCTTCAAATTATGTCGCCACGTCCAGCAAAATCACAATCAACCAGAAAAAGTCAGTAATTGTAAATTCATCGCCGTAGCCG
>NZ_CAWMSA010000044.1:254261-298073 GCF_963870205.1 Anabaena sp. CA = ATCC 33047 | reverse complement strand
CCCAATCCCCAATCCCCAATCCCCAATCCCATGCTTTACCAATTTGAATTTCGTCCCATAGCTAGAAAATTTGCGCGATCGCTTGTCACCAGTCACGGTGTCTGGGAAACCCGCGAAGCCATTATTTTGCGGCTGTGTGACGCTACAGGTAAAGTTGGCTGGGGAGAAATCGCCCCCATTAGTTGGTTCGGTTCTGAAACTCTCCCACAGGCTTTAGATTTTTGTCACCAACTTCCCCAACAAATCACCCCCGAAAACATTTATTCCATCCCCGATAATTTACCCGCTTGTCAATTTGCCTTTGAGTCAGCATTGGAGGGACTAATCAATTCAAAATTCAAAATTCAAAATTCAAAACTAAAGAGTTTGTGGGAAAAAATCTCCCCTGCACCCCTGCCAATGTCCCATACCCAATACAGCGCGTTACTTCCAGCCGGGGAAGCAGCATTGAGTCAATGGCAAACTCTCAGACAACAGGGTTACAACACGTTTAAATGGAAAATTGGCGTTGATGATATCGCCCAAGAACTCAAAGTTTTTGATTTATTGACGCAAGCCTTACCAAGCTCCGCAAAATTGCGCTTAGATGCTAACGGTGGGCTTAACTATGAAGAAGCTCAGTTATGGCTAGAAACCTGTGATAATTTGTCAAAAAATCAAGAATTAACTTGCGAAATTGAGTTTATTGAACAGCCGCTATCTGTGGCAGAGTTTCCCAAGATGTTGGAGTTGAGTCAGAGTTATGCAACTGCGATCGCCTTAGATGAATCTGTCGCCACCCTCAAGCAATTAGCTGCGTGTTATGAACAAGGTTGGCGAGGAATTTTTGTGATTAAACCTGCTATAGCTGGCTATCCTTCACGACTGCGGCGATTTTGTCAAGAGAATGAAATAGACGCTGTATTTTCATCAGTATTTGAAACTGCGATCGCCAGACAAGCCGCACTCCAACTAGCAGCAGAATTATCTCACCACAATCGCGCTGTTGGTTTTGGCATCAATCATTTTTTTACCCAAGAACAAGATGAAACCTGGCTGCAAAGTTTATTTACATCACCTGAATCACCATGATTGGTTAATTGGTTATAACAGCCAAGAATTTCAGCAAACAACTACAAGTTTATATGCACAACTCACCCAATTAGTAAAGCAAAATCAACCCCTAAACATCATCCTAGCCGAACGAGAACCAGTCAAATTTATAGCAGGATTTATCGCCGCTTGTGCAGCTAATTGCAACGTTTTTCTGTGTAACCCCGACTGGGGAGAACAGGAATTAAATCAGGTATTTAATTTAGTTAAACCTGATATTATTTGGGGATTGGGTACTGGGGACTGGGTACTGGGAACTGGGTACTGGGAACTGGGTAAAAGTTATTCTCCCTCATCCCCCTCATCCCCCTCATTTCCCCTGATTATGATTCCTACAGGTGGTTCATCGGGAGAAATTAAATTTGCCATGCACACTTGGGAAACACTCACCGCATCAGTGGCAGGATTTACAGAATACTTTCAGTTACAACAAGTAAATTCATTTTGTGTTTTACCCTTATATCATGTCAGTGGTTTAATGCAATTTATCCGTTCTTTTACTACTGGTGGTAAATTAGTAATTCTGCCATTTAAATCAATAGAATTAGGTCAAAAATACCAAATTAAACCGCAAGACTTTTTTATATCTTTAGTACCAACACAATTACAACGTCTCTTACAAAATCCCGAATTAACTGCATGGCTAGCACAATTTAAAACTGTACTTTTAGGCGGTGCGCCAGCTTGGGAGGAATTACTAGAAAAAGCCAGATTTCACGGTATCAGACTAGCACCAACCTATGGAATGACTGAAACTGCTTCCCAAATTGCCACCCTCAAACCAGAGGATTTCTTAAATCATAAAACAGGCAGTGGTCAAATTCTGCCCCACGCTCAAGTTAAAATTTGTAATTCCCAAGGGCAAGTTTTACAAGCAAATCAAATAGGTAACATCACCATTCAAGCTAAATCTTTAGCCCTTGGTTACTATCCTCACATCTGGAATCATCAAAATTATTTTGCAGTAGATGATTTAGGTTTTATCGATGAGCAAGGTTATTTAAACATTGTCGGACGCAACAGTGATAAAATCATCTCAGGCGGAGAAAATATTTATCCAGCAGAAGTAGAAGCAGCTATCCGTAACACTGGTATGGTTACTGATGTGTGTGTGATTGGGATAAAACATCAAGAGTGGGGACAAGCATTAACAGCCGTTTATATTCCCAGAAACTCAGATATTACTGCTAGAGAAATTAAAAACGCACTCTACAATCAAATCAGTAAGTTTAAAATTCCTAAATATTGGATTCCTCAGACTAATTTACCTCGCAACGCCCAAGGTAAAATTAATCGCCAAAAACTACAGCAAATAGCTACAGAATTTCTTTCAAAATAACTGAACCGTATTGCTTTTTATGAGATTTTAGCAGAATTTATCGACTATTTATTTATCGAAAATTTGGGTTGAAAACCCCGTCGTTCTACGACGGCTTTCTGGTATACTAGCAGTAGGTTGTAGACCGTGAGAACGATGTTCGCGTAGCGTCCCGCAGGGAGGAAACAGGTAAAACGTCCTACTCCGTGATCTCAAAATGCCTAACAGTCAATGGTGTAAAAATAAGTCCAAACTGTAAGGTCGAAAAGCAATTAAATAGGGTAGGGCATACCCAAATTTACGCTTGGGGAGTAGTCCTTAAGTGGGGTATATCGAGAGATATGTTTCGGACTAGACATGAAACTGTAAGACCAAAATCAACATCGTTGGTGGAGGCAGGATTCAGCCCAAGAATCTCCGCACTTTTAGGGCGGAGAGTGTCAAATGTACAAATTATTTCAGGGTTGCAAATTTAGTAAACTAAATCTGAAACCCTTGAATTTGCGATATTACAGACTGAGAATTGAACGGAGAGGGAGGGATTCGAACCCTCGTTGAAGTTGCCCCCAAACAGCATTTCCAGTGCTGCGCCTTCAACCACTCGGCCACCTCTCCAGGTGTCACGATTTATCATGATAATATAAAATTCTAAAAAATGCAAAGATAAAAGAAGATATTTTTGAAATTTTCTTCTGAACGTCCCAAAACCATAGCAAGATGTCCGACACATACACGATTAAAGTACGCGATCGCGCCACTGGCAAAGAGTATACCCTACAAGTACCCGATGACCGCTACATCCTCCACACCGCCGAACAGCAAGGAGTAGAATTGCCATTTTCCTGTCGGAATGGAGCTTGTACTACTTGCGCTGTGCGGGTGGTATCCGGGGAAATCTACCAACCGGAAGCCGTAGGATTATCCCTAGAATTGCGCCGCCAAGGTTATGCTTTGTTGTGCGTCAGTTATGCTCGTTCTGACTTGGAAGTAGAAACCCAAGACGAAG
Organism: Anabaena sp. CA = ATCC 33047; assembly: GCF_963870205.1. Lineage (NCBI taxonomy): Bacteria > Bacillati > Cyanobacteriota > Cyanophyceae > Nostocales > Nostocaceae > Anabaena > Anabaena sp. CA = ATCC 33047. Next base: position 294,657 of record NZ_CAWMSA010000044.1, on the reverse strand, counting down.
ATGAAGTTTATGAACTGCAATTCGGACGCTACTTCGCTAAAGGACGAGTGAAAGCGGGTTTACCGTTAGATGAAGATTAAATGAGGGTGAGGAAGATGAGGGGGATGAGGGAGATGAGGGAGATGAGGGAGATGAGGGAGGAGGGGAGGCAGCCGCGTGGGCGGGTTTCCCGACTTGAGCGAACTGCCGTGAGCAGGGGAGCGGATGAGAAAAACTTTTACCTGATTCCCAATCCCCAATCCCCAATCCCCAATCCCCAATCCCTCCGCATCTGGCTGTCAAAAATCGCGCTGATAGCTTGTTTATTGCTGCTGGTGAGTTGTCAAGCTAAAAATTCATCAGTCGCTAATCAGGTAGAGGTGAGGGTGGCGCGGGTGGTGAGTGGGCAGAGTTTGGAAGTTGTGGGGATGGCTCAACAACCCAACATGATGTCTCAGGTACGGTTAATTGGTTTAGATGCGCCAGACTTGCGCCAGTATCCTTGGGGGGAAGAATCTAAGGAATTGTTAACAAAGTTAGTGGGTGATTTCACACAACCGGTGAGGTTGGAGTTGGATATGGCAGCGCAAGACAAAATGGGGCGGACTTTAGCCTACCTGTGGAAAGATAACCAGTTGTTAAATGAACAAGTGATCAAACAAGGGTATGCTTTGTTTGTAGAGCGATCGCCTAATCACAAATACGATCAACGTCTAGAACGCGCTCAACAATGGGCGAGAATTATGGGTATAGGCATCTGGAACCCAGACAAACCCATGCGTCAAACCCCGGCTGAGTTTCGTCGTTTTAATCGTTAGGGATTGTTGACGGTTGACGGTTGACTAATAACTAATGACTAATAACTAATGACTAATGACTAATGACTAATAACTAATGACTAACCTCGAAATTTTTCTTGATATTGCTACAGAAGCTGCGCTGGCTGCGGGTGCGGTTTTACAAGGGTACTTGGGTAAGTTAGAAGATGCTGTTACTGAAAAAGGTCGTCCTGGTGATTTAGTTACCGTCGCTGATAAAGCCTCAGAGTCGGTGATTTTAGAGGTTTTGCGTCGTCATTTTCCTGACCATTCCATTTTGGCGGAGGAATCAGGTAAAATTGGTGATCAAAATCATCAATATCTTTGGGCAATAGACCCGCTCGATGGTACAACTAACTACGCTCACCAATACCCGGCTTTTTGTGTTTCCATTGGCTTGTTAATTAATGGTGAGCCGCAGGTGGGAGTGATTTATGATCCATCTCACAATGAACTTTTCCGCGCGGCGGCTGGTTTGGGTGCAACACGTAACCGTCGTCAGATTCGGGTATCTGAAACCTCTGAATTGAGTAAAAGCTTGTTGGTAACGGGATTTGCCTATGACCGACGCGAAACTTCAGATAATAATTATGCGGAATTTTGTCACCTCACCCATCTTACCCAAGGTGTTCGCCGTAGTGGTTCGGCAGCTTTAGATTTAGCTTATGTCGCCTGTGGGCGGGTTGATGGTTATTGGGAACGGGGAATTTCTCCTTGGGATATTGTGGCTGGTGTGATTTTGTTACAAGAAGCAGGGGGTAAAGTTACCGCCTATGATGGTACGCCCTTGAACATCCCATCTGGGAGAATTCTGGCGACTAATGGCTATCTTCATGATCACCTCAGTCGAGCATTGATGCAAGTCCCACGCCTCTCAGCTTGGCAATAATTACATACTAAAAGATAAATCAGCATTCACCAAAGGGAACAATAAGGATATGAAAATCCTGACGCTTATCTGTATAAGCGAAGTACACTAGAAAAACCTTACGGCTGCTTTGGTGCAACTGCTCTATGTCTTTAAAAATAGAACTTGGTTTATTTAAATATGATTTCATCGACTATCACGCCATATTATGTGCGCCAGTTGATGCCGATGTTAAAGAGATTCGTAAAAGATATCTGAAAATTGCTCGTCATCTACATCCTGATAGTAGTGCGATTCATAATCAGGCAGAAAAAAAACTAGCTATTGAATTATTATCAAAGTTAGTTAACCCCGCTTACGAAAAATTATCAGTAGAACGCACTCGTGCAGAGTATATTATAGTTCTCTCGCAAATGGGTAAGCGTTTAGTGCAAGAATCGCCTTCGCTGGAACTGAGTACCGATTTAGCGAAGCAACTAGCAGCAGCACCCAATATTGATCATGCTTATAAAACGGCGATCGCTAAAATTGCTGAAACTCAATACCATTCTTTACAGCAAGTCATCCCGATTATCGCCCAAATCAGTGAATTAAATTTAGTTTATTTGATGCGCTGTGCTGGCAAGGCTTTATCCTCATCTACACCAGTGGCTAAACCTCCAGTTAACTCCACTACACCCAAACCCAACACCACCGCCGCACCTCCACCACCACCCGCACCACCTAAAGAAGATGCCGCGATTGAACAGTATCTACGTCGCGCTCAAACTTTGATTGACAAAAACCAATTTGCATCCGCTAAGGTAGAACTACAAGATGCACTGAAAATAGAACCGAAGAATAGCCGTTGTCACAGTTTGCTGGGATTTGTATATTTGAAGCAAAATCAGTTGAAAATGGCAAAGATACACCTTGATAATTCGTTAAAATTAGACCCCAATGATCAAACAGCGTTGACATGGAAACCTAAAATAGATAAGGCTCTAGGAATACAACCTAGTAGTTCTCATGTTAAATCACCTCCTAACTCTGGAAATAAACAACCAGATAAATCAGGAGGTGGTTTGTTTGGTGGTTTGTTTGGTGGGAAGAAAAAATAATGGTGTATCAACCAGCCGCAGGAGCGAGGGATTTATTACCTCTAGATGTGGCTCAAAAACGCTGGATTGAAGATAGATTACAGCAGGTGTTTCACCGTTGGGGATATCACCGGATTATTACCTCAACGTTGGAACGTATGGATACTCTGATGGCAGGGGAAGCAATTCAGCGTCAGATGGTGATTCAACTCCAAAATACTGGAGATGAAGATTTAGGACTGCGCCCAGAGTTGACAGCTTCTATTGCTCGTGCTGTGGTGACGCGAATGGCGGGGACTACTTATCCCCAACGACTGTATTACAATGCCAATGTGTTCCGGCGCATCTGGGAAAACCGACACAATCGCCAACAGGAGTTTTATCAAGCTGGGGTAGAGTTGTTAGGTGTAGGCGGATTGCTTGCCAATGCAGAGGTGTTACTGTTGGTGAGTAATTGCATGGCGGCTTTAGATTTACAGGATTGGCATTTAATTTTAGGCGAAGCGGGAATTACTCGCTCGCTATTCAATGTTTTTCCTGAAAATTTACGCCCTAAAGTTCGCCATGCGATCGCTCATCTCGACCGGATTACTATCGACAATCTACCTTTAAGTGAGGAACTGCGCGATCGCGCCAGAATCATGCTCGATTTGCGTGGTAACAGTGCCGATGTCTTGCAAAAAGTCAGCAGTCTCGATTTAGATGCTCAACAAAAACAGGCAGTTAATCACCTGAAATCTCTGGTAGAATTATTAGAATCCGAAGGGAAATTCCGTCTCATTCTCGACCTTAGTCTGATTCAAACCATAGATTACTACACCGGCATAGTGTTTGAAATCGTCAGTAGCAGCGAATCACAGGCACGGGTATTAGGCAGAGGTGGACGTTATGACCAGCTTTTAGGACTGTATCACCCCCAAGGCGAAGATATCCCCGGTATTGGGTTTGTCCTCAACATAGAAGACCTGTATCAAGTGTTATTGTCTACACAGCAATTACCACAGGAAACTCCGGCGACTAACTGGTTAGTAGTCCCAGAAGCACCCACGGCTTATGCTGCGGCTTTTGCCTACGCCGATAAATTGCGTGATTCTACGCATTTGGTTAGAGTAGAAATGGAACTAAGTGGCAAAGATGCAGCCACCGTCAGAGAATACGCACGCGATCGCAGTATAGCGCAAATCGCTTGGTTAAAAGCCGACGGCACACCGACCATTGAGACATTGCGTTAGGCAGTAGGGAGTAGGGAGTAGGGGAGATGAGGGGGATGAGGGAGATGAGGAGGATGAGGGGATGAGGGAGCAAGGGAGCAGGGAGCAGGGAGAAACGGGGAAAGTTCTCTCCCCCTTACCCCCTGCACCCTGCCCCAATTCTTCTTTCCCAGTCCCTTCCAATCCCCTGCTAGGCTAGAAAAGGCTGATTAAAAAGAGAGGGAATCGAGAACAATGCCACACACTATAGTTACTGATGTTTGTGAAGGTGTCGCTGACTGCGTAGACGCTTGTCCAGTTGCTTGTATTCATGAAGGCCCTGGTAAAAATGTCAAGGGTACTGACTGGTACTGGATTGATTTTGCTACCTGTATTGATTGTGGCATCTGTATTCAAGTATGCCCGGTAGCTGATGCGATCGTTCCAGAAGAAAGACCTGATTTACAAAAAACTCCTTAATCTTCAATTATCGAAAATTTGGGTTGAAAACCCCGTCGTTCTACGACGGCTTTCTGGTATACTAGCAGTAGGTTGTAGACCGTGAGAACGATGTTCGCGTAGCGTCCCGCAGGGAGGAAACAGGTAAAACGTCCTACTCCGTGATCTCAAAATGCCTAACAGTCAATGGTGTAAAAATAAGTCCAAACTGTAAGGTCGAAAAGCAATTAAATAGGGTAGGGCATACCCAAATTTACGCTTGGGGAGTAGTCCTTAAGTGGGGTATATCGAGAGATATGTTTCGGACTAGACATGAAACTGTAAGACCAAAATCAACATCGTTGGTGGAGGCAGGATTCAGCCCAAGAATCTCCGCACTTTTAGGGCGGAGAGTGTCAAATAACCATTAATTCAACAGGCATAGGGAAAAATTTTCCAATTGCCTGTTTTTTTTGTATATAAATACTGTTAATTTTAATTGACTTGTCTGAGAATCTAAGTATGTTATACCAATTTGATGTGAAGTTGCACAGAATTATATAATCCATTGATTTATCCGCGTTTATCTGCGTCCATCTGCGTTCAATTTAGATATACTAATAGTTTATTATGGAAAATCTTCATATAGTTAAAATCACTATCTTAGTGTTCAGCGTTAAAATTATATGTCAGGTACAGCACATCATTTAGATCCTCTGCTAGAAGTGAACAACGTCCACGCCGGATACATTAAAGATGTGGATATTCTCCAAGGCGTGAATTTTCGGGTGGAAGTAGGGGAATTAGTGACAGTAATCGGCCCCAACGGTGCTGGTAAATCGACCTTAGCAAAAACTATTTTTGGCTTGTTGACACCCCATACAGGTACAATTACTTTCAAAGGTGAAAATATTGCCGGATTAAAGTCTAATCAAATTGTGCGGAGGGGGATGTGCTACGTCCCACAAATTGCTAATGTATTTCCATCGTTGAGTGTGGAAGAAAATCTGGAAATGGGGGCTTTCATCCGCAATGAAAACGTTAAACCCTTGAAAGATCAAATATTTACCATGTTTCCCAGATTAAGCGATCGCCGTCGTCAACGGGCTGGTACACTCTCAGGTGGAGAACGTCAGATGTTAGCGATGGGTAAAGCTTTGATGTTAGAACCGAGTTTATTACTATTAGATGAACCTTCGGCTGCTTTATCCCCGATTTTAGTAACGCAAGTATTTGAACAGATTAAACAAGTTAATCAAGCAGGTACAGCGATAGTCTTGGTAGAACAAAATGCTCGCAAAGCCTTGGAAATGGCTGACCGTGGTTATGTTTTAGAGTCAGGACGCGATGCTATATCTGGCCCTGGCATAGAATTGTTAAATGATCCAAAGGTGGGTGAATTGTATCTAGGAGGAGGAAAGCATCATTAGGAATTGTTGACGGTTGACTAATGACCAATGACCAATGACTAATGACCAATGACTAATGACTAATGACTAATGACCTAAAACCGTGTACTAAGGTACTCTTGTAGCCTGGGAGATTCTGATATATTTTAGCGGACTACAAAACTGTTTATTCACAGGTAGGTTTAGATGAGTCGCATCAATGGATTTATCGGTCGTCGTAACTTCTTGTGGTTAGCAGGTGGGGGAAGCTTGGCTGTAGTGGCTAGTGCTGTTGGTGGTAAGCTAATTACAGACAGACACCATACTGCGATCGCGGATGTTAATTCAGCTAACCCTCAGCCAGTCAATCCCGAACAGGCATTAAAACGCTTACTGAATGGTAATCAAAGATTTATCAAACGCCAACCTCTGTATCCTAACCAATCACGGCAACGCCTACAAGCAATCACCAAAGCACAGTATCCTTTTGCCACTATATTAGGCTGTGCAGATTCTAGAGTACCTGCTGAGATTATTTTTGATCAAGGACTTGGAGATATATTCGTTGTCCGAGTTGCTGGTAATGTTGCTAGTGACATGGCTATTGGCAGCTTAGAATATGCTACATCGGTATTAGGTTCACAATTAATTGTAGTTTTAGGTCATAGAAAATGCGGTGCTGTCAGCGCAGCCATGAAAAAAGACCCGCTCCCTGGTAGAATTGGCTATGTTGTAGAAGGGATAAAACCAGCCTTAGCAAAATTAGAACCTACAGCTAAGAATATGAATGAACAGGCTATTATTGCCAATGTGCAGTACCAAGCCGAGAAATTACTCCGAAAATCAACAATATTAGCGCAATCAGTACGTCAGACTAAACTTAAAATAGTTGGTGCTGTTTACGATATTGAGACAGGCAAAGTCTCTGTCTTGTCTTAAGCTTTGATAAACACTCCCCGCATACCGCAATACATCAGGGCAGGCTGTCCGGCCCACCCCACAAGAATGTATACTTCATCCGCGTTTATCTGCGTTTATCTGCGTTCCCTTTCCTAACTCAACCCGAATAACCTCGCACCCTGATAAAACAACGTACTCACAACCCAAGCCAGAGTTAAACTATAAACCAGAGACAGCACAGTAAACCGAATGCTTTTAGACTCACTCTTAATAGTAGCCACCGTTGCTAAACAGGGAGTATAGAGTAAACAAAAAAGCATGAAACTATAGGCTTGAATTGGTGATATAGTCTGAGAGATAACTGTCTGAACAGCATTAGGATCAGCCAGATGGTAAATACTGGCTAGAGAACCTACTAAAATTTCTTTGGCAATGAATCCAAATATCAAAGCAATAGTTAACTCTTGCGGAATACCAGCAGCATCGAGAACAGGGGCGAAAAACTCACCAATGCGAGTAGCGTAACTGGTATCTTGATTTCCTGGTAAGTTGCTTAACAACCAGATGGCTAAGACACCTAGCCCAACAAATACGCCTCCACGCTTAAGAAATGCTTTCAACGCATCCCAACCAGTCACCATTCCAACTACAATGGGGATGGTGATTAGCATCTCTCCTGCATTACCGATAGAGTTGGCTGTACCTTGGGGTAAATTGTTCAACAACCAGACACCAGCTACACCAGCCGTAATAAATCCGGTAGCGCGTTGTAGAAATTGCTGTAACTCACCCCAACCCCGGAGAAAGATTTGCTTGAGGGTGGGGAAGCGATAAGGGGGTAGTTCAATAACGAAGGGTTCTTGGTTTTGAAATTGTCCTTTGAGTAAGAATCCTGTTAACAGGGCTACACCAAAACTGAATAGGTACAGTGAGAATAGTACCAATGGCCCCCAGGTACGGTTAAATAAGGCATCAATGATGAATATAAATACTGTTAACCTTGCGGAACACAGGGCAAAGGGAATGATCAGAATCGAAAGCAAACGTAAAGCCCGCGATCGCATGACTCTTGTTCCCATGATAGCAGGTATATTACACCCAAACCCCATAATTAGCAACACAAAGCTACGACCATCTAACCCAAAGCGATACATTAACGCATCCATCATGTAAGCTGCCCTGGAAAAATAGCCGCTATCTTCTACAATTGCCATCATAAAGAAAAACGTCATCACCAGGGGAATAAAAGATGCAACCGTCGCTAGTCCCCCATAAATCCCATCTACGAGAAAACCTCGCCAAAACTCCGGTAAATAAGCGGTGAGGGGAGTAACTACGACTTGTTGCAACCATCCCGTAATCCCATCCGCTACATCTTGTAATGGCAACCCCACCAACCAAACGAACTCAAACATTAAATAGATGGAGAGAAAAAACAGTGGTAGCCCCAGTAGGGGATGCAGCAACACCCCATCCAGCTTTTCTGTAAATGTCTTGAACAAACGGGAGGGCATTTCTACTGTATCTTCTAGGGTGTCTTGAATTTGCGACTCTAGAATTTCTCTATGGGCTGCTATCTGCTGCTTGATTTCTCCAGGGGCTATAGGGGCGGTATTTTCTGCCAATTTTTCACAGATGTGATGGATGGCGATCGCATAACCGCTACCATATTTAGCACTCACTAACACTACTGGCATCCCTAACTTTTCGGCTAAGTTTTCGGGATGAATTTTGATGCCAAAATGCTTGGCTTCATCTGCCATATTCAGAATGACTATAGCAGACATTCCCAAAGCTTTGACTTGTAAAGCTAGACGAATTTGGCGATCTATTTGCGCTGCATTCAGAATTACCAGCACCAAATCCACAGGATAGTTAGTAAAGAAAGTTTGCACCACCTGTTCATCTTCCGAGTAACCCTCTAAGTCATAAATCCCCGGCAAATCAACAAACTCTACCCTGTAGCCATGCAAATTTACTTGTGCTTGCAAAAGATCGACTGTCACCCCTGGCCAATTCCCGACAAATGCCCCCGCTTTAGTAATACGATTAAACAAAGTAGATTTACCAACATTCGGCATCCCCAAAACCGCCACCCTTTTTACTCCGGGTTGATTTTTGAGTGTAGCCATACCTGAACCAGAATTATGGCAATGTGACATTTTGCACCTCTTTTAGTCATTAGTCATCAGTCATTAGTCATCAGTCAACCGTCAACATTCCCCAAATTCACCAAAATTCCCTCTGCTTCATGTCGGCGCATGGCTACCTCTGTAGTTAAGCCCACGCGCAGATGTAAAGGGCCTTTTAACCACGCTTTACGGAGTACCTTTACCTGTTGCCCTACTTTGAAGCCCATCGCTTCTAACCTTCTTTGCAAACCTGATTCTTGAGTATTAATTGCAGTGATGGTAGCAATTTGACCTGGTTTGAGTATTGATAGTTTTACACTCATAGCAGTCCTTGATAGGCGATAATTGACGGTAACAATGTCCTCACATCATCTATTCAAATCGAATACTGCTTTCCTATTTGTCTCATTTGCAGCTATTCACACTGAATTAGGTAATTGCAGTTAGTTTTATTTTATTTGTTGAGAATTATTTTTAATATAATTGAGACGAATTTTGAACAAACTAAATTTTTGTTTAAGAATTGGTTAATACATTCCAAAAACCGTAAAAATGTTGAAAGTATAGGATGTAGATTAACGGCGAAACTATTGTTATGTGTTGAAACTTTAAAATTAGTTGCGTTATCTTACAAAATAATCACATTGGTCAAAAATTAACTAGCAAAATTATTGAATAGACTAAGATTCACAGTTCGCTGTTATCCTAACCCTACCGTGAATAACTAACAGGTTCGTGGGATTTTGCAATCTCTTGAAGGATGAATTCCCACCCATCACATCGCTACACCACCATGAGGGGGAAATCATGATGACAATAGCCACTCACTCAGAAGTCAGCCAAGGGGAAGTTATCCCAGCCCAGAAAATTGATTGTTTTGTAGTGCATAAAATTCCGGGTAGGGTAAGATTTCGCATTCCCTTACTGGCTCATGACCCCCATTATGCCCAACATCTACAAGATTTACTAGCCTCTGATAGTCGAATAACTAAGGTGCGTATTAGTCGCGCTGCGGCTTCTATTGCGATTGAATATCAATTATCTCCTGGGAATGCTGACTTAATGCCAGCTTATTTAGTACATCTGCTAGAAACGGGGAAGACAAAGCAAAAAATAGTAGCTAAACGGCAGAAAGTAGCAGAAAAAGCAGACGGTGGCGTTAAATTACCTGCTTTAGCTACGGTTTTAGCTTTATTGGGGTTAGGTTTCCCGATTCCTAGAGCTATAATTGGTTTAACTGTGGCAATAGCGGCTTTACCCATTGCTAAACGTGCATACACAAGTATAACCGAAGAACAGAAATTAAATATCGATTGTTTGGATTTCATGGCGATCGCACTCACATCCAGCCAAGGAAATCTTCTCACCCCAGCTTTAGTGATGACACTGCACGAAATAGGCGATATGATCCGCGATCGCACCGCTAGAGTTACAGAAAATCGCGCTACCGATTTACTCAATTCTCTCGGACATTTCGCCTGGGTACAACAACCAGATGGACAGAAAAAACGCATCTTAGCTACAGATGTACAAATAAAAGATACAGTAATTGTTTATCCAGGTGAGCAAATACCCGTAGATGGGGAAATCTTGCGGGGTCAAGCTTTAATCGACCAGCAAAAACTTACAGGCGAGTCCATGCCTGTGATGCGGGAAATAGGACAATCAGTTTATGCTTCTACCTTAGTGCGGGAAGGCGAGATTTATATTTTAGCCGAGCGTGTAGGAAATGCTACCCGTGCAGGTGCTAGTATAGAGTTAGTCAAGCAAGCCCCCGTACATGATACCCGCATGGGCAATTATGCGGCGATGGTTGCAGATAAAGCGATTACGCCAGCGTTAGTTTTTGCCGGGTTAGTCTTAGCAGCGACTCGCAACCCGGCTAGGGCTGCATCTATTCTCACCCTCGACTTTGTAACGGGTATTCGCGTTTCCTTACCCACAACATTCTTAGCCGCATTACATCATGCTTCTAGACATGGTGTGTTAATTCGTAGTGGTCACGCTTTAGAAAAATTAGCACAGATAGATACCTTAGTCTTTGATAAAACGGGAACGTTAACGAAAGGCGATATTGAAGTTGTGGAAGTAGAAACCGTAGCGGGGAGAATGTCTACACAGAGATTATTACAACTTGCCGCCGCAGCTGAACAACGTCTGACTCACCCCGTGGCGGAAGCAGTGGTAAATTATGCTGAAAAACTAGATTTAGAAATTTTACCCCGTGAAGAATTTGTCTATGAAATTGGTTTAGGTGTGAAAGCTAAAATTGATGGGGAACAGGTGCTAGTGGGAAGCGATCGCTTTTTACGGCAATGTGGTGTACCCTTAGATTGTCTCTATGAACCACATCAATGTCACCATGCAGAATGTCCCCATCACCTCAATTGTCGCATTTCCGCCCATGATTCCTTGCTGTATGTGGCAGTTAATCAGGAATTCCAAGGCGTAATTTATTATACTGACCCCCTGCGCCCAGAAAGTCCCAGCGTCATTGAGCAATTACAAACAGAATACGGCATGGAAATTCATCTGTTGACGGGGGATAATCAACAAAGGGCGGTAGCGGTAGCGGAACAATTGGCAATACCCTTAGCGCAAGTTCATGCGGAAGCATTCCCAGAACAAAAAGCCGAAATTATCCGCCAATTACATGAAGCAGGAAAGACAGTTGCATTTACAGGTGATGGTTTAAATGATTCTATCGCCTTAGCCTATGCAGATGTTTCCATTTCCTTTAGTGGCGGTTCGGAAGTTGCCAGAGAAACCGCAGATGTAGTCTTGATGGATGATAACCTGAGCAGCTTTGTAGAAGCAATAGCGATCGCCCGTGAAACCCAAGCCGTAATTCAGCAAAATATCGGTTTAGCAGTCGTTCCCAATTTAGCAGCATTAGGATTCGCCACCACCGTCGGACTACATCCCCTAGCGGCGACAGTAGTACATAATGGTTCAGCCATAGCCGCCGGGTTAAATGGTTTGCGTCCCCTGTTGATGCACCGAGATGCGCCGAAGTAGGCAGGGGGGCAAAAAAGCAGAGGAGATTTTTACCCAACGATGCTTTAATTTTGAATTTTGAATTTTGAATTTAAATGCCCCATGCCCATGATTAAACTTCTACCAGAACATCAACAAACTATCTTTAACCATGCTGAAAGTACGTACCCTAACGAGTGCTGTGGGTTGATTTTGGGATATCTGGTAGATGGAGTGAACACTGTTGTTGAGGTGATACCAACTGCAAATGTTTGGGATAGGGAAGCTGATAATTTCACTGAGGATAAGACCACATATAGCACCGAACGACGATATGCGATCGCTCCCCAAATCATGTTACAAGTACAAAAGCAAGCACGGGAACGTTCACTAAACATCATTGGTATTTATCATTCCCATCCTAATTATCCAGCCAAGCCTTCAGAATGCGATCGCCTGTATGCTTGGCAAGGATACTCTTATATAATAGTGTCCGTTCAACATGGTGTAGCTAGTGACATCAAAAGTTGGACTCTTGACGAAAATCATCAATTTCAAGCCGAGATTTTGGCACAAAGCTAGAGACTAGGAAGAAGCAGGGATGTAGAGGATAAGAACTTTTACCCAATCCCCAGTCCCCAATCCCCAGTCCCCAGTCCCCACCTTTACTGATAACATAATTTAAACACTTACGTTTAAAAATAGATATCATTTTTCGATACAATCAAGAATCCGCGCTTCCTCATTTCAACTGCTATGCTCAATCCCAATCTGGATGATATCCAGTTGACCAAAGATGATTATGAACGCTACTCGCGCCACCTGATTTTACCGGAGGTGGGAGTAGAAGGACAGAAACGCCTAAAAGCTGCCAGTGTATTATGTATCGGGACTGGTGGACTCGGTTCACCATTACTGTTATACTTAGCAGCAGCAGGTATCGGCCGCATCGGTATTGTTGATTTCGATGTAGTGGATACTTCCAACTTGCAACGCCAAGTGATTCACGGTACATCCTGGGTAGGTAAACCCAAGATTGAATCAGCGAAAAATCGCATTCACGAGATTAACCCCTATTGTCAGGTTGACCTGTACGAAACTCGTCTAAGTTCCGAGAATGCCCTAGATATCGTTAAAGATTACGATATCGTCGTGGATGGTACAGATAACTTCCCCACCAGATATCTAGTCAACGATGCTTGTGTATTGTTGAATAAACCTAACGTCTACGGTTCAATTTTCCGCTTTGAAGGACAAGCAACCGTATTTAATTACGAAGGCGGGCCGAACTACCGCGACTTATACCCAGAACCACCACCACCAGGAATGGTTCCTTCCTGTGCAGAGGGTGGAGTATTAGGTATTCTGCCAGGAATCATTGGCGTAATTCAAGCCACAGAAACCGTCAAAATTATTTTAGGTAAAGGTACAACCTTGAATGGTAGACTTTTACTGTATAATGCCCTAGATATGAAATTCCGGGAGTTAAAGCTGCGTCCTAACCCGGTGCGCCCAGTGATTGAGAAGTTGATAGACTACGAACAATTCTGTGGAATCCCCCAAGCAAAAGCAGCAGAGGCGCAACAACAGCAAGACATTCAAGAAATGACTGTTACCCAGTTAAAAGAATTACTGGATAGTGGTGCTAAGGATTTTGTACTCTTAGATGTGCGTAACCCTCATGAGTACGACATTGCCAAAATTCCTGGTTCGGTATTAGTACCTTTACCAGACATTGAAAACGGTAATGGAGTCGCCAAAGTCAAAGAATTACTCAACGGTCATCGCTTAATTGCTCATTGTAAAATGGGCGGGCGGTCTGCAAAAGCTCTAGCTATCCTCAAGGAAGCCGGAATTGTGGGTACAAATGTCAAAGGTGGTATTACTGCTTGGAGTCGGGAAGTAGATCCTTCGGTTCCAGAGTATTAATGTAGACTTTGACTTGATTTGTTAATAAAGTTTCAGAATCCCAGCATCTTCAAGATACTGGGATTTTTGGTAAGACCAATTTTATATGAGGTTGCACATAATCTAAAATCCATTGATTTATCCGCGTTTATCTGCGTACATCTGCGTTCAATTATTCTTGACATATTTATTCTATGCAGCTTCATATTAATTTGGTATAAGGCAAAATTATCAATATTAAGTTCGTAGTGAGGACTTGAGTCCGGTTTTGAGGACTGAAGTCCTCACTACAAACTAACCTACACTATAACTGAGAAAACAATAGATTAAATAGGTTCGTAGTCAGGACTTTAGTCCGGTTTTGAGGACTGAAGTCCTCACTACAAACTCACCTACTCTATAATTGAGAACATAATAGATTAAATAGGTTCGTAGTCAGGACTTTAGTCCGGTTTTGAGGACTGAAGTCCTCACTACAAACTCACCTCAACTATAACTGAGAAAACAATAGATTAAATAGGTTCTTAGTCAGGACTTTAGTCCGGTTTTGAGGACTGAAGTCCTCACTACAAACTCACCTCAACTATAACTGAGAAAACAATAGATTAAATAGGTTCTTAGTCAGGACTTTAGTCCGGTTTTGAGGACTGAAGTCCTCACTACAAACTAACCTACACTATAATTGAGAAAACAGTTTTTCCCAGTCAATTACAGGTGGTCTAGTTCCCTTATTGACTAATTCAAAAACTTGTCCTTGAGTAGCAGGATAAAAAATCGATTCTACACAAGCGGCAGCAACATCAATTCTACTAGCATCACCGCCCAGGGTGTCACCTTTAGCGATGACTACATCTAATTTACTGTCTGTGGTAGCTTTTAAGAGAGTATTCAAATCATAGGAAGTATAAGGGCCATCAATCAAGCGTCCCGGACGAATGATAGTGTAAGGTAATCCTGAAGTGACAATTGCTTCCTCTCCTTTTTGTTTCGCATCCAAGACACCAAAGGCATTGAGAATACTAAAAGGTGGCTGATGTTTACGGAGAATTCCCACAGATGAGACAAAAACAAACCTTTTGAGACTGCGGGGGGCGGTGTTGACTAAGTTACTCACACCTTCAGCATCGACTTTTGTCGGGGTATTTTTTGCCTTGGCTTCTCTGAAGTCCTCATCTAAAAAAATCTTCGGCCAGTCAAATAAGTTAAGCTGGGAGTCAAACTCCCATCTGGCAGAAGGGAAAGCTGTAGTTCCAGTACAACAGATGATGTGGGTGATATTTTCTAATGCGGTGGTGAGTGTGCTGGGTTCGCGGATGTCGCCGACAGCAATTTCCACTTTGTTATCAAACATCTTTGCCGCTTTTGGGGCGTTGCGTGTCAAGATGCGAACTCTGGCATTCTTCTCTAACAGCTTTGCTACTACCAGTTGTCCGACTCCACCAGTCGCACCAGCAACTAATACCAAATCTTCATCTCTTACAAAAGTCATACCCGCCTTTAAGATAGCCTACTGTTAACTTTACTCAAAAATGTGAGTCTGTTGTTTGCTACCAGGGGGAGATATCGCAGACAAAAGCCCAGTCTTAACAACCGGGCTTTTGATTCTGTGAAGGGGATATATTCCCCAAGAGGTTCGTTATAAAGTTTCTGTATAAATCGCTGTACTTTGCTTTGTTAATAAGTAATACCACTGCATTTTTAGCAATTCCGGAAAACAAGCAGAAATTTTGGGTTAAATATTTCGCGGTGGCTTTGATTGTTTCATGACTTACGCAACTGGCATATTAGGGACATCCAGATAAAAAAATATCCAAAATGTAGGGTGCGTCAGATATCGACAATACGTTTATTGATAGCATTTAAACAGTCTGACGCACCCTACAAGACTGTTCCCTGTTCCCTATTCCTGACCAAAATAATGGGATACAAGCCCCGTGCTTCTAGCACGGCTTTTTAGGGAGTTTTTTGATATAGTCCCGAATAACTTCTGAAACCATCCTATTAGTATCATCGGCATAGTTTTTCAATCTTTCAAGTTCTTCTTCGGAAAGTCGTACTCTTAAAGTTTTTTCTCTCGGCATTGTGGCAGTATTTGTGCTACACTATAGAAGTAGTCTAGCACAGGCAGGAATCCGTCGGTACTGCCACAAACCTACGACGTAAAGCGATGCTAGTACGTGAGGAGCGTGCATACCTCAATAAAACGCATGGACTCTCAAGAGTGCCGATACCAGTAAAGTTCAATAATTGGCGTTGCCAGAAACAGCGTACTGTAGGGCATACAGGAACGTGGGGAAAAGAGAGGAACAGATTTTAAGGCACTCTCGGTAAAGTACCTAAACGCTTGGGGAGATAAGCCCACTGGGGCTAGTTGCCATAGCTAAGTAATACCACCTTTGGGTAGGGTTATTTGGTGAGGGAGTCGAATTAGCGAGCCTGATTCCTTCTAGTTTTAAGGTGTGTCAATGAACCAAGAATCCTCGGACTTTAGGACGAGGAGTGTCAATAATAAATGCTATCGTTGTCCACAAGGCTAGCAACGGCAGAGGCTAAAGTATCTGGTTCGATGGGTTTGGCTATGTGCATTTGAAACCCTGCCGCTAAGGCTTGTTGCTTGTCAAATTCTCCTGCGTAAGCAGTCAAGGCGATCGCGGGAATTTGTCGATTAATATCTGGGGTTTTCGTCCTGACTTGGCGTAACAGTTCATAGCCATCCATGTAGGGCATTCCAATATCGCTAACTAAAATATTGAGTTGGGATTGTGCTAGGACTTGCAGGGCTTCTAATGCAGATGATACTGTAATTACTTCTGCTTGATACATTTGCAGCACAAAGGTGACAAAATCCCGCGTGTCCGCGTCGTCATCTACTACTAAAACTTTAATGCCGTTGAAGTCGAACGAGATATCTGGCTTTTGATGGTGCTGTGGAGTATCAGAATTAGGAATGGTTGTTGGTAATCTCACGGTGAAAGTAGCACCTTGCCCAATACCAGGGCTATCAGCTGCAATTGTGCCACCGTGTAATTCTACTAAGTGTCGGACAATTGCCAATCCTAATCCTAAACCACCGAATTTTCTGGTAATACTACTATCTTCTTGACGGAAGTAATTAAATATGTATGGTAAAAAATCGGGACTGATGCCTTTGCCTGTATCACGGATGCTGATTTGAGCATAATCTTCTATCTGCTCTAGTCTGACTACTACTTGTCCGCCTGGAGGCGTAAATTTCACAGCATTAGAGAGCAAATTCCAGGTAATTTGTTGTAAGCGGGCTGGATCACCGGCTACTTGTACAGAGTTTGTCTGAATAATGCTTTGAATCTGAATTTTTTTGTTTTCTGATGCTAAACGCAGTGCTTCTGTGGCATTGGAAATGGTGGCAGCAAGATTGACTGTGGAAATATTCAGGTTGATTTTGCCCTGGAGAATCCGAGATACATCAAGTAAGTCTTCAATCAGACGCGCCTGTAATTGAGCATTGCGCTCAATAATTTCTAAGGCTTCTTCTTGCTTTTGGGCGTTTAATCTGCCAGTTCTGAGTAGTTTAATCCAACCGAGGATGGGGTTAAGTGGGGTACGAAGTTCGTGGGAGAGAACGGCGAGAAATTCATCTTTAATCCGGTTCGAGGCTTCGGCTTGCTCACGGGCGGCTTGTTCTTGTTGTAATAGCCGCTCACGTTCTGCTTCCATGCGTAGGCGATCGCTCACATCTAAAACCAGCGACAGCACTGAAACCAAGTTACCAGACTCATCCATTAAGGCGGAGTTATACCACTGACAATCAATCACACTCCCGGCTTTAGTGTAGTTGCGGTTCTGGATGACTACTTGTGATTCTATGCCTTGAGCCAATCGTGTGGCTACAGTTGTCATTCCTGCGGCATCTTCCTCAAAAACGAAATCCCATTCATCAAATCGCTTGCCCAATACTTCCTCTAATTGCCAGCCAAAAATGCGTTCGGCGGCTTTTGACCAACGGGACACCCGAAATTCTTGATCCCACTCAATTACTGCTAGCGGCGAATTTTCTACATGGAAGTTCAGCTTTTGTAGCACTTGTCTTAATTCTGCCTCACGCTGTTTACGCTCAGTGATTTCCTCACAAACAATACTGATGCCAATAATTTGGTTGCCATTCTTTAAAGGTAAAAACTGCTCTAGCCAGGTGCGCTGGACTCCAGGTTGAGCCGGAGTTTCCCCAGAGATTTCTACATTTAGCCGTGCTTCCCCTGCCAGTACCTGCCGTAACAATGGCTCGGCTTCATTGGCTAAATGTGGTAGTAACTCGCGGACTGTGCGGCCGATATGCTCCTCTACAGACAATCCATTAATTTCTGCTAATCGTTTGTTAATCCGTACAAAGCGCAAGTCTGTGTCTAAAACACTCAGTCCTATGGGGGCAGATTGGTAAATTGATTCAATCTCAATGAGTTGTTGCTGTAGCTGTTCTTCACTTTGTCGCAAAGCTGTTTCTGTTTGTTTACGGTCTGTAATATCTGTTGCTACATAGCAAAATCGAGGACGCTCAAACAGGGGAGAATTAATCGGGAAGACTGTAACTGCTAACCATTGCGGTTTCTTTTGCCTATCGTCGTGAACATACTCGAATTGCACTGGTTTACCTTGCAGTTGAGATTCCCGGTAATGAGTCAGCCATTTTTGAATAATAGCTGGTGGCGCACCTAGTTCGCTGGCTAGTTTACCAATTGTACTACCTGGTTCATTGCCAAAAAAACGGCAGGTGGCGATGTTATCGTAAATGTGAAGAATATCATTTTCTGTTAATTCCACAACTCCCATGAGCATCGGCACGTTGTCGTAGTAACTCCTGAGTGTGGCTTCTCTTTGAGCTAAGGCGGCATGAGCTTGTTGTAATTGAGCAGTACGTTGTGCTACCCGTTGCTCTAATTCTTGGTTTGTCTTTTGCAATTCAGCTTGTAGCTGTTGGTGTTCTGTTCTGATTTGCACCAGTTCACTAATATCGCGTCCTTCGGCAATTAACAGGCTGACTTGCCCTGATTGATTAAGTACAGGTTTGAGGGAAAAATCTATGGTGATGATGCGATCGCCTGCGGTGGGGTGTAGTCCATCGTTTGTTCCCAATATCTCGACTTCATACCTAACAAATTCCCCTCTAGCAGCTTGCGCGATCGCTGTCTTTAGTCGTGCTTGCGTTTGCGGTGAAATCGTCCACCATCTTGTTTCCCACACCGGGCGATTAATCACATCTGCCAGTGTTAAGCCACCAAAATCCAGTGCTGTTTGATTAACTTCTATGACAATGCCATCAACGGTGAGTAGTCCGATAAATTGAAAAGTGGCATCAAAAATTGCTCGGAATCGCTGTTGACTTGAATACAGTTGCTCAGACTGTTTGCTCTTCTCAATCGCACTCTTGATCGTGCTGCGTAACTGCTCTGGTGTCAGTTGTGCTTGCACTAAATAATCTTCTGCTCCCGCTTTGATGGCGCGCACTGCTAAGGCGGTATTTTCGCCACCAATCATCACCACAGGAGGACAGATTTCTCCCAGTTGGGATTTGAGCTTTTGTAAAATTTCTAAGCCCTCTTGCTGATTGAGGTAAGATTTCAGGATAATGCTGTCGATTCTGCTACTCTGCTGCTGGTTAGCCGGAACACGAAACAAATCAAAAACTTCTTTGACCGATTTTGCTGTTATTATTGTATAATAAATGTTCTCATCAGCATTCAGATAAGACTGATACTTTTCCTGATTAATTTGTAAATCATCAACAATGAGAATCGTCGATTGGCGTTTTTTCGGCATAGGCTTCAAGCCATTCCAAGGTTAATGATTTGCTGTCTCTTATCTGAAAAAAATGGTTTTGCGTTCGCTTGTGAATTACTTCACCAGTATAGAAAATCCTGCAACCAGCCACATAGAGAATAACATTTTTTGCGTCTTAACCAAATAGTTGTGATCAATATTTTTTAGGCAACCCATCCTGAAATACTAGCAATTCTCCCGGTTGAATTGGTGTCCAAATTGCGTTATCTGTCAGGGGAGTAGTGGCAATTACGGCAACGCGATCGCATGGAATAACTTCTGTTTCAAGAGCCTCCTGCCTTCTGCTAGAAAATTTCCATGGCCAATTCTTACCATTTCCTCATCTCCAATCCCCAATTTGCGCTAAATTTCAGACAAATCAGATATTATTCTTCTAACAGGCATGGTAAAACATACAGATAACCCTCCAACGGTGGTGAGTTCTGTAAACAGTCGCTGGCGATCGCATTTTGACAGACTGTTCTCGAAAGTTACAACTTGGGCAGGTACTCCCCAAGGGTTATCATTGATTTTGCAAGGCAAAATGGCTCTGAAAATGGCTATAGCCTCAGCCATCTCCTTAGTAATTTCCCAGAGTTTGCAATCCCATTACCCGTTTTACGCAGTGATAGCGGCGATTATCGTCATGTCATCTACCCACGGTAGCACTCTCAAGCTAGGCATTCAGCGATTAATCGGGACAGTGATTGGTGCGATCGCAGGTGCAGCATTTACTGTTATATTAGGCAGTAATTTCTGGTCACTGGGAATATGTGTATTTATCACAATCTTTCTAGCTTCCCATTGGAAATATCATGAAGCAGCCAAGTTAGCAGGATACGTTTCCGCAATTGTGATTTTGAGCTACAATCACTCACCTTGGTTATATGCTTGGCACAGATTTCTAGACACACTTTTGGGTATTAGTGTCGCCGTACTGGTAAATAATTTAATTTTTCCCGCCCGTGCAGGTAAAGAACTCCGGCGTTGCTTATCTCAAACACTGATAAATTTGCAACAATTGTACAGCTTAGTTGTCCACTGTGCGTTTACAGGCATCTATGATCGCCCTGCTGCTAATGAGTTAAAAGCTAATATTATCACTTCCCTCCGCACAGGCAAGGAACTCTGGCAAGAAGTCAGACACGGGCAAACCAGCGAACCACCAGAAACACGAATCAATCAAGCTTGGGAATTTCTCATGCGCCGCATTTGGGAACACATTTTAGCTATGGAACATACCGTATTAGCTCGACATCAAGATACCTTCTGGCAAATGCTATCACCCCAAATTAGCGAACTCGCACAAGAAACTCAAAATGCTATGCTCACCTTAGCAATAGCTGTTAAATCTACACACTCGCAGATATCTTTACCAGAAATAGAAATTGCACTGGCTCATGCAACCAGAGAATTAAATCAACTACAAGCAACTAAACAAACCGATGATAAAATGGATGAGTTGCTGCGGTTTTTTACCTTCTTTTATACAATGGAAGAAGTAGGCAGAAAATTACAAAGAATGGCAGCTTTATTAAGTGATTAGTCATTAGTTATTAGTCATTAGTCATTAGTCATTAGTCATTAGTCATTAGTCATTAGTCATTAGTTTTTCTCCTTTGCTTCCCCTGCTTCCTCGGCTTCCTCCGCTTCCTCCGTCAATAATTTCCCACCGCCAAGCGGATTAATCTTCATGGTAGTGAAATTACGCCATAAATTTCTTGCTTAGTTAGGTAAAAATACAAAATAATAGATATATGCACAAACGTGAGTTTTTACAATCTGGTGCTGCATTAGTTAGCACAGCTTTGTTATCACCTTACATTTTACAAAGGTCAAACATCATGGCAACTTCTAATACTAATTTTGAAATTACCAAAACTGACGCAGAATGGCGCAGCATTTTAACACCAGAACAATTTAAAGTCTTGCGTCAACACGGTACTGAACGCGCTTTTACCAGCTCACTCGACAAGAACTATGCTGAGGGTACTTATGTCTGTGCTGGTTGTGGACAGCCTCTATTTACATCTGATACCAAATTTAACAGTGGTACTGGCTGGCCTAGCTTTTTCGCCCCCATTGAAGGCGCAATTGCTACTACCGTAGATAGGTCTTTCTTTATGACCAGAACTGAGGTACATTGTAGCCGTTGTGGTGGGCATTTGGGTCACGTTTTTGAAGACGGCCCCGCACCCACAGGACAACGTTATTGTATGAACGGTGTAGCGTTGGAATTTAACCCCGCCTAATATCTAGTGTAAGGGTTTAGCAATGCTAAACCCCTATTTTACATAAAATGAGTATTAGCTAAAATACCCTAAAAAATTAATTAAATATTAAATGAATAAAGTCATAATCTTTGATACTACCATGCGTGATGGAGAACTTACGCCTGGTGTGCAGATGAATTTAACACAAAAAATTGCTATCTCCCAATTACTCGAACAAATGGGAGTAGATATTATAGAAGTAGGTTATCCGGCGAAACTACCGAAGGATTTTGATGAAGTATTTCATATTGCTAAAATCATTAAAAAGTCTACTATTTGTGGTTTAGCTAATGCAAATACCAATGAAATCATCACTCTGGCAGAAGCACTAAAACCAGCTAAAAAAAACAGAATTCATACTTATACACCTGTCAATTTAAAGCATTCTTCTCAATTGCGAGAATCAGAAACTTTAGAAATAATTAAAAATAGTATTTCCTTGTCACGCAATTATACTGATGATGTGGAATGGAGTGCTTTTGATGCTCCCAGAAGTGATGCAGATTTTTTATGCAAAGCTATTGAAACAGCAATCAAAAGCGGCGCGACTACTATTAGTATACCCGATACTTTAGGTTTATCCTCACCAGCAGAATTTTCACAACTTTTAGAGATGATTTTTCAGCGAGTCCCTAATATTGAGCAAGCTATTGTTTCCGTTCACTGTCATGATGATTTGGGGATGGCGGTAGAAAATTCGCTGATGGCTTTAAATTGTGGTGTGAGACAAGTTGAGTGTGCAATTAATGGTTTGGGTGCAAGGAAAGGAAATGCAGATTTAGAAAAGGTGGTGATGGCAATTCAACGGGAAAATTTTCAAGTTAATATTGATATTTCTTTGATGAGACAAGCATCGGAATTAGTCGCAGAAATCACTGGGGTTAGGGATGAGGATAGGAAAAAATTGAACGCAGATAAACGCAGATAGACGCAGATGAATCTGGATTATATTCGGTTGTAATCTGCTATGTTTTGTTATCAATCAAGGGAGTGGGGAGTAGGTAGGGGTTTAGGTATATCAGTAGGGTGCGTCAGATAGCAAAAATCTGTTGATTGACAGCGTTTAAGCCGTCTGACGCACCTGACAAACTTAACTAGCTATGGGTTCGGCTGTTTTCTCTACTGGTACATAGGGTTTCTCTGCACCTTGGGCTAAGTATTCTGCGAGTTGTTTTTCGATTTGGTCGCGGACGATTTGGCGGTATTCTAGAAAATGCTCGTTATGGGCGCAAACTGCTAGATAATGTTCGGCTACTCCAGGGTTATGCTTGATAATGCTAAATAAGTGATGCCAGAATTTCCAGCGTGTTTCCCGTTTGATTCCTTGTCGCCAAATTACTGTCAGTAAGGCTTTAATTACTATTAACTCTGGCATTTTAAAGGGTGTTTTGTAACGGGGCGCACCTAACATCAGGAAACACCGATAGGTGCGATCTAAATATTTCACAGGATCATATAAAGTACAGAAAGCTTCGATGTACTCTCTGGCGATATCTTCTAAGGAACGGGTGGGGATAAAATTCATCAAGGTGGTTTGGTTGATGTTACCGTCTTGATTTTCCCGTAGTCTTCCTTCTTTCTTCAGTCGATGCCATAATGCTGTGTTGGGTAAGGCTTGCAACATGGCGAAGGTGGTGGAGGGAATTCCAGCTTGTTCGGCAAATCTGACGATGCGATCGCCTGCACCGGCTTTTTCTCCATCAAACCCAATAATAAACCCAGCCATCGGGCGCAACCCAGCTTTAATGATGGTTTGCACTGCGTCAGTTAAGGAACTACGAGTATTTTGGAATTTCTTCGTTAGTTCCAAGCTATCCTCGTCTGGTGTTTCAATTCCTAAGAATACGGCGGAGAAACCAGACTCTACCATTAAATCTAGCAGTTCTTGGTCTTGGGCTAAATCTACGGAAGCCTCGGTATCAAACTTAAATGGATACTGATGTTCTGCCATCCAGACTTTTAACTCTTTCAGCAACAGCTTCACGTTGCGCTTGTTACCGATAAAGTTGTCGTCAACCATGAATACACCCCGTCGCCAACCTAATTCATATAGGTAATCTAACTCGGCTAATAGTTGGGCTGGGGTTTTGGTGCGGGGTTTGCGTCCATACAATACAATGATGTCGCAGAATTCACACTGGAAGGGACAACCACGGGAAAACTGCACCGACATCATGTCATACGCATCAAATTCTAATAAGTCAAACCGGGGGATGGGTGTAGTTGTGACATCTGGTTTTTCTGCGGTGCGGAATGTACCAGAGGTTTCGCCCCGTTGCACCGCTTCCACAAACATCGGTAGGGTGATTTCCCCTTCATCTAAAATTAGGAAATCTGCGCCCACGTTTTGGACTTCATGGGGTGTAGATGTGGGATAAGGGCCACCGACAGCTACTAATTTACCACGACGTTTAGCTTCTTGGATTTGCTCTAGTAAGTCTTGTTTTTGGACTATCATCGCGGAGAAAATCACGATATCCGCCCAAGCCCATTCTTCTTCTGTGGCTGGACGAATGTTGCGATCCACCAGCTTAAATTCCCATTCTTGGGGTAAAATCGCTGCTACTGTCACTAAACCCAATGGTGGTAACAGCACTTTGCGATCAACTAAAGCCAAAATTTTCTCGTATGACCAAAAAGTTTTGGGAAATATTGGATACACCAGTAGAACACGCATCTCGTATCAATCCTCACGCTGTGATAGTGATTCCAATTTAACGAAAATAATTACTTACTGACTTTTCACTAAATTGGCTTTAGTTTACCGCAACTTTGTCATTCAAAATAGGGGCTAGGTGTTAGAGACGAGAGGAAAGTGGTGGGGTTTCCTATTATTACAGGACTTAGGCAACTGGCATATTAGTAGGGTGCGTCAGATGTCAACAATATGTTTATTGACAGCATTTAAACTGTCTGACGCACCCTACAAGGCTCATCTGATGTTTTTTATCTTTTGAAGGCTATGTTAACGGCGTTCACTCAAAGCTAATGCACTATTTTCTAGTTGTTTGAGTGTTTGTGACTGTTCTTCTAATCTTACCGTTAAACTCTGACACACTAAATCACATAAATCAAAAATAATCGGATCGGCTATTTCATAATATACGCTCACACCTTGGGGTTGACGCTTGATAATTCCTTTCTGCGCCAAAATTTGCAGGTGCTTGGAAACATTAGCTTGTTTTAGCTGGGTAATTTCCATGATTTCTGTAACGTTCTTTGCACCTGTTTTCAGCGCACACAAGACTTGTAAACGGCTGACTTCTGATAAAACTTTGAAATACTCTGCAATGGGTGAAAGCGTCAATGGAGATGGTTCCAGCATAGTGCAATCAAATTGAATAATTTTTTTGTTGACATTTTGTATTGTAACATGGTTATATTGTATTACTATATAGTAGTAGAGTAGACAAAACTAGACTGAAGACTACCCAGGAGTCAAAACTATGTTGTTTCGCCAGCTTTTTGACCCAGAAACCAGCACTTACACCTATTTAATTGCAGATGAAGCTAGTCAGATAGCGGTTTTAGTTGATCCGGTGTTGGAACAAGTGGAACGCGATCGCCAGTTAATTAAGGAATTGGGTTTGAGATTGGGTTACTGTTTAGAAACCCACATTCACGCCGACCATATCACAGGTTCGGGGAAATTGCGCGAGTTAACAGGATGTCAGACTATTGTACCTTTTGGGGCTGATGCTGTTTGTGCTGACCGCAAAATGCAACATGGTGAAGTGTTGCAAATTGGCTCAGTGGAAATTAAAGCGATCGCCACTTTAGGACACACTGACAGTCATCTGACTTATTTGGTGAATCAAACCCATTTGTTAACGGGAGATTCCCTACTGATTCGCGGTTGTGGACGTACAGACTTTCAAAGCGGTAATGCAGGTGTGCTGTATGACTGTATCACCCAAAATTTATTCACCCTACCTGATAGCACACTGGTTTACCCAGGACATGATTATCGGGGACAGACTGTTTCAACGATAGGCGAGGAGAAAAAATATAATCCACGTTTTGTTGGACGCGATCGCTCTGATTTTATCGCATTCATGGGGAATTTAAATCTACCCAATCCGAAAAAAATAGTTGAAGCAGTACCAGCTAATCAACGCTGTGGTCAAGCAAGCTAAAAATTCAAAATTCTCTCATTCAAAATTCAAAATAAAGAACATGGCACAAACTACAAAACTCCCAGAAATTGACGCAACCACACTTAAACAGTGGTTAGACTATAACAACATCTCACTGATTGATGTGCGTGAACCTTCAGAATATGCAGAAGAACATATCCCCGGTGCAAAGTTATTTCCTCTCTCCAGTTTGCAACCGCAGCAAATCACCTCACAGGGAGAACCCATAGTTTTATATTGTCGTTCCGGTAATCGTTCTGGACAAGCTGCTAATAAACTGATAGCGGCTGGTCTTAACAACGTGTATCATTTGCGTGGTGGACTACCAACCTGGAAAGCCGCAGGTTTCCCCACTAAAATCAATCCTCGTGCGCCAATTAGCATGATGCGACAAGTACAAATTGTTGCAGGTTCATTAGTGTTAACAGGGACTTTGTTAGGTGCGTTTGTTTCACCTTGGTTTTTAATTTTGAGTGGCTTTGTTGGTGGTGGCTTAGTGTTTGCAGGGGTGACAAATACCTGTGCAATGGGAATGTTATTGGCGAAACTACCTTATAACCGACGCATGGGGTAACTATACCAATTTTCCAAAAGCAAGAAATAGATGCTTGGCTTGAAAAGCCAGAGGTCATCTGTATTTCTTCATTTTGAATTTTGTAGGCGTAAGCCTTCCCGTAGGGTATTTTGAATTTTGAATTGGTATTATGATTTGGATTATCGGTCATCTACTCGCCGTTGGTATCGGTATTAGCTTAGGTTTACTAGGTGGCGGTGGTTCGGTGCTAGCTTTACCTGTGTTGGTGTATGTCATGGGGGTAGCACCAAAAAATGCGATCGCCATGACTCTAGTCATCATTGGTACAGTCAGCATTCTGGGATTAATCCCCCACTGGCGCGCCGGAAATGTCTGGTTAAAAACTGCTTATATTTTCGGTTCAGCAACGATGGTAGGTGCATTCCTGGGAGCGAAGTTAGCCACTTTACCATTCATTACCGATGCTATACAAATGCTGCTGTTTGCGCTGTTAATGCTAGTCGCTAGTCTATTGATGATTCAGCGTAGCGCACGCCCTAAAAAAACAGATGATATTATACCATATCCGAAACCTGTTTGTAAATATTGTTGGTTGTGGTTGATGAGTGAGGGTATAGTTGTCGGTACGTTGACGGGTTTAGTGGGTGTGGGTGGGGGGTTTGCGATTGTACCCGCCTTGGTGTTACTCGGTAAAGTGCCGATGAAAGCAGCGATTGGCACATCATTATTAATTATTACCATGAATGCGATCGCTGGATTGATTGGCTACTGGGGACACGTCACCCTCGACTGGGGTTTGATGTTGTCGTTTATCTTAGCTGCTAGTGTCGGGACTATAGTTGGTGGGTATTTGTCTGGATTTATTCCGGCGGCGAGGTTACAAAAGAGTTTTGGTTATTTTGTGCTGGCGGTGGCGGCGTTGGTTTTGTTTCAAAATCGTGATACTTTTTGGCAATGGTATACACCGAAAAATGCTGCTTCTGCTAAGGTGAGTTTACAGTCGAGAGTGTAGTGTTGTGGAATATGGGGTGAAAGGCTCACGCAGAGACGCAGAGGCACAGAGAAGAAGAGTTTAAGAGAGTTTTTCCGCTTTTTCTCTGCGTGTTTGCACGCCCGTTGCTTTAAGTCGGTGGAGCAGCCCAATGCACTGTCTCGCCTCTGCTTGATCAAATCATATTTGTGGGCTTTTAACGCCGCTAATTTTTAAGACATCACTCATGGTTGCACAGTAATTTGGTAGTTCAAAACTTTCAGGGTTAACTACTGTGTCATAAGTAAAATGTCGATAGTTCATGCAGAATCTATCCCAAGCTGCCATTTGAATTTTAAAGACGGCAATAATTACGTTGGCTAGGGATATGGATAAGGGGATGCGGAAGTAAATCTTTTTGCCGAGATAAGCACAAACTTGTTCTATGGCTTGGTTGGCGGTTAAGCGTTTTTGTCCTAATACTAATTTGCGGGGTGCGTTGGGTTGGGGAGGATGGATAATTAAATGTTTAACGACGCTGGCGATGTCTTTACCGTGGATAAAGTGAAAACTGCCGTCGGCTTTTAAGAAGCGAATTATATTAATATATTTGGTGACTTCGGGTATGCCTGATGTCAGGTGTGAATAGGGTTTGTTGCCATCACCACCTAATACTAAGGTGGGAAATACAGTGGTAATTTTGGGTGCGATCGCTAGTCCTGAAATTTTTTGTAAACATTCATATTTTGACCTGATATAATCTGTACCAATTTCTCCTGCTTCTTTGAGTGGTTGATTTTGGTGGTCTAAAACACTGGCTGTAGAAAAATATATAACTTGTTGACAACGGTCAGCATCTAACAAGTTGAGTAATTCTAATGTTTTAACTACATTAATATCAAAAGTTTGTTCACCACCCCAAGCTGTAGCGGTGAGAACTGCAATATCAATTGTTGGTAATAATTCAGCTAATTGGCTGATATTTTGCATATCACCCTGCAAAACATGAAGACCAGGGCGCACCTGAGTATCAACTTGCAGTTTACTGGGGTTTCTCACCAATAAATATAATTCGTAATCTGTTTCTTTAATTAAGCTTTCACTGATATAGTGACCGATACAGCCACTAGCACCGGTGACTAAAATACGTTTTTGAGTCATAAACAAGCACAAGGCAAAAATATTTACCGTCTCACATAAAAGTCAATAGTCTCTAGTCTAAAGCCAATAGTTCCCAGTCAACATTCTGGTCACAACTTGATTAACTGGTTTGCTATTGACTAATGACTAATGACTATTGACTAATAACTACACAAGCACATTGAGTTGCTTGGCGGTTTCAAAGAAGAAAGCTACGTTTTCTTCTGGGGTATCTGGTAGTACACCATGACCGAGGTTAAGAATGTGACCCCAGTTACCAGCTTTGCGAACGGTATCAATGACGCGATCGCGGATGAATTCTTTTGAGCCGTATAATACGCCTGGGTCAAGATTACCTTGAACTTTAACGTGTTTACCTAATCTGGCTCTGGCTTCTGCCATGTCTAATGTCCAGTCTACGGTGACGACATCAGCACCGGATTTCGCCATGCGTTCTAATACACCTGCGCTACCAGTGACTAACAAAATCAATGGTGTGTCTGGGTGAGTGGCTTTGATTTGCTGGAATACCCGTTGTTGGTAGGGTAGAGCAAAGGTGTCATAATCTTGGGGGCTGAGTTGTCCTGCCCAAGAATCGAACATCTGTACTACCTGCGCCCCGGAATCGATTTGATAACGGGCATAAATGGCGATCGCATCTGCTAATTTTTCTAGGAGATGATGCAAAACCTTGGGTTCTGAGAACGCCATATTTTTGATGACAGAGTAGGTTTTTGAACCTTTCCCTTCTACCGCATAGGCGGCTAAAGTCCAAGGCGCGCCCACAAAGCCCAATACCGTTGATTTGTTGCTTACTTCTTGACGCAACGCCTGCAAGATAGTTTTGATAAACGGTAGAGCTGTTTCTGGTTCTAAGGTATGCAGCGCGTCAACTTGTGCTTGAGTGCGAATGGGCGCATGAATGATCGGGCCTTTACCTTCCGCAATGTCCATTTCAATCCCCAAACCGGGTAAAGGGGTGACAATATCGGAAAATAAAATTACTCCATCGGGTTGGAAAGCTTTCCAAGGTTGTAGGGAGACTTCAATCGCTACTTCTGGAATTTCGGAGCGATCGCGAAATGAAGGGTATTTCTCCCTTAAATCCCGATAAGCTTTCATATATCGTCCCGCTTGTCGCATCATCCATACAGGGGGACGATCTACAATTTCACCACGAGCAGCCCGCAATAAAAGAGGAGCCGTTGTCGCAACACCCATTTAACACTTCATCCTAAGTCACTTTTTTATGTCAATGTTTAGCTTATCATTCTGGGATTACGCTTTATCAATAGACAGCCACAAGACAAAGGACAGAGGGCGGCAGAAACCAAATAAATTTGAGGTTTAATATTCATGCTTTGATTGACTCTAATTAGCT
Organism: Anabaena sp. CA = ATCC 33047; assembly: GCF_963870205.1. Classification (NCBI taxonomy): domain Bacteria; kingdom Bacillati; phylum Cyanobacteriota; class Cyanophyceae; order Nostocales; family Nostocaceae; genus Anabaena; species Anabaena sp. CA = ATCC 33047. The sequence goes on along the minus strand of NZ_CAWMSA010000044.1, from coordinate 264,753 downwards.
GGAAAACCCGCATTAAACAGAGATTAGCCAGGGAATTTGTGAGCAGCAGTCACACATTCCTCACTTCTTGTCTCTAGCTTCTCACCCTAAACTGATGCTCAAATTTCTTAACTTATTTCTTAACTTAACTTAATATGCAAGCCAACTCTGATAAATCCTCTAGTTTTGCATCTGCTGATAGTAAATATTACTCAGGAAAGTTATTAATTCCCCGTTCTCAACGTCGGATGTTCTGTTTTCAGTTCACATTGATGACTGTTATCGGTTGGGTTGCCGGTGGTATCGCCAGCATTGCGATTGAAAGAGTGATTTGGCAAAGTCTTCCAGCGACATTAGCCGCACAGCCACAAATTTGGAATTTTTGGATCAGATTGATTGCTAATATTGTTTTTGCGGTACTTTTCGCTGCTGATCAAGCTCTAGTTGTGCGGCGTTACTTTCCTTTTTGGCGATGGCTGCTAGCTACAAGCCTGGGCTGGCTGCTTGCTCACAGTGTCTCTACTGCTTGGATTAATTATATTTCCACTCTGGCCAATTCACTTGAGCAAAGTTTAGCTTCTGAAGTTGCGTTGACTTTGGGATTGTTGTCAACAATTCTATATATTCTGTCAGGAATTTGGTTTGGGTTGTGTCAATGGTTAGTTTTGCGACGTTACACAGTCAAAGCTTGGTGGTGGAATTTTTTACCCTCTGTTGCTTTTTTGTGTATTAGTATGGCGGTTTGGGTGCTGTCTGTGGGACAAAGTTTCATACCGGAATTACATCGTACTTCTCTAGTGTATTGGAGTCAACAAGGAATTACGGCTATGATTCTCGGAGTTGTACCAGCAATTGGCTTGTGTCGGTTGAAAAAACGCTCACAGCGTCAAGCTGGCATTGCTAGCCGCGCCTAAATTTGTGCTGGCTAGTTGTTTGATATGGGATCAAGGTGACAAACATAATGACTAAAGAACAAGTTTTACAAACAAATATTTATCCACCTGTTGCACAAAAACACCCCCAAGTTTTAGAGTTACATGGCGATCGCCGCATAGACAACTACTTTTGGATGCGCGACATTGATAATCCCGAAGTCATAGCATATCTAGAAGCAGAAAACGCCTACACCAAGGAGATGATGCAGCATACAGAATCGCTGCAAACTCAACTCTATGATGAAATGCTGTCTCGCATTAAAGAAACTGATTTATCAGTGCCGTACCGTAAAGATAATTACTATTATTATTCGCGTACTGAAGCGGGAAAAGCTTATCGGATTTATTGCCGTAAAAAAGGTAGTTTAGATGCGCCTGAAGAAGTGCTACTAGATGAAAATGAATTAGCCGCCGGACATGATTTCTTTGATTTAGGTATCTTTGAAATTAGCCCGAATCATCAAATCTTAGCTTATTCATTTGATACTACTGGTTCTGAGCGATATACACTTTACTTTTTGGACTTGAATACCCGGCAGTTATACCCAGAAAGAATAGAGGATACTTATTTTTCTTTTTGTTGGGCTAACGATAATCAAACAGGTTTTTATACCACGATTGATGCTGCTAATCGTCCTTACCAGTTATTCAGGCATACTTTAGGCACTCCCACATCTGAAGATGTGTTAATTTATCACGAACCGGATGATGGTTATGCTTTATATGTTGATAATACTCGCTCACAAGCATATATTTTGATGACTTTGCGGAGCAGTATCACCACAGAAGTTCACTATTTAGATGCCAATCATCCTTGTGGTAATTTTCAGATAATTTACCCACGCACGCCCGGTATAGAATACGATGTAGACCATCATAGTGATTACTTCTACATCATTACTAATGAAGCAGCTACTAATTTTAAATTAGTCAAGACTCCTATAGCTGCCCCATCAAAAGAAAACTGGGAAACAGTAATTCCTCACCGAGAAGATGTTTTGTTATCAGGAATTAGTTTGTTTGCTAATTATTTGGTAATTTATGAACGCCAAGATGGGCTACAAACTGCCAGGGTAAAAAAATTATCTACAGGTGAGGAAAGTAAAATTATCTTTCCTGAACCAACTTATGAATTTTCAGAAGGTAATAACCCAGAATTTCATACTAATATTCTGCGCTTTAATTACACTTCGTTAATCACACCGCCATCGGTGTTTGATTACGATATGCAGACAAAAGAACGGGAATTGAAAAAGCAAACAGAAGTGCTGGGTGGCTATGATCAAACTCAATATCAAAGTGAGTGGTTAATGGCTACAGCCGAAGATGGTATTCAAGTTCCCATATCAATTGTTTACAAACAGGGAATACAAAAAGATGGGAGAAATCCCCTGATTCTCACAGGATACGGTTCTTATGGTGTTTCTTACCCAGCATCTTTTTCATCTAATAGACTAGCATTATTAGACAGGGGTGTAGTGTTTGCGATCGCTCATATTCGTGGTGGCGAAGAAATGGGGCGCAAGTGGTATGAAAATGGCAAATTCTTACACAAAAAGCACACCTTTACTGATTTTATCGCCTGTGCGGAATATTTAATTAATGAAGGTTGGACAGCAAGCGATCGCCTTGCCATTACTGGTGGTAGTGCTGGCGGTTTATTGATGGGAGCAGTAATTAATATGCGCCCTGATTTGTTTCAAGTCGTCGTTGCTAATGTGCCGTTTGTTGATGTCGTATCTACAATATTAGATACCTCTCTCCCCCTGTCAGCAATGGAATGGGAAGAATGGGGAAATCCTAATGATCCCGTCTACTATGACTACATGAAATCATACTCACCCTATGATAACGTCAAAGCACAAAATTATCCCGATATGCTGATTACGGCTGGCTTAAATGATTCCCGTGTGAAATATTGGGAACCTGCCAAATGGACAGCCAAATTACGCGCACTTAAAACCGACAATAACCTTCTCTTACTCAAAACAAACATGGATGCTGGACATAGTGGCGCATCTGGACGTTACGAAAGCTTAAAAGAATTAGCTTTTGAGTATGCTTTTATCCTCGAACGTTGGGGTTTGGTGTAAGGTAAGCAAGGTAAAAGGCAAAAGGTAAAAGGTAAAAGTAAAAATAAAAATAAGACAAGATTTTACATTTTTACTTTTTACTTTGATGCCTCATGCCAAATTAAGAATTAATAAAATGCTTTATGCGTAGAGATTCAATATTTTATCAACTATTTCAACAATCTCCTAGTCTGCTATTTGAACTATTGACAAATAGACCAACAAATGCAGAAGCTTATCGATTTGATTCTGTAGCCGTCAAAGAAGCAAAATTTGAAATTGATGGGGTATTTCTTCCACCAGAAAACGAAAGTCCAGGGGTGGTATATTTCTGTGAGGTGCAATTCCAAAAAGATGAACGACTGTACGAAAGGTTATTCGCAGAATCATCATTATATTTTTACCGCAACCGTGACCGATTTAGTGATTGGCAAGCAGTGATTATTTATCCGTCACGGAGTGTAGAACAAAGTGACATTTATCCGTATCGGGGATGGTTCAATAGTAATCAAGTGCATCGGGTGTATTTGAATGAATTGGGGGATATTCGTCAATTATCCTTGTGGGTAGCATTGATGGTGTTGACGACTGTAGAAGAAGCACAAGCAGCCCAAGAAGCCAGATATTTGCTCGAACGTGCCGCAGTTGAACAACCTGAAACCGCAAGTCACGCCATAATTGACTTAGTGACCACAATCATAATGTACAAGTTTGAACAATTAAGTAGAGTTGAGGTAGAACAGATGTTAGGAATTACACTGAAAGAAACACGAGTTTACAGGGAAATTAAGGAAGAAGGGCGGGAAGTGGAAGCGCGATCGCTCATTTTGCGTCAATTAACTCGTAGACTAGGAGAATTACCCCCACCAGTGCGTCAACAGGTAGAAAATCTCTCCCTCGAACAATTAGAAAATCTTGCTGAAGCACTGTTAGATTTCACGAGTTTAGATGATTTACAAGCTTGGCTGTCAAACAATTCGGGATGTTAACAGAAAAAGCGCATGGCGCAAACAAATTCAAAATTCAAAATACCCTACGGGAAGGCTTACGCCTACAAAATTCAAAATTCAAAATGGGGACTGGGGACTGGTTAAAAATTTTTCTCCCCTGCCTCCCACGCGGCTGCCTCCCCTGCTCCCCTGCTTCTTCCCATTCCCCAGTTCTTTACCTGAAAGTTATTGACTATGAAAAAAATTAATCGGGTTGTGATTGTTGGTGGTACTCATGGGAATGAATTTACAGGCGCATACCTAGTTAAAAAATTAGAAAAATTTCCCCATCTCATTCAAAAATATAACTTTGAAATTCTGACATTATTGGGCAATCCTCAAGCTTTCGCCGCAGGTAAACGCTACATAGAAAAAGACTTAAATCGTTGCTTCTTAGTTGAAAATTTGCAAGATACCACACTCAATAGTTATGAAGATAATAGGGCAAAAACTATATATCAAACACTGCTAAATTCAAGCCCAAGCCAGGTAGATGTAATTATTGATTTACATAGTACAACTGCCAACATGGGATTAAGTATGATTATCGGTAATCAACATCCCTTTTTATTGCAATTGGCAGCTTATTTATGTGAAATTAATCCTTTAGTTAGGGTGTGTTATACACAAGCTGAAAAAGGTAGTAATTTTCTGCGATCGCTCTGTGAATTTGGTATTGTGATTGAAGTGGGGCCTATAGCTCAGGGTGTATTAAATGCCGAGTGGTTTCAAAAAACCGAAGCATTGATTTTTAGTATTTTAAATTATTTAGATAAATTTAACCAAGGCATCACACCACAAACCAATAATACATTAACTTTTTATAAATATTTGGAAACTATAGATTATCCCAGAAATGAAACCGGAGAATTACAAGCGATGATTCACCCGCAGCTTCAGTTTCGAGATTATCAACCGTTAAATCCTGGTGAACCGATGTTTTTAACCTTCGACGGACAGGCGATCTCTTATCAAGGTACATCTACAGTTTACCCCATTTTTATTAACGAAGCTGCCTACTATGAAAAGGGTATTGCGATGTATTTCACAGAAAAACAACAACTAACAATTGATAGCATTTCCTAGTCGAGTCAGGTAGAGCAGGGAAGCAGAGGGAGCGGAGGAGCAGAGGGAGCGGAGGAGCGGAGGAGCAGGGGAGCAGGGGAGCAAGGGAGATTTTTCCCCAGAATTCTTTAATGCAAGAATTTTGCGAAAAGTTCTGTAGGCGGGTTTCCCGGCGTAGGAAACTTTTCAAGACGAATTTTGAATTTTGAATTGATTTGTCCCCAGTCCCCAATCCCCAGTCCCCAATCCCCAGTCCCCAATCCCCAGTCCCCAATCCCTAACTCCAATTCATCGCCTTCTTGAGTAATTCAGGAATTAATGAAGGGCGTTCCGCAACGGGGACTTCTGCGGCTGCAAAAGCGGCTATTTTACTTTGTGCCGTGCCGAAATTGGGTGGACGACCAACAACGGTGACTAAAGTCCCTGTTTGTCGCCAAGTTTTTCCCGGTGGTGCTTGTCTGCCGGCGATATAAGCCACAACTGGTTTATCAATGGCTTCAGCAATGTATCTAGCTGCGGCTTCTTCACTGCCACCGCCTGGTTGCCCGACTAAAACAATCGCTTCGGTACTATCATCCTCATCTAAAATTTGTAGCCATTGCAAAAACGAAGAACCGACAATGGCATCACTACCAATACTGACACTAATTGATTGCCCTAAACCCGCTTTTGTCAATTCCCAAGCCACTTCATAGGTGAGGGTACTACTACGGCTGACAATTCCTACTGAACCGGGTGTATAAAATTCACTTGGTTGTGTGCCTAACAGAATTTTCCCTGGGACAATAATTCCCGGACTGTTAGGCCCGATGACTAGAGTTTCCCCGGCTTCGGCTTTGCGGAGTAATTGCACCATATCCAAGGGCGGCACCCCCCCAGAAATGATGATAATCTGGCGGATATGAGCAGCGATCGCTTCTAAGGCAGCATCGAGAACTTGATAAGGGTGTACGCAAATAATCGTGGTGTCTATTTCCCCAAACTTCTCTACTACCTCTTCTACCAAATCAAATACTGGCAGATCATAAATTTCCTGCCCACCACATCCAGGATCGACACCAGCCACCAAATTTGTACCATAAGCCCGCATTTGAGCAATATGACTTGCTGAGATAAATTCACAAAAGCCCTGGATGATAACTTTACTATCTGGCGTTAACTTCATAAACTATCGGGAATTGGGGATTGGGGATTGGGGATTGGGGATTGGGGACTGGGAAAGAAGAATTGTGGCTCTTTGCAGGGGGAAAAGGGGAAAGTCCCCTCTCCCTTGCTCCCTGCTCACGGCAGTCCGCTCAAGTCGGGAAACCCGCCCACGCGGCTGCCTCCCCTGCTTCCCCTGCCTCCTTTCCATAACACTAAGAAACTTTTTTGTAAATCGGTGATTTCACGAGTTTGACTGCTGCTGCAACCGCCTCGTCTAAATTTTCCACAATTATGAGTTGATTTTTTGGCGTTTTTAAAGATGTTAAAACTTCTTTAGCCGGGTTTAACTCGGAACCAGCTAGACGGATGACTAAATGGGGTAATGAATGCTCCCTAGAGTTTCTACTAGCATGGGAACGCCCAACTACTGAAGGTAGTTCGCCTGTGTCGCGGAGTAAAAATTCTCCTATGGCGGTGGCGGTGGCTTCTGGCTGCGGAATGCTACCGAGAAGATTAATCAGTATGACTTGAATGCTGTTGTCAGCCGCCAACAGGTTTAAACCTCGAACTAAGCGATCGCAAAATGTTGTCGGTGATGTATCTATAATCGAAGCGTGTCTGAGATTCAAACAAATACCCGGTTTACCACCTGCGTCAGCCACTAAATCAGCCGTTGCCATCATCGAACCTTTACCATTGCCCAAAATGCCGATTTTACCGTGCATTTCTAAACTATCCCAGTCACCAAATCGGTTATTGATCTGACTTCTGCCATGATGTTGAGTGGCTATTTTGGCGGCCATTTCCGCAATTTTTGGGTGTCGCCCAATAGCTCGTTCATTCACCCTGACTTTACCATTTAATGTCATCACTTCCCCAGCCGCGTTGACAGCTAGAGGATTGATTTCTACTAAGTCTAAATCTTTTTGTATAAAAAGCTGATACATTTTTTCTAAAACGCCGCTTACTGACTTCATGAGTGCGCCTTGCAAACCCATCTTTAACGCCAGTCTGCGCGCATAAAACGGCGAAAATTCCTGTTCTACAACTACGTGCTGCATTTTCTCGCCGGCTGATTCCCAATCTACGTCCGGTTCTTGGCAACCTAAAAGTATTGGTCGGCAAACTGCTGTATCTAAAACTACAGCTAAATAAAATTCTTGGGTGGCTTCATACTTGGACTCTGCTAAGATGACTTCTGGTAGTTCGCCCCAAATTGCCAAGTTAAAGATAGTTTGGGCAGATGCGATCGCATCAATTGTAGTTTCAACAATCCTCACTCCCCCTGCTTTTTCTCTGTCTCCCGCGTGTACTTGCGATTTTAGTACAATGGGATAGTGAATTTTCAGCCGTTTCAAATCTGTAGGATGGTCAATACGTTGAGAAGGCAATACAGGAATGCCTATTTCCCTAAACCATTCTTTAACTTGATACTCCAATAAATCCATTGCTATGCACCTAATATCTACGCTTACAGAGAATTAATCTGGTGCTGTTTTTTTGTTTTTAGCGCACCCTAATTAGATAATCAAGCTTTAGTTAGCTATAAAAAATTCTTCTGCACGTAACAATTTTATCGAATTCAGTCAATGTCGCACATTAATTGCTAGCAGGCAATCCTGAGTATTAAATTATAATTGAATACTTGTAAATCCAGTGAATTCACTACTGTATAATTAAACCAGTTATTAACTCAAACTCTCAACTCTCAAAATTCACAACTCAGGAGGAAGCAACCCTTGGCGGTAATTCCCGGCTGAGAGTCAGGGATTTTTTGATGTTGTTTACCCGCGCATCACCTGCCGAAATGCTGGCTTTACCCAGGCGATTGGCAATTTCCCCAAACAGGTAATTCTGTTGAGTTTCCTACTGTTGAGCAACCAGCACGATGAGTTTTGACCTTTTCCTAGTGGTTCATACATCAATGCTATCTTCTCAGTCATGACTTAAACATCTATTATTCCCATGTTTGAGGTTGAATTCTACCAAAGGTAAAATTATAAAAATTATTATGATCTATTGTGTAAAAAACTGAAAATTACTCATAATGTTTAGTGTGGGAAACATCAGAAAATGTAGACTATTCACCTAGATGCCCCTGGTACTAACATGAGACTGATGATTTTACCCGTTGATTTGATTTTTGGTGAAATTTCAGAATTTGTGTTAAAAAATGGTCTATCAGATTTTGTGATTATGGTTGGTTAAACTGTGCATCTGCATTCAATAAACGAACAAATGCCATTTCATTCGCCCACCGATAAAAAACATAATATAGCAGGCCAGCAGGAAGGCTCTATGAAAGTAGCAGTCCAGCAGGAAGATTTACATCTGTTAGCCAGAACTTTGCAAGAACAATTTCTGGCAGAAGTGCCATCTGGTGAGGTTTTCCAGATTAAGTGTGCTGTCAACAAAGATGAGTTGATGATTTTAACTCAACATCCACTCAGTATCAATGCTGACGTAGAGCAGATTTTCGCTGTGATTGAAGAAGTTCTTCAGTCGCTAACGACTTATAAAGAACAGCGAATACAATGTTTTATGAGAATTATGGGCGAAAAATTGCCCTATGCTCAACGTTACCTGATGATTAAGGGGCATGGACAGCCACAAAACCCACTCACCGAGGTAGATGAAGACGAAGACGTTGAAGAAGCCACACCTTTTTCATCCTCTGCATTTTCGTTGACTGATTCTTTGTCAACAGATGAGACTGAAGATGAGGCGCAAGAAGAACCATTCGATCCTTTAGCGGATGCACCAGATTTATTGGTGAATCCACCCAAGCGTCAAATTAATCCTATACTGCTGGGTACGGTTTTGTTGGGCGTAATTGGGTTAGGTGGTGGTGGTGCTTACTTACTGACTCGTCCTTGCGTCATGTCTGAGTGTCCAGCCATCGCAACCGCCGCACAATTTCAAACTGAGTCTAGACAATTAATGCGTCGTGCTAAGTCAGCCACTGAATTAGCCTCTATACAACAGCAACTGGAAGCAACCAACAACAGCTTAACAACTATTCCCCGTTGGTCTTCCCGCTATCAACAAGCAGAAGAACTGAAAGTAAGTCTATCAGGTCAGGCTGAAGAAATTAACCAGGTGTTAACAGCTTTGCAAACAGCCACGGTGGCAGAGCAAAAAATGCAAACACCCACCAATAGTCAACAGGAATTACAAGCTAGACAACGCCTATGGCGGCAGGCGATCGCACCTTTGGAATCTGTCAAGCGCAATAGTGAACTCTATAACTTGGCACAGTCAAATTTACGTAAGTATCGCGTCAATTTGCAAACAATCAATCAGCAAATCGTCACACAAGAAAAATGGCTGAAAAAGTTGGCAGATGCCAAAGCTGTAGCTAGTGTAGCGGCAAAACGCGAAACCACGGCTAAAACCTTACAAGATTGGCAGAAAGTGCAATCAACTTGGCAAGTAGTCATCAATGCTTTAAATATAATTCCGCAAAATAGTCCGGCACACGCAGAAGCACAACAACTGTTAATAGAGTATAAACCGAAACTAGCAAGAGCGCGCGATCGCGTCACCGTAGAACAACTAGCAGCCAAAAGCTATCAACAACTCACCAATATAGCCAAACAAGCCAAAGCTTACGAGCAACAACAACAATGGCAAGCCGCAGTTATTTATTGGCAGCAAGCTTTACAGTCTGCTCAACAAATTTCTCGCGATAGCTTGTACTACAATCAAGCTCAAACTCTCATAGCACCATACACAGCAGCCCTCAAGCAAGCACAAGAAAAACTACAACTCAATAATGCTTGGCAACAAACCCGCGCCGATTTAAATAAAACTTGTTCTAGTACCATTAAAATTTGTAACTTTACTGTAGACGATAAAGGCATTATTGTCAGAATCACCCCTGAGTATGACCAAATCCTGCAAAGTGGTATGTCTGATAATAGCTCTGAGAATACCAATGCTCAAATTGATCTGAATAATCACTGGCAAATCCTTCAGGAAGCTTTAACGGTGATTAGTGACAATGCAAATCTGCCTTTGTTTATTTACAATCCTCAAGGACAACCTATTTATACGCGAACACCTGAACCGAGGTAAGAAACCAGCACTCACTTATTCCCCGGATTTTCTCCAGCATTACCCACAGGTTTATCATTTCCGGGGTTACCATTGATGGGAATACCTGTTGAGTCTGTCACTGGGTTGGGGTTGGGGTTGGGGTTAGTCTGACTATTTCCGGGATTTTCTCCAGCATTACCCACAGGTTTGTCGTTTCCGGGGTTGCCATTCATGGGAATACCTGTTGAGTCTGTCACTGGGTTGGGGT
>NZ_CAWMSA010000044.1:222633-254202 GCF_963870205.1 Anabaena sp. CA = ATCC 33047 | reverse complement strand
TTAGTCTGACTATTTCCGGGATTTTCTCCAGCATTACCCACAGGTTTGTCGTTTCCTGGGTTGCCATTCATGGGAATACCTGTTGAGTCTGTCACTGGGTTGGGGTTGGGCGTGGGCGTGGGGTTAGTCTGACTATTTCCGGGATTTTCTCCAGCATTACCCACAGGTTTGTCGTTTCCTGGGTTGCCATTACTCGGATTACCTGATGAGTCGGGAATTGGGGTTGGTGTTGGCGTTGGTGTTGGCGTTGGTGTTGGGGTTGGCGTTGGTGTTGGGGTTGGGGTTGGGGTTGGCGTTGGGGTTGGCGTTGGGGTTGGGGTTGGGCTGGGTGTTGGGGTTGGGGTTGGGGTTGGGCTGGGTGTTGGGGTTGGTGTTGGGGTTGGGCTGGGTGTTGGGGTTGGTGTTGGGGTTGGCGTTGGGGTTACAGTAGGATTAAATTCTTGAGAGTTATTTAACAAAAGTTCTCCTGTTTCCAGCAAGGAATCCACAGGAAAAGCATCTGTGTTTGAGCCAGTAGAATTTTCTCTCAAGGGATTTTCCCTACCTGAGTTAGAATTAACTGTTAATTCTAAAAATGATGGATTGTCAATAATGCCTTGACCACTCAGAGGAGTCCATCTTGCTAAAGCTGCGAGAATTTCTGCTTGTATAGTGGCAATAATCGGATCTACTAAGGGTGTAATTTGTTTTTTAGTTAAGTTCAGTCCCCTAACCAAGTCACTGGTTTCATAAAAAGTTTGCAGATCAAAATCATATAAGCCTTGAAATTCGCCTTTAACTACTACTAAAAGTTGACCTGCTTGCAATTCTTGAGTTTGGGAAGCATCTTTATTTAAAACTGTAATCCCACTATTTGTCAGCGCGCCGACAATTGTCGTGTCTGTTATTTGATCATAGCGCACGAACAAGGCTGACCCTCGGATTGCTGCTGCTGCGCTGGGTGTTTGGATGCGTGTTTGTCCCCTTCCTGGTGGAATCAGTAGTAATACTGTGCCGTTGGATAGTCTAAAATTCCTGGTTCTAGGCAAAAATTGGAATAATGCTTGTTCCCCAACTCGCGCTAAAGAGCCATCATTGAAACGCAAATCTGCTAAAGAGGCTCTACCAGTCGATAGCCCATCCCCTGGAATCAGTGCATCTGCTGGACGGGCGGGACGCTTATTTTTGCTACTTCTGGGAATCAACTGTACAAAGTTACGCAAGCTTTGAATCTGGGCGCGAGTTAAGGGAATGTTAGCACTTACTAAACTGGGCAAGTTGATTAGTATGATTCCCCACAAACCAATCGCTAACTGCAATACTTTAAAACGCATAGTTCAAATAAGTAAAAATTGCACCGATACCAACCTAGTTAAAAATCAATTCTGAACTTTACAGATATTTACTCGCTAATTTTCTATTTTTCTTCGCTATTTTCTGAGTTAATTTGCTGTTAAAGATAGCTTAACTTTCTCTACGATACACTTAATGTCAGTTTGTGTCTGCTGAGATGATAATACATAAAATTAATTTTACCCGCCAATTGGAATCTATGCAAGAAATCATACAAGCTGCAAGTAACAGGATAGGAGGATAATCAGGTAAAATCATCTTTGGCTTGATTCTCTATCAGAGTCAGGCTATGCACAGCTAAAAACAGAAAACTCAGGGTATTAGCAACTGGCAAGCAATACCCACCCGACCACAATTTTCGTTAAGCAACTTTTGCCAGATTAGGGTACAGTAAACATTCTGGAGGTAATATTCTATAGTGTCAAAAGTGTCAAAACATTATATTTCTCAGTATAGTTAGTCACATTGTAACCACGGTAATTTTAGATAAATTCAAGCCATCTAGACAAGATGCAAATTCAGGGCTGGAAAAGATTTTTATTCACAATTTTGTTAGCTGTCATTGGTAGCAACACTTATTGCATTAGGGTAGATGCAGCATCCGTCAAAAAGTCAAATTCACACAATTGTCAAGATTATTTAGGGGAAATAAACAATCATGTCCTGAATAATCAAACAACTGATTATATATGCAAATATGAGCAGTTAAGAGTAGATAATTCTCAATTGCCACAATTTGAGATGTTTGATTTAGCATCTACAAAACAGATGCAATTTAATCAGTCACAACCGCAATTACTAACGGCTGAAGCGGAAAATCCGAGTCTTGTGCAACAGAGGAATGAATCGCCACAGTTAGAAACTCAGCCTGATATTTTCCCTCAAACTACCCCGCAACCAATAGAGGGATTACCAGATGCGTCTTCAGTCACGAGAAATCAAAGGTTAGAGAGGCTAATACAAAGGTTACGAGAGACAAAACTACCTAACCCTGAATCAGATGATTATCGGGAGTTGGGGTTAAGGGTGCGCCCCAGACAGCTACCACAATCACCTTTGGAACAACCAGAAATTCCACCGAGAAAAACAGCAGCACCGCAGTTTAAACCGATAGGTTCTTTACAAGCAAATGTTGGTTATTTTTATAGTAATAACATTTTTGCGTCGGATGTTGCTCCTATAAAAGAGGGCTTGTTTTTTTATGGATTAAGGTTAGCCTCGGCTTATTTTCCTTTGGGAGAACAGACTTATATAAATGGTTCAATTAATGGTAATTTAATTCGTTATGTAGACCAATCTAGATTTAATTATAACCAAATTAGATTTAATCTGGGGATTTACCAACAGCTATCCAGCCGCATGTATGGGGAAATTGGTTGGAGTAATCAACAGTTATTTTATGCTCAAAATAGTGATTTGTTTACAGCAGGCGATCGCTTCCTCGCTGAAAACTCATTTCGCCTCTCTTTGGGAAGGCGAGATACCCTCACGGAAAAGTTACGGCTAGATAGTTTTTATGAGTTGAGTTGGAATCTAGCTGAACCTGATAACCGTAGCCGGATGATTAATTCTCTGTGGTTATTGTTGAGTTATCAAATTCAAAAACCCCTAGAGGTGGGTTTAGGCTACCAGTTGAATTTATCAGATTTCACTGAGCGCGATCGCTTTGATAATTATCATCGGCTATTTACTCAAGTCAATTATCGCCTATCTGAATTTAATAGTCTGAATCTTCAGAGTGGCTTTAGCTTTGGTGATTCCACCGTAAGCAACATTGATTTTAATAGCTGGTTTTTTAGCGTCAACTATAACTGGGTATTAGGCGAATTTTGAAAAACCTGCCCCAGCCTTCTGCTATAAATAACATTGACAAAAACATCAAGTCTTGGTATATATCGTTATCGTAGGAGCAGTTAAGCGGATGATTACAGGTGAGATAAAGTCCAAAGTAGACCGCCTTTGGACAACTTTCTGGAATAACGGTATTAGTAATCCTCTTTCAGTAATTGAGCAAATATCTTACCTGTTATTCATCAAACGTTTAGATGACTTGGAGTTGGCGCAGGAGAAAAAAGCCAACAGACTCAATAAACCCATTACTAACCCGATTTTCGCAGTAGATAAACAACATTGTCGTTGGTCTTATTTCAAAAACCTGACTGATTCTGAGGAAATGCTGCGAATTGTCCGGGATAAGGCTTTTCCTTTTATCAAAACTTTGGGGACAACCGGGGAAGATAGCACCTATGTGCGCCACATGAAAGATGCTGTTTTCCTAATTGCTAACCCTGCGCTGTTGGCGAGTGTAGTCGGACAAATTGACCAAATCCCGATGGAAGACAGGGATACCAAAGGCGATTTGTATGAGTATATGCTGTCAAAGCTGACGACAGCCGGCACTAATGGGCAGTTTCGCACACCCCGGCACATTATTAAAATGATGGTTGAGTTGATGTCACCGGGCGCAAGAGAGATTATCTGTGATCCTGCTTGTGGTACGGCGGGGTTTTTGGTGGCGGCGGCTGAATATCTGCGCGACTTGAAAGATGCAGATGGCAATCTGATTTTAAATGCGCCAGGGAATCGGGAACACTTCAATAAAGAAATGTTTCACGGTTTTGATTTTGATGGCACAATGCTCCGCATTGGTAGTATGAACTTGATGTTACACGGGATTGAAGACCCGAAAATTGAGGCGCGGGATTCTCTGTCTGAAGATCATGCTGGAATTACCGAAGCGTTTACGTTGATTTTGGCAAATCCCCCGTTTAAAGGTTCGATAGAAAAGTCTACTATTGCTAAGGATTTAACTAAGGTTATTTCCACAACGAAAACCGAACTGTTGTTTATTGGGCTGTTTTTGCGGTTGCTGAAAATTGGCGGCAGGGCGGCGGTGATTGTCCCGGATGGGGTGCTGTTTGGTTCTTCTACTGCCCATAAAAAAATTCGGGAGGTGTTGGTAGAACAACATAAACTGGATGGGGTGATTTCTATGCCTTCTGGGGTGTTTAAACCCTATGCTGGTGTGTCTACGGCAGTGCTGATTTTTACCAAGACTGGGGCAGGGGGGACGGATTACGTTTGGTTTTACGACATGGAGGCGGATGGCTTATCGCTGGATGATAAGCGTCAGCCTGTGGAAGAGAACGACATCCCCGATTTATTGCAACTGTGGAAGGCGCGAAATCCTGAGACGGATACAGACCGCACCCTTAAGGCGTTTTTTGTACCCAAGGATGAGATTAAAACTAATGGTTATGATCTGTCGATTAACCGCTACAAAGAAATCGAGTATGAAGAAGTGAAGTATGAGCCGCCCAAGGTGATTTTGCAGAAGTTGCGAGATTTAGAGGCTGAAATTCGGGCGGATTTGGACGCTTTAGAGGGGTTGTTGGGATGAGTGCAGTATCTCCTTGGAAGGTTGTACCTCTACAAAATATAGCCGAACAGATAGATTATGGTCTAACTGCTTCTGCAACAGATTCAGGAAATGGGCCAAAGTTCCTTCGCATCACAGACATTCAAGAAGATAGAGTAGATTGGTCAACTGTCCCTTTCTGTAACTGTACTGAAGAAGACAGTAAGAAATATGCTCTTATGGAAGGGGATATAGTTTTTGCACGTACAGGAGCAACAACTGGTAAAAGTTTTCTTGTTCGCAGTTGTCCACAAGGTTCTGTGTTTGCGTCTTACTTGATACGAGTTCGACCTTCAGCAAAAGTTGTTCCTAGTTATTTGGCTCGTTTTTTTCAGACACCAAACTATTGGAATCAAATAAATCGAAGTGCAACTGGAACAGCTCAAGCTGGTGTTAACGCAAGTAATCTCAAGAAACTTGCTGTACCCCTTCCTCCGTTAGAAGAACAACGCCGTATTGCTGCGATTCTCGATAAGGCTGATGCTGTTCGCCGGAAACGCAAAGAAGCGATCGCACTCACAGAGGAATTACTGCGATCGGCTTTCTTGGATATGTTCGGCGATCCTGTTACAAATCCCAAAGGGTGGGCTTTGAGTAAGTTATCTGATGTGTGCGACAAAATAACTGATGGTACACATCATTCACCCCCAACTTTGAATAAGGGTATTCCCTACATAACGGCTAAACACCTCAAAGTATATGGATTAGATTTTTTTTCAGATCCTTGGTTTGTGTCAGAAGAAGATCATAAAAAAATCTACACTCGTTGCAATCCAGAACAAGGTGATGTTCTCTATATCAAGGATGGTGTAACAACTGGAATTGCTGCGATTAATAACTATGATTTTGAGTTTAGTATGCTGTCTAGCCTTGCACTACTGAAGGTTGGAAAAGCTATTATCAGTGAATATTTATGTGATTGGCTGAACAATGAAAGTGTTAGAACTAGCCACTTAAAAAATGTTGCAGGTGCAGCTATTACCAGATTAACCCTTACAAAGATAAAAGACTTTTATATACCTGTGCCACCTTTAACTTTACAAATTGAATACAAGATAATTAGACAAAAAATATCTAAAATGATGGTTAATATTAGGAAAGAGGAAACCGAATACTCACATCTTTTCAACTCCCTACTACAAAAAGCCTTTCGGGGAGAACTCTGAGCCAAAACTTAGATAACTTTGACATGAGATTTCAACCATTGTGTAAATACCTCACGCTCAAGTTGACCAGATGCTAGAGATAGTATAATTTCCTCCTGTTCATCAACAGAAGCTGCAATTTCCGGGAGCATCCCAATTTTGCAAAAATAACCGCAGCAACACCAAAAACTCTCTGAACTTTCTTACCTTCGTGATCTTTGCGTCCTTCGTGGTTCGTTTCTTCCCAGCCTTTGACATTGGGTAAAAATAAATTTACACATTTGGGATGCTCCCCAATTTCCAAACCATTCATCACCAAAAAAACTTCCATTGCTGCATGACCAATTCGCTTATTACCATCAATAAATGGATGATTCATTACCAGCGAAAAACCGATAGCCGCAGCTTGATCAACAAGTGTCGGGTAAAGCTCCTCACCACCAAATGTCATACGTGGTTGAGCAAGTGCAGACTCTACAGCACCTAAGTCTCGAATCCCCAAACTTCCCCCAGACTGCTCGATAATCTGACGATGAAGTTCAATAACTTCAACAAGTACCAAATAGCGAATCATGCTAATCGCCGATAAAGTTCAGCATTTTTCTGCATCACATAACTAGCTGCTTGGGTAAACTCGCCTTGAGGATGATTTAATAAATCTTCCAAACTTGCAGATAACAACTCTTCAGTAGACATTCCCAACTTTTGCGCTAATGCCTGCAACTTTTGCAGTTGCTCCTCTGAAATATTAATCGTTATCGTTGCCATATTTTTTATTTCAACTCAATTACTTTCCTGCTGTTCTAGTAAAACTACCAAATCAGATATTGCAGAAAAATCTATAGATTCCTCTCCTAATACTTCCAATTGTTCAGTAGATAATACTCGTAACCGTTCAATTATCGACGAGTCAATCTCACCAAAACGCCGAGTTAATTGACGCATCAAAAACCGAAAGGCTTCTTGTTGCTTTCCCTTTTGTAAAATATCCTGATAAATCACCGACTCCTGCATCGCATTTTCGCTTGATAACTGAAGAATTAAATTTGCTGTAGCCAAATTACTAAATCATCTATCGATGAAATTCTCAAAAGCTGTCTACCTAAAGCTTCTAACTGTTCCTTGCTTAAAACTTGGACTTGCTCAATAATTGACGCATCAATATTACCAAAACGTTCTTCAAGTAAAGACATACAAAAACTCAGAGCTTCTTGTTGCTTTCCCTTTTGTAAAATATCCTGATAAATCACCGACTCCTGCATGACATCCTCCCTTAAAAATTGCCTAATCAATCCCTTTTCAAACTTCAAACCCGCTAAAATCTCTGTATAAGCTGCAATATCTTGTCTAGTATCCCTATCAGAAATTCTAGCAACACTTTGGGCAACCTGGGATAGTAACCTTTGCGGTGAGGTTGTTTGTGTTAATGGTGCTAACGGTAATAATGCAGGATTATCTAGAAATCTTGTTGATTCTTGCTCCCACATCCGCAGAACTCGATAACGGTGAGTGGTTGTTTCATTGACATATTCTTCAGTAAAAGCAACTTCGTTATTTGTCTCTTGTAAAAAAATTACCACCTGTGTCACAGGGACATTATATTGACGGATTAACCTGACGGAATAATCCAGCATTCTGAATGGAAGCGGCGGATTTGAGATGGTGCGGGTTTGAAATTCAATATGTAAAATTCGATTGGCTGTTTGCAGAAATGTCACAGAATCAGCACGAATTGGTTCTAAACTCAATTCTGTTTTCAGTACCTCAACTGTTGTCGGTACTTCAGCCAGTAACCAACTCACAAATTCTTCTGGGTATTTTTCAGCTAAAGCTTTACAAACGTTGTCAAAACTCACAACTTATACCATGTCCGTTTGAATAGTTATCATATCTGTTGGGGTAGGGAACAGGGAACTTTATTATGCGCTGTAGAGACGTTGCATGCAACGTCTCTACATTGTATTTCTGTGCAACTTCATAGAGACTTGGTATTACACCCAATTTTACACCAATTCGCAATAGCCTACGGCTTCGCGTAACGTCCCGTAGGCATATCAGTAGGGTGCGTCAGATAGCAATAATATATTTATTCACAGTATTTAATCAGTCTGACGCACCCTACAATACTACAAAACTCACAATTAATACCCGATTTTACACCAATATTATTATTGGTAAATCAAATATTGCACCATTCTCAATCATCGTCAGGTGATGCACAGCCAACTACAAATGTAGAGACGTTGTATACAACGTCTCTACATTGATAGGGGAGAATTTTTTTGTCTTGCTTAATTTCACTGATGAACATACTGCCCTATTCAGCTATAGTTTATACTGTTTAAATACATCATTAATGGTAAACTGTGGAAGTAAGCGGGTATTTATGGCATCTAACTTTGACTTTCTCCAAAAACGTTACCCTGGTTTGTTTCAACACGCCAAAGAAGCCGAAAGCCTAGTTTACACCGCTCCCCGTGCCAGTTGCTTTTATTGTCGCTTCACCCTAGAGCAAGCTGTCCACTGGCTTTATGCTTATGATGCTAATCTGCAACTACCCTATGACAACAATTTAGGGACGCTCATCCACGAACAAACTTTTCAAAACAACCTCAAACCAGGGCTGTTTGCTAAAGTCCGCGCTATCCACAAAATGGGTAATATTGCAGTCCATAGATCGACAACTATTACAGAAAAGGATTCTCTGCACCTAGTCGAAGAACTGTTTCATTTCCTCTACTGGCTGTCACGCTCTTACTCTGAGGATATCAAAAATCATCCCGCAGTCAACTTTGACCGTGACTTAATTCCCTGTGCGACTCAACCGAACATTTCAGACTTGTCTGTAGAACAGTTGCAAGCTTTAGAAACGCAACTTTCCCTGAGTGAAGAAATGCGCCGCATCGCGGAAGCACGACAGCAGCAAACTGAGGCGGAGTTAACAGCCCTCAAGGGGAAAATGGCTACCCTCAAACAGCAAAATCTCGCGGTTCCCGACACCCACAATTACAACGAAGCCGCAACCCGTCACTATTTAATTGATGTTCTGCTCAAAGAAGCGGGTTGGAATATCAATCAATCCGGTTGCACAGAGTACGAAGTTGAGGGAATGCCTAACGATACGGGCAGGGGACGAGTAGACTATGTACTATGGGGTGATGATGGTAAACCTCTGGCGGTGGTGGAAGCGAAACGCACCCGTAAAAGTCCAGAAACCGGGAGACACCAAGCTAAACTCTACGCTGACTGTCTAGAAGCTCGTTTTCAACAGCGTCCGGTGATTTTCTACACCAACGGTTACAAGTATTGGATTTGGGATGATGTGAGTTATCCGCCTCGTGAAATCGAGGGTTTTCTTAAAAAAGATGAGTTAGAACGGTTAATTTTTCGCCGCACCCACCGCAAGCGGTTGCATTTGGTAAATATCAATCCGGCTATTGTTGAGCGCAGTTACCAAACTTTAGCGATTCGCAGCATTACCGAAGCCTTTGACGACAGAAAAGAACGCAAGGCTTTGCTGGTGATGGCGACGGGAACAGGCAAAACTCGCACGGCGATCGCATTGGTTGATTTGTTGATGCGTGCTAATTGGGTAAAGCGCGTTTTGTTTTTGGCAGACCGCAACGCCTTAATTACTCAAGCATTGCGGGCTTTTAAATCTCACTTACCCACTGCCACCGCCGTAGACATCACCAAATACGAGGCAACCCCAACTGATAATGTGGTGCTGTCTACCTATCCGACAATGTTAAACCGCATCAACCGCAACGATGGCGACAAACGCATTTTTGGCCCTGGACATTTTGATTTAATCATTGTGGATGAAGCGCATCGCTCAATTTATCACAAGTATCGGGCTATCTTTGATTACTTTGATGGGCTGCTGGTGGGGTTAACTGCTACCCCCCGTGATGAAGTTCACCGCGACACCTACCGCATCTTTGACTTAGAGGCGGGAGTTCCTACCTTTGCTTATGAATTGCGGGATGCGATCGCTGATGGTTATCTAGTCCCCGGTAGAGGGGTACAAGTGCCTTTCCGCTTCCTGCGTACTGGTATCAGATACGCTGACTTGTCCCCAGCCGAACAGGAAGAATATGAAGACAGATTCCGCGACGAGGAAACCGGAGCGATTCCCGACAAAATCAACGCCGCCGCCCTGAATGACTGGCTGTTTAACATCAGTACAGTGGATCAAGCTTTAGAGTTATTGATGCAACGGGGACTCAAAGTAGAAGGTGGCGATCGCCTCGGTAAAACTATCATCTTCGCCCGTAATCAAAAGCACGCCGAGTTTATCGTCCAACGCTTCAATCTTAACTATCCCCACTATCGAGGTGAATTTGCTCAAGTCATTCACAGCGAAATTACTTACAACCAAAGCCTGATAGATGACTTTTCCGAAGCCCATAAACAACCCACAATAGCGGTGTCTGTAGATATGCTCGACACTGGTATTGATGTTCCCGAAGTGGTAAATTTAGTATTTTTCAAGCCTGTATATTCACTGGTGAAGTTTAACCAAATGATTGGGCGTGGGACTCGCCTGTGTCGTGATTTATTTGGCGTAGACAATCATAAGACCGAGTTTTTAGTATTTGACCTGTGCAGTAACTTTGATTACTTCAATCAGCAGATTGCCGAATCAGAACAGAAACCCAGCGACAGCATCACAACTAAACTGGTGAGAACCCGGTTAGAGTTGAGTGAATTACTGCGCCGAGAAACTAACAACCCTGAACCAAACCAGTTACGCAGTAGATTACTAGACGACTTACATCAGCACGTAGCCACAATGGCGCGAGATAACTTTTTAGTTCGCCGTCACTTACAACAGGTAGAGGAGTTTTCAGAGCGATCGCGCTGGGATAATCTGAATAATGCAGATATAGACAACATTGCTCAATCTTTAGCCCCACTTCCCAACGGTTTACCCCAAGAGAATCATCCAGCTAAACGGTTTGATTTACTCTGTCTCAAACTGCAAATTGCTGTGATGAACAAGTCTCAAGATTTTATCAAGCTACGCGATCAAGTCAGGGATTTGTTGCATCAGTTGGAAGAAAAGCAGACTATCCCAATGGTGAAAGCCAAACTCGCCCTGATTGAAGACATCCAAACAGAAACATGGTGGTTAGATATCACACCTGAGATAATTGAGCAGATGCGTCATCAACTGCGGGATTTAGTGAAGTTTATTGACCCGAAAAAGCAAGTTATAGTTTACACAGACTTTGAGGATAAGTTAGGGGAAGTTACAGAAGCTAATATCCCGATGAGACAGACGGGATTTAGTCCCTACCAATACCGCAAGAAAGTAGAGGCGTATATTCGGGAACATGAGAATCAGATAGCGATCGCCAAACTGAAACGTAACGTACCCTTAACTGATGCAGATTTAGCATCTTTGGAGGAGTTACTATTTAATGCAGAAGCAGTTGAAAGTCGAGAACGGTTTGAAGAAGTTTACGGTAAAAATCTGAAGCTGTTCATTCGTCAACTGGTAGGGTTAGACAGAAACGCAGCCAAACAAGCATTTGCTAAATATTTAGAGGGTAGTAACTTTAATGCCACTCAAATCCGTTTTGTTAACACCATCATTGATTATTTAACCCAAAACGGTGTGATGGATGCCGGGTTACTTTATGAACCACCCTTTACAGACTTGCACTATGAAGGATTAGATGGAGTGTTTGAACCTGATGATGCTGACCAAATTATCTCTATAGTAAGTTCTTTTAATGCGATGGTGGGCAAAGAATTCGGCGCAGCGTAAGTTAACCAGACTAGAGTGTAGAGACGTTGCATGCAACGTCTCTACAAGATTTTGAAATTTTTTTATCTGGAAGTCCCTAATTTAATGTGATATCGTCCGCTTAAACAATTATTGTAGTTGTTTAGGCAGAGAATAGGGAATAGGGAATAGGGGAATAGGGGTTGTTTCCAAGTGACGTACTCCACACACTCCCCTTCCCTACGGGACGCTACGCGAACGGGTGAGTGTGGGCTTCTCAATGACTCCCCTATGAGGACATTAATTGAGCTTTGAGGGCGTGCGTCCCACGCGCCTTTATGTTTATTGCCGCATTCAAATCCCTGCACAAAATAGTATGACAAACAGGACAATTGTGCATTCTTTGAGATAGCGGCTTTTTAACTTTGTGACCGCAGTTAGAACATTCTTGGCTAGTACCATTTGGATTTACAGCTATTACCTTCAAACCAGCATTTTCGGCTTTGTTTGAAAGTATTGTTACAAACTGTCCCCATCCGGCATCATTGACACTTTTAGCTAGCCTTGTTTTAGCAAGTCCTTTAACATTCAGTTTTTCAACGGCAACAACATCATACTTATCAAGAAGTGATTTAGCTGCTTTAAAGTGAAAATCTCTACGGGTATCAGCAACTTTTTTATGCTGTTTACCCAGTTTTTGGATAGCTTTCTTTCGTCTATTAGAACCTTTTTTTCGCCTTGACACCTTACGTTGTGCTGATTTTAATTTATGTTCAGCTTTGCGTAAATGCTTAGGTGCAGCAATTCTAGAACCGTCAGAAGCTACATAAAAATCAATCAAACCTACATCGATTCCAACAATATTATCAGGATTGAAATCGGGATTAATTGTGGGAACCGTCTTGTCGTCAAGGCTGAGAGTGACATAATAACCGTCTGCTTTTTTAGTAACAGATACAGTTTTAATCTCAAAACCATCAGGTATGGGGCGATGAACAATTACCTTAACATCTCCAATTTTTGACAGTGTGATTTTATTATTAACAAAATGATGCCGTTTGAATTGGGTATAAGTAAAAGTTTTATATTGACTTTTTCCTTTGAATCTAGGTCTTCCAGACTTTTTACCATTAACATCACCCTTTAACCATCGCTCAAAAGTTATCTCAACTTTTTTAGGAACTTCCTGTAATACTTGAGAGTGAATCTCTTTGTACCAAGGTCTATCAATTTTAAGTTGAACTAGAGAAGCTTTTTGTTTGTAATAGTTGGGTTGCTCTTTTAACTCCGGCAAATGACAAATTAATGGGCATCTATCGATAGGACAACGATTTTGTTCATACCAGTCAAACCTCTGAGCAAGCAGATAATTATACTGACAACGCAGCATATCCAGCGTTTTATCTATTTTCTCTGCTTGCTCTTTAGTGGGTTTGATTTTGTATTGGTATGAGGTTTTCATTGCCTTATCCTTGTTTTCGACCTATGTTTAGCATAACATAAGTGTAACGACGTTGTACTGGCATTTATGAAAAGCAAAACATTAAATTTAAGGATATCTGAACGCAGATTAAATAAATTAAGATTATACGCAAGTCAAAACGATAAGACGATGACTCATGTAATTGAAGATTTTATTGACTCGCTCAAAGTTAGAATTGGTGATTCCTCATCGACCCACAACCAATTCAATCCTGCGGATTGAATTGGTTGTGGGTCAATTCGTCATCACCCAAAAATTCATCCCACACTGCCCTATCGGGTCAGATGTGGGGCTTCTTTTTGATTTAGCTAATGACTAATAACTAATAACTAATAACTAATGACTAATGACTAATGACTAATGACTAATGACTAATAACTAATCCAATCACTCCAACTACCAGCATAAAGTTTACCTGTATGAATCCCTGCTAACTCTAGAGAAAGGAGATTGACACAGGCTGTCACACCAGAACCACAATAAACTAAGATTTCCTCGGCTTGTTGGAGATTTTCCCAGCGTTGACAGTGTTGTGTGAGTGTGATTAGATTACCGTTAGCATCTGTAACTTCGCTCCAAGGGTAATTTACAGCCCCAGGAATGTGACCTGCAACTTTATCAATTGACTCTCGTTCACCACGATAGCGATCGCCTTCTCTCGAATCTACCAAAACTACCGTCGGTAAATCCTTAAGATTTTTGACAGCTTCAATATCCACCACCAATTCCGTTTGAATTTGGGGAGTAAAATTAGCTGTTTGAGCTTGAGGAATGATATCTGTAATCGGATAACCTGCTGTTTGCCATTGGCTAAAACCACCATCCAAAACGGCGACTTGTTGATGTCCGAAATAGCGCAACAACCACCACAGACGAGACGCAAACGCCAAGCGTGAGTCATCATAGGCGACAACCAGAGTTTTTTGAAACTCTACTCCAATAGCTGCTAATTTCTGCCCTAATTCCTCCGGGTTGGGTAAAGGATGTCTCCCACCATGTTTACCCACAGGGCTAGAAAGATCCAAATTCAAATCTAAATAGTAAGCCCCAGTGATATGACTGGCTTCATACTGCTTTCGCCCTAGTTGTGGATCGGCTAAAGAAAAGCGACAATCTACAATGACCACATCTGGGTTTTGAAGGTGTTGCAAAAGCCAGGCTGGGGAAACAACAAATTGATGATTATCCATATAAGTTCACAATAATATACAACTAGCAACTGCAAAAAATTAAATTTGATTTTTCTTGATGATTTCTGATTTTTAGCAACATGACAACACCAGAATTTACCACTTTTGCACCACAAATCACAGGCGATGGTTCGTTTACATTCTTCTCCCAAGAGTTTGGAGAAGCTTTTCATAGTCATTTCGGAGCCAAACAGGAAAGTTTTCTCAAATTTGTCAGTCCTACCCAACTCAGAGACGCTGCTCAAAAACCGATTTTACACCTGTTAGATATTTGTTATGGTCTAGGATACAACACAGCCGCCGCTTTGCAGACAATTTGGGCAGTAAATCCCAATTGTTATGTAGAATTAATCGGTGTAGAACTGAATCCATCTGTGCCGCAAGCAGCAATAGAGCATGATGTATTAGATAACTGGAATTATGAACATACGCCTATTTTAAAAACATTGGCTTTTGAGCAACAAGTCCAGACACCAAGACTCAACGCCAAACTATTAATTGGTGATGCTAGAGACTCAATTAAGAGATTACATCAATTAGGTTTCCAGGCTGATGCAATTTTTTTAGATCCATTTTCGCCGCCTCAGTGTCCTCAACTATGGACTGTGGAATTTTTGCAAAAAGTTGCTCTGTGTTTACACCGAGATGGCTTACTAGCAACTTATTCTTGTGCGGCGGCGGTACGTACAGCCCTGTTAACTGCTGGCTTACAAATAGGTTCAACTCCACCAGTGGGGAGGCGCACACCTGGAACTGTGGCAGCCTATCCGAAACATCCAGAGTCAGAAGCGCACCCAGCCCTGCCTTCCCTCTCTCTAGCCGAACAAGAACATTTGCTGACTCGTGCCGCTATTCCCTATCGTGATCCGCAATTAAACGATTCTGCTGATGTCATCTTGCAGCGACGACAACAAGAACAACAAGCTAGCAAGCTTGAGCCTACTTCCCGTTGGCGAAAACGGTGGTCACACAGTAATTATACGTAAGTAGTTATATTGATTATCAGTATTGCTTTGAGTATTTTCTTCTGGGTAACTGATTAAGAGGGAACAGGGAACAGGGAACAGGGAACAGTTAGTAGGGTGCGTCAGTACGAGAAACCCTAGCTATACTAAGAAAATATTCATACTGACGCACCCTACATTTTGGAGATTTTTGGCTTTGGAAGTCCCGAATTTTCCGCCAGTTCACGGTACTGGAATTATTAATTTTGTGTAAATAAACTGATTGTTCAAAGCTTTGTATCTTAAGATGCAATCATTATTGATGATTCGCAACCAACGATGATACACGAAAATTATTATACCAAAATCAGAAATTTTATCGCCTAAAATCATAACTTAGACTCAAATCACCCCACTTTGATCTAGCTTAGTCCAGTATTGTTGTTGCTGGGGAAACTATGCTCAACAATCCCAGTGAAAATCATGATTTAACATTTGTGAATATTGATCATCCTGGCATGAAAAACAGGTAAATTACATAAGGCAATTCCTCTAGGTAGATTCTCGCTGTTCTCAAAACACATAAATATTTGTGGGGATTACTCAAGCTAGCAATCTAAGATGGTGCAAGAAAATGGTCAGATTGACAATTAAATAATCAGATGGTTTGTCCATCGAAGGCTGTTAAATTATTATTCAATATTGGGGTACTTCTGTGATTAAAATTAGTAGTGACTATACAGGCTCTACTGAACAGCAGTTAAGTGGGTCTCATCCCCCAAGTAAGGTTAATAGTGTAGCTGCTAATCATGCCGGAGAATGTCATGATGAACCAGATTATTCCTTGGGTTTATCTCCAGAAGATTTGATCATTGCAGAAAGCCAAAAAGTAAATTCTTGGCTGAATCCTGGTTATGACAGTTTCATTTCCAGAACTATACAAAGCCCAACAAATCAAAACCATAGCTTTGATGCTGAATCAGCGCAAGTATTAGTAGTGGATGATCATACTGCTAGTAGAATGACTGCTGTGGCACTGTTAGCGATGGAAGGCTACACAGTGATTGAGGCGAATAGTGGTTTTTTAGCTGTGGAACTGGTGAAGCAACAACAACCCGATTTAATTTTACTGGATGTGATGATGCCGGGAATGGACGGGTTTGAAGTCTGTCAAATACTGAAACAAGATGAACATACCAGACTCATACCGATAATTTTTATTACAGCTTTAAATGATAGGCGATCGCGCATCCGGGCGATTGAAGTCGGAGCCGATGATTTTCTGATTAAACCGTTTGATCGTGTAGAATTAGTAGCGCGTGTTAAATCTTTAATCCGACAGAAGCGGTTAAATGAAGACTTAGATCATGCAGAACAAGTTTTATTTTCTATAGCTAGGGCGATTGAAAGTCGTGATCCGAATACGGGTGATCATTGTGAACGGCTAGTCAAACTAGGACAAGCTTTTGGTGAGTATCTGCATCTTTCACGTTACCAAATGCGAGATTTAAGATGGGGTAGTTATCTTCACGATATTGGTAAAGTGGGAATTCCCGATGCAGTATTGCTCAAACCAGGCAAACTCACCCCTGAAGATTGGGCGGTAATGAAACAACACGTATTGATTGGGGAAAAAATCTGTAAACCACTACGTAGTATGCGGGGAGTGATTCCGATTGTTCGCCATCATCATGAACGTTGGGATGGTTCTGGCTACCCAGATCAACTCAAGGGAGATGAAATACCTTATCTAGCACAAGTATTTCAGATAATTGATATCTACGATGCCCTGACTAGCGATCGCCCTTACAAACGAGCTTTTAGTTCCGAAGAAGCATTATGTGTCATTCTCAAAGAAACTGAGTCTGGTTGGCGTAATCCTCAGCTTGTCAAGCAGTTTGCCCAGTTTATTCTCACCTTACAGCGTCAGTCAGCTTAGGTTATCGGCAGTCTGTTGTTGGACTATGATGATTAGCTGGTATTATTTGAGCCTACATCTTAAAGTAGCAAGTGCAGTAGCTAATTATGGTAGTTGTAGCAATACTAGCAGCAGGACGTGGCACCAGAATGAAATCCAGCTTACCCAAGGTTTTACATTCTTTGGGTGGGCGATCGCTAGTGGAAAGGGTGCTAGCAAGTGTCGAACCACTATCACCGTCACGGCGAATGGTGATTGTCGGGTATCAGGGTGAAGAAGTTAAAGCCGCTATCGATGCGCCTGAGTTGGAGTTTGTTGAACAAACTCTACAACTGGGAACAGGTCACGCCATCCAACAATTACTGCCCCACCTAGAGGGTTACAATGGGGATTTACTGGTACTGAATGGGGATGTGCCGCTATTACGCACCGCAACCTTAGAAAAGTTATTACAAACTCACCAAGCACATCAAAACGCCGCCACTATCCTCACAGCCTATTTACCTAACCCTAAAGGCTACGGGCGGGTTTTTTGCAACGATGAAAACTTTGTACAGCAAATTGTCGAGGAAAAAGACTGTACTCCAGCCCAAAGACAAAATCAACGAGTGAATGCCGGGATTTATTGCTTTCGTTGGCAGAATTTAGCCGAGGTTCTACCCCATTTACAGGCTAACAACGCCCAGAAAGAATATTATCTCACCGATGCTGTCACCCAGGTAGGTCAAGTAATGGCGGTAGATGTGGCAGATGAACAGGAAATTTTGGGTATAAATGACCGCTTGCAACTAGCCACAGCAACCGAAATTTTACAGAGGCGAGTCAAGGAAAAATGGTTGCTAGCTGGTGTCACTCTAGTAGACCCCAACAGCATTACTATTGATGATACTGTAGAATTACAGCCAGATGTGATTATTGAACCGCAAACTCATCTCCGGGGCAACACTGTGATTCAAACTGGCAGTCGTATCGGCCCTGGTAGTTTGATTGAAAATAGCCAAGTCGGTGAAAATGTTACCGTGCATTACTCCGTAGTTACAGATAGCATCATCCAAGCAGGAGCCAAAATCGGCCCTTATGCTCATTTACGGGGTCATGCTCAAGTTGGTAACAATTGCCGCATCGGTAACTTTGTCGAATTGAAAAACACGCAGATAGGCGATCGCACCAACGTTGCTCATTTGTCTTATTTGGGTGATACAACCGCCGGAAATCAAGTCAATATTGGGGCAGGAACCATCACCGCCAACTATGACGGCGTGAAAAAACACCGCACCATCATCGGCGATCGCTCAAAAACAGGTTCTAATAGCGTGTTAGTAGCTCCCCTCACCTTGGGTAATGATGTCTACGTGGCTGCTGGTTCTACTGTGACAGAAGATGTACCTGATGATTGTTTAGTGGTGGCTCGTTCTCGTCAAGTAGTTAAACCCGGTTGGCGGAATAAGAGTCAGCAGTAGGGGAGATGAGGGAGATGAGGTAGATGGGGGAGATGGGGGAGAAATTCTTTCCCAATCCCCAATCCCCAATCCCTTCCAATCCCCAATCCCCAATCCCCAATCCCCAATTAACCCTCTAATGTACAGCCTACCTCAGTCCCTTCTGGCAGTTCTAAAGTGTCGCCAATTTGTACGCCATCATGGAAGGCGGCGAGGATGACTTGGCTGGTTTTACCCCAGGCGATCGCACCATGAGCATCTAAGGCGATCGCTCCAAAATCCCGTTGATTTTCATACGCCTCAGCAAAAGACTTTTTCATAGCATCTTTGAGAGACATGCCATCAGTAACCCGCACCACAATCTTGGCGGCTAAACATTCATCAATAATATCTTCTCCAATCCCCGTACAACTAACCGCCGCATAACCCGTAGCATAATTACCTGCCGGCATAGCAGAATCACTTACCCGACCAATGCGTTCAAAACCTTTACCACCTGTAGAAGTTCCAGCCGCCAGCTTACCGTAGGCATCTAAAGCGACTACACCAATCGTACCGCGCCCGGCATTACTAGGTTCTAATAATTCTGGTTCGGCTACTACCCCAGCCATCGTTCTTTTAAAATTATCTTGACGTTCCTGTATCCATTCTTGCAACCGCAACTCAGTGAGAGCATTGTAACTAGGTACTTGTAATTCCCTGGCTAATTCTGCCGCACCATAATCTGAGAGTACCCGGTCGGGTGAAGTTTGTAAAAATTCTGCCAAATCAATCGGATTTTTAACCCGTGAGATATTAATCACACCACTAAAACGCTGTGATCCTCCATCCATCAAAGAAGCACTCATCCGGATTTGGCCATCAGATTGCAGCACCGAACCAGTACCAGCATTAAAACGGGGATTATCTTCCAACAGTTGACAACCCCGTGCTACGGCTGTTGTAGCGTTCACTCCAGACAATAACAGAGCATAAACTTCTTCTACCACAGCATACAGCGATTGGCGTACTGCCTCTAATCCGCCTTTACCGTGGAGAGAACTACCAGCTCCCCCATGAATAATTAATTTTGGTTGTACCTGTGAATCCATCTATGCCCCTGTGATGTTTAAGTTTAAGTTGCGGTTGTTGTAGGAATTGGGAATGAGGACTGGGAGCAAGAGGAATTAGGGCAGGGTGCAGAGAGAAAAAGGCAAAGTCTTCTCCTCCCTGCGCCCTGCACCCTGCGCCCCTGCTCCCTTGCTTCAATTCCCAGTTCCCCTATGTTGTTGCATCAGAACGCCGACGACGGCAACGTTCTGAGCAATATTTCACCTCATCCCAGCAATCTTGCCATTTCTTCCGCCAAGTGAAGGGACGTTGACATACCGGACAGATTTTTGTAGGTAAGTCAGATTTAGAACGATAGCGTCCCATATCATTAACTGTGCAAAGTTGAATTAGATTTCTAAGAGAGATGGCAGACAATTATAACCAGATTCTTACTCAAGGAAGATACTTTTGAACAGAAAACTTGTACGCATCCCCCCATCAACTGAATTTGGGATAATTGACTCAAAAAGATACTAACACAGGGATTCAAGACTGGGGATTGGCGACAAATCAATTCAAAATGCTAAATTGTCTCATCAAACAGCTAGGGGTAACAGTAAGCGACTAACTACTCGATGATCTGGTAACTGGTAGAAATCTAATTCGCCGGCGAGTTGTTGAATTATCTGTTGGCAGATGAGTAAATGTAGATGTGGTAGTTGCTCACATGGATCAACAGCTAAAACATCTTTGCGTGTTTTTTGCTGTAACTTGGTGAATACCTGGGATTCAATCGTGCCGTTATCTGTGATTGACAACTCTAAGAACTGCTCATCTAAGCGACGACACCAAATATCAATTCTGCTGCCATCAGGAGAACGCTGACAGGCAGCAAGCAATAATTCGTACAGGACTAATTCAAATTTCACAATGTCGCCTACAATCGTCATCGACGAGAGATAGGCGGAGGGATTCAGGGCTGGGAATAAGGCAACACTATTGTGTGATTCCCGTTCTTCCGTTGATTGTCCTAAACCGTGAATTCCTAACCAGAGTTTTTTGTGTTCGAGTAAAGGCTCTATGCGTTCGAGCGATCGCTTGAGTAAACTGGCTATAGCCATCGTTTCACTATTTTTGTGTAGTTGCCATTGTTCCTGTTTGAGTAGCCCCGTCATTGCCGTAGCAGTTTGATCTAACTGTCGCCACAATAATTGGTAGCGTGTCTGAGTTAGTTCATTAGTAGGTATTCCCAAATCTTGAACTTGATTGAGTAATTGTCTGGTGGTTCTGTGAATTTCTTCTAGACGACGATGTTTGTACCAATTGAGTTGTTGTAATTGTTCAGTTGTAGACTCTAAAAACGTGCCGATTTGCTGTTGACGACGCAACCAAGCTAATTGCTCAATTAAAATTTCTAAGGCATTCAAGGTTTTTTGTGGCCAGTAGCTTTCTGCATAGTCTGCTAACACAATCACAGCCGTAGGTTGATGGATGGCAGCAGTACGTAAAGCTATGACTATCACCTTACCGATTAACGTACAATTTAACCATTTTTTTGTTTCTGGTGGTAAATCATTTACCGTTAAATTTAAGTAACCATCTGTGGCTAATGCCCACTGAATCAAGGCTTCATGCTCTACAGCTATTTTTGTATTGATGTCTATTCTCAAACGACTGTCAGTAATTACACCGGGAATGATTTCTGCATGAGACTGCCCAGATGCCCAAGACAACATGAATGCTAACGGACAACCGAGAATAGATGCAATTTGTGTGAGGGCTGTAGTTTCTAGATCATGTTTTTCTGTTTGATATGTTTCGCTTTGGGCTTCTTCCAAAATACACAGGCATTGTTGGATACCATGCAAAATCTGTTGCTGCTGTTCACTATTCACCACTAATCGCCATTGCCGTAAAATTACGCCAATTTGTTGGCTGACAATCCATAGCAATTCTTTTTCTAGAGTTGTCCAAGTGCGATGATGGGAGTGGGTAATTAGTAAAATGGCCTCTGGTTGATGACCTTGAGCGCAGTTGCACACTAACAGCGATCGCACCCCATTGTCTAACAAGGTTGGCCGCCAGTTAAAAAACCTTAAGTCTTCGTCTAAGTTCTCAACTTCTACTGTGGTTTTTGCCGATTTCAACATTTGCCTGTCGGTTTCTGTCAAAATACTTAAACCAAAGGCCAAAGGTCGGCGATTATGGGGTTGGGTTTGATAAACAACTTGATAGTTATTCCGGTCTGAATCGTACTGTAAAACTAAAAAGCGGCTAGCTGCTAATCGCGGTAATACCTTGGCGGCACACAGCCGTAATGACTCTTTCAAGTCTTGGTTACTGTAGATAGTTTGAGCAACTTGGCTGGTGAGTTGGGAGTCTTCTTGAATTTGTTGAATGGTAGTTTCCATTTTTTCTGTAGGAGCTACCAGGGAGATTAATCCCGCCGCACCTTGAACAAAATTTTTATCGGCTTCTGTCCAGATGCGTGGTTCGTTACCTTCCACTGCCAGAAACCCTAATAAATCTTTTTGCCAAAAGATGGGAGCCGCTAAGAGCGATCGCACCCGCCAACGTTGCAGTAACTTAGCAGTAAAATGGCTAGTTAAGGAACTGCGCGCGTCACCAATCCAAACAATTTGATTGACTGACAAAGCATAATAAAAGTCACTCAACTCTTGTACTGTCATCCCTGCGGCTGGGTGTTCACGCTGAGAGTCTCGCGCGATTGTGACTAGCTGACTGCTCATGCGACACCAAAAATAGCGTCCTTGCCTTTCAAACCAGTAAATATTGGTACGACTGGGTGCCACAAATTCATGGGTGGCTTCTACTACTGCTTTGAGTCTTTCCTCTAAATTATTCTGGTTGCGTACATTGTCTAATAATTTCAATAACGGCTCATCAGGACGTTTGCTTTGCTGTTGCTGCAACAGGATTTCATGTTGATACAGGACTGCTCCCAATTCCCCCAACACTATCAACAACCTAGCTTTGGCATCCTCTGGCAGTAGATAACCCCAATTTGTGGAAGCAATTAATACTAACCCTAAACAACGGTCTTTGTAGCGGATCGGAAAAACATTTGTTCCCTGAATATTCTGTTGTTTACCAAATTCTTGCCATTCTCCCATTCTGGGTTCTTGGCGGATATCCGCCACTTCCACCGGACACTGTTCAATCACTGCTTGCTCTAATAAGTCGCCCGAATTCAGCACCAACCGTTTTCTGAAAAAGCTGTCTTCATTACCTAGGGTGACACCGCCCTTGCCTAACAAGGTGTGTTTACGGCGATCATAAAAGGCAATCCAAATCAGACTGTTATGAAACTGCTGCTGAAGATAAGAAATAGTCTTTTCAATCAGAACTTCAACATCTTCTTCTTCCCTGAGACTTTGCAAAACCCGCCCCAGGTTAAGAATATGTTGTTCGGCGGCTGTAGGTGGTTGTGGCTGCCCCATCTGATTATTAGTCAACATAACTTGTAATATATATTAAGATGCCCAGAAAGTTACCCCGAATAATACTTTTACCAGTCCTTCTTGAGATTTCTGGGTGAACTACCTACATCGACCTTGGACTCGCGCAATTCATCTCACGCTCCCCTTTCCTACGGAACGCTACCGCGAACGGGTGAGACGTGAGCCTTCTTGCTTTTAAAGGTAAAATTAGCAATGGATATTTATCAAGTTGCGGTTCGTCCGGTTTTATTCAATTTAGTTAAGGCAGATCCAGAGTGGTCGCATCACCAAGCTATTGGTCTTTTAAGTTGGCTATCACATCAAAATCACACTGGTAATCACTGGCTGCCGAACCTGTTACAAAAGTCTCTGTGTCTCAATAATCACCGGCTAGAACAAAACTTATTTGGGTTACAATTTCCCAATCCTGTAGGTTTAGCAGCTGGGTTTGATAAAGATGGTGTAGCCTCTGGTATTTGGTCAAGCATGGGTTTTGGTTTTGCGGAATTGGGAACTGTGACATTTGTAGCACAACCAGGTAATCCCCGTCCTCGTTTATTTCGCTTACCGTTAGATCAGGCTGTCCTCAACCGCATGGGGTTTAATAATCGTGGTGCGGCGGTGATGGCTCAAAGGTTATCTCAGGAAAAACAAGAGTTAACTTCTATCCCCATAGGTATCAATTTGGGTAAGTCGAAGGTGACACCCCTAGAAGCCGCCGCCGAAGATTATCTCCAAAGTTTTCGCTTGCTCAAAGATTTGGGCGACTACTTTGTGGTGAATGTGTCGTCACCTAATACTCCAGGCTTGCGATCGCTCCAAGATGCTACTATGCTCAGTTCTATCTTGGATGTACTCCAAACTGAAAACAATGCACAAAAACCATTATTTGTGAAGATAGCACCGGATTTAGAATGGGAAGCGATCGCCGATATTATTAGTTTGGCTAAAACCTACCAGTTAGCAGGAATTATCGCCACGAACACCACTATTAGCCGTCAGGGACTCAAAACTCAGATAATTGACAAAACTGGCAATTCACCTGAGCAAGAAGCCGGGGGAATTAGTGGCGCGCCTGTGCGCGATCGCTCCACGGAAGTGATCAGATTTATTTGGCAGCAAACCCAAGGGCAAATTCCCATCATTGGCGTAGGCGGTATATTTTCCCCGGATGATGCTTGGGCAAAAATTACTGCTGGTGCTAGCCTGATTCAAGTTTATACAGGTTGGATTTACGAAGGCCCAATGATGGTACGCCGCATTCTTGAGGGTTTGCTGTCTAAATTAGAACAGAATCACCTCAGTTCTATCTCGGAAGCTGTAGGTTTAGAGTTTAAAAGTCAAAAGCACATTGAAAAATAGGGAAATTGGGGAGTAGAAAGCTATATTCCCTACTCCTCATCCTATTAAGCTTCGTTTTCCTCCAGGGGGAAGAACTCCTTAGTTTTTTCCTCAAAAGTCCAAGCAATACCATCAGGATCGCGGCTGCGACTCCATTCAGGAAAGTCGGGATCATTGCGCCGTTTATATACAGTGCTGGAGTAAACATTCAGCCGTTTAGCTAGTTCTGATTGAATCAGAGAGCCAAACACTAACTGTTTTGCTAAATCTGGTTTGGCTGCTTGATTAACTGCTGGTGCTGGTAATTCCTCTTCTGGTTCGGCGGCAATTGGTTCTGGAGTTGGCGGTGGTGGTGCTAATAGCGATCGCGCCTCCTGCGTCAAGGGTGGCATCGCTACAGGTTTGACAGGCTCGCTACTGTCAAGAATATTACCCAGAACATTACCCGTAATGAAGTAATAAACTTCACCGCCTTCTTCAGTCGGTAGTATGCTGGCACCAAATTCCGAGGCTTTACTATCTAGATAGCGTTTTGCTTTTGCGCCGGGAAAATTCCCCCGCATCGCCAAATCTACCGGTGTAATCTTGCCCTGATTTTCTCGCAGCAACTGACTAAAAGTTGGGTTAACTCGCTGACACCACTGTTGCCATTGATATTGTTGCCAAACATTTAAAGCAATCAGCAACACAAGCAGCGACAGCAAAAATTTCCAGGCAGTCACCAGGAAAATAATCACAAACGATATTGGCAAAAGGAGAACGAGAAAGCCTTTCCCGTTACCTTCGATTGTTTTTTCACTCATGCCGATTTTTGCCAAGCGAATTTTTTTTGGGAAATACTATATTATATTGGCAAAAAGTGGTACAGGTTTTTGTATATTTTGGCAAAGTCAAGCTAAAAATCGGCAAAAGCATCCTTAACTTTGATGTTAGAAAACTAAAAAACCTATATTTTCGGCAAAAAACCACAAGCAAGGAGGCAGGAGGCAGGAGGCATTAGGCAAAATCTTACTCTGCCTAGTATTCACGCTGGAAAAATTTCCTAACGTCAGTGACTACGGCTATACCGTAATCA
The DNA here is from genome assembly GCF_963870205.1 of Anabaena sp. CA = ATCC 33047. Classification (NCBI taxonomy): domain Bacteria; kingdom Bacillati; phylum Cyanobacteriota; class Cyanophyceae; order Nostocales; family Nostocaceae; genus Anabaena; species Anabaena sp. CA = ATCC 33047. The sequence goes on along the minus strand of NZ_CAWMSA010000044.1, from coordinate 228,690 downwards.
TCACATATACCATATTTATACTACAAATGATTCTCTTAAACAAGCTAGCTCAATCAATAGGTTCTATATTGCACTTAGTGGCTGAATTAGCGTTTGTGAGCAGCAAGTAGTGGCGATATTGTCCGGCAAAATCAGGAATGAATTGTTCCCTTTAATGTTGGTAATATCTGGGTAAAATTGCCTGAAAAACTAAATTTTTGCTCCCATTCTAGATAGAGAATACAAGCAATTAACCATAATAAACCTGCGGCATATCCAGCTAAAACATCTGTAGGCCAATGCACTCCTAAATAAAGTCTACTAAAACCTATTGCCAAAATTACCACAGTAGTTGAGGCTAAAATTTGCTTGCGCCATTGTGGAAATTCTTTCGCTAAAATATAGCCGATACAGCCATAAACTGCTGTTGAAACCATAGCATGACCGCTAGGGAAACTATAGTGAACCGCATTCACAATGTAATCCCAAAGTGCGGGACGCGCCCTTCTAAATATCTCTTTTAACAAAAAATTTAACCCTACAGCACCGACTGTTGCCATGCCTAGGGTAGTAGCTTCCCGACGGCGTTGGTTGTACCAAAGATTAATTCCGATTGCTGAACCAATTGATAGAAAAATTAATGGTTCACCCAAAGCAGTGATACCTTTGATGATGATATCAAGCACAGGAGTATGCAGGGTTTGGATACCTAACAAAATGCTTTCATCGAGAGCATACTTGTACAATAATCCACTACCTAAAACCAGGCTGGTAGCCGCCGCCGAACCTAAAATCAGTTGACTGTTGAGTTGGTTTAATTGTGGCTCTAGGGGTACGGCTGCTAGTTGTATGGGTGTTGCTGCTGTACTGACATATTGTTGAGCAATTTCTAGTCTGTAGTCTAAGACTATACTTTGCAGAAGGGAGGCGATCGCACTCAGGCTAATATCTGGAGCAAACATCACCAGTACATTACCTGTGAGATGATTCGCACTAAATTGGTGAATGACTTTTTCCTGTGATAATCGCCATTCTATGTAATTTTTGCAAGCCTGAGAAAGATGCAGTCCTTTGACTTTGAATCTGGCTCTACCTTTGACAGCCGTATGTATTGCTTCAACTAAACCATTACCATTCGAGAGATTGTGAAGATACCCGTTCATTTTCCGATAAGTATATTTTGAACAATTACTATACAATTCCCACAGCCATCACTCTTCACAGCACCGTATCTTAGTATAGGCGATCGCTCAAATACTAAAAAACCTTCTCCAGAACAGAGAAGGTTGAGGGGGACAAATCAATTCAAAATTCAAAATTCAAAATTAAATAATTTTTCCCTATAATTCTTCACTGCGTGACGCTGGCGCGAAGACTTTTAGCTTGTTTATCCCCAATCCCCAATCAACAATCCCTAACCTATTCTACATCTTTAATGCGGGTTTTCCGTTCTACAATTTCCTTGACTACCAAGGTGACAACGGCGAGTAATGCTAAAAGTACAGCCGCAGAAAAGGCGGCTTCGGTTTCATATTGTTTGTAAGCTTCTTCTACAAACAGGGGTAAGCTTTGGGTAATGTTAGCAATGTTACCTGAGACAACGGAAACCGCCCCGAATTCGCCCATTGCTCTGGCGTTAGTCAAAATTAAACCGTAGAGTAAACCCCAGCGAATACTAGGGAGGGTAACACGCCAAAATATTTGCCAATCATTCGCTCCTAGAGTTCTGGCGGCTTCTTCTTGGTCGCTGCCGAACTCCTCTAAAATAGGAATTACTTCCCGTGCGACAAAGGGCATACTCACAAAGGCTGTCGCCAGTACCATCCCCGGTAAGCCAAAGATAACTGTGATATCATATCCTTGTAGAACAGGGCCAAACAACCCTTGTCGCCCGTAGAGTAGCACCAGCATCAAGCCAGCTACTACAGGCGAGATGGAAAAAGGCAGGTCAATAATACTTAATACTAAAGCACGACCGGGGAATTTATGGCGAGCGATCGCCCAAGCGGCACATAAACCGAATACAGTATTTAAAGGTATGGCTATCAATGCCAGTATCAGCGTTAATTTGGCAGCATAAACAAAGTCAGTGCGGCTGAGGTTCTGGAAAAACGGCCCGATTCCCTGACTGAAAGCTTGGACAAATACGTTAATTGCCGGGATATATTGAATCAAAGCTAAATAGGCGATCGCAATCCCAATTAAAATTGTGGGAACCCAACTCTTTTTTTGTTGAGGGTTCGACGGACTAATCTGAGACTCCTTATTTATTGTCATATCTTCTTGCCCAAGCTTGTAATAAATTAATTCCTAAAAGCATCACCAAGGAAATCATCAGCAACACAACACCAATCACAGTTGCACCAGAATAGTCATACTGTTCTAACCTTTGGAAAATTAACACCGGTGCAATCAAATCTTGAAATGGTGTATTAGATGCAATAATTACAGTCGAGCCATATTCCCCCACCGCACGCGAAAAACCCAAAGCCACACCTGTTAAAATCGAAGGTAACAACGGTGGTAAAATCACCTTCCAAAAAGTTTGCCACTGGGAAGCACCCAAAGACCAAGCAGCCTCTTCAATATCAATTTCCATTTCTTGCAATACCGGTTGCACAGTTCTCACGACAAAAGGTAGCGAAATAAACACCATCGCCACCCAAACACCCAAACGTGTAAATGAGACTTTAATCCCCAAGGGTGAAAGCAAAGAACCAATCCAGCCGTTATTACTGTAAACTGTTGCTAATGTTAAACCAGCTACCGCAGTCGGCAGCGCAAACGGTAAATCTACGGTCGCATCAATTATTCTTTTCAGAGGAAAGTCATAGCGCACTAACACCCAAGCCACCAAAGTCCCAAAGATGCCATTGAGTAATGCAGCCAGTAAAGAAGTGACAAAGGTAACATTATAAGTAGCTAAAGCTATATCACTCGTAGCAATTTCCCAAAATCTAGCCGGTGGTTCTGTACTAGCTTTGAGAAACAAGGCACCTATAGGGAGAAATAACATAATTGTCAGATATCCCAAAGTAATGCGCCATGTCCAAGGCATTTGCGTTATTGGACGGATCAATGTCTTCCAAACAGGAGTTTTTCGTTCAACTTTGGCAGAAGGAGATATAGTCATAGACAATTCAATATTGGTGAAGATTGCAGGAGATGAGGGAGATGAGCAAGCAGGGGGAGCGGAGGAGCGGAGGAAGCAGAGGAGAAGAACTTTTACCCAGTCAACCGTCAACAATGCCCAATGCCCTGTGCATCGATGCCCTATCTTCTGATGCTGGTTTGAATTTGATCAAACACACCGCCATCAACGAAGAACTTTTGATCAATTGCTTGCCAACCACCTAAGTCGTCAGCAGTCCCCAGAGTTTTCACTTTGGGAAATTTATCTGTAACTTCTTTGGTTTGAGCTACTGTTTCATTGACTGGACGAAATCCTAACTTGACAAACTCTTGCTGTGCTTCTGGCGTATAGAGAAATTTGACAAAGGCTTCAGCTACTTCTCTATTACCGTGTTTATCAACGTTTTTATCAACAACAGCTATAGGATTATCAATAGAAATATTGACTTCCGGGACAATATAATCTAGGTTTTTACCTTTTTGTTGTGCCAATATTACTTCGTTTTCGTAATTTATTAAAGCATCCCCTTGTCCTTGTTTTGCAAATGCGTCTATTGCTTCTCGTGCATCTCTACTCAGAATTGGTACATTACTATAGACTTGAGTGACAAATTCTTTGGCTTTAGCCTCATCGCCACCTATTTTCATCCCTGCATTCCATAATGCCAAGAAATTCCAACGCGCAACACCAGAGGTTTTCGGGTCAGCAGTGATTAATGTAACATTATCTTTAGTTAAATCTGCCCAGTCTTTAATACCTTTAGGGTTGCCTGGGCGAGTAATGATTGCTGCTACAGATTTAGAAACTATACCATTATTGGGTACTTCTTTTTCCCAACCTGGGGCAATTAGTCCAGCTTTCTCAATTTTTTGAGTATCTAAAGCCAGTGCTAAGTGAACTACATCTGCTTCTAAGCCATCGATGACGGCGCGAGTTTGAGAACCAGATGCGCCATAACTTTGTCTAAAGGTGACAGTTTGGTTATGTTCTTGCTTCCACTTTTCCACAAACTTGGGAATAATCGCTTCGTGAGCAGCTTTGGTGACAGCAAAGGAAAGTAGGGTGAGTTCTACATTCGGCTTGTTGGCAGCAACAGTATTGGCTGTAGGTGTGTCGCCAGAGGTAGCTGTTTGATTACCCCCAGAGCAAGCAGCAAGGGTGACACTCAACATTGCCCCTACTATCATCACTGACACAAAGCCTGTTAATGTATTCAAGCTGAATGGATGTCTTCTCTGCCTAGCAATTAGCTGTAATTGCTTTAATAATCGCTGCCACACTCTCATCCCACACTCTCCTGATTAAAATACGGTTAGTCGATAAAATTATAGGTGTATATATAGATAATTGCAGACTACTCGTGAAATTGGCAAGTGGAGATTGGGGAGCAGGGGAGGCAGGGGAGGCAGGGGAGGCAGGGGAAGCAGGGGAGCGGAGGAGAGAAACTAATGACTAATGACTAATGACTAATGACTAATAACTAATAACTAATGACTAATTTTTCATCACACTGCAACAGGCGTGCAACAAAACTGCCATAAACGATATCTACAATAGGGAATACATATAAAATAAATATCCTTGCAGACAGCTATGCAAAACCAAGTACACGACGAATCACAACCTTTAAATAATATTTCTGCTAATAGCAAACTCCAGAATCATGCACCTTGGAAAAAGGCGGCGGCTTCCTTTTCGCTAGTGCTGCTAGGCTCAGGTATGACTTTAGCCGGTGGTTATTTAGCTGGAAATCCGCAACTGACTAAAACTGCTTCTAACTTGGCTGTGAGTCGAGTAGATGCAGCCCCACCTTTACCCAATGGTACAGATGCTAACTTTGTTACCCAAGTGGTGCAGAAAGTTGGCCCGGCTGTAGTTAGAATTGAGGCTTCTCGCACAGTGAGAAGAGCTTTACCGGATGAGTTTAATGATCCGTTTTTCCGTCGCTTCTTTGGTTCACAACTGCCACCAGCCCAAGAGAGGGTAGAACGGGGTACAGGTTCCGGTTTTATTATCAGTCGTGATGGTAGCATTCTCACCAATGCTCACGTAGTGGATGGTGCAGATAGGGTGAGAGTTATACTCAAGGATGGACGCAGCTTCCAAGGTAAGGTATTGGGAAAAGACGAATTAACAGATGTGGCGGTTGTGAAGATTCAGGCTGATAACTTGCCGGCAGTCACATTGGGTAATTCTGACAACCTACAACCAGGAGAATGGGCGATCGCAATTGGTAATCCTTTAGGTTTAGATAATACAGTGACAACAGGTATTATCAGTGCCACTGGACGCTCCAGCAATCAAATCGGCGCGCCTGATAAGCGTGTAGAATATATTCAAACTGACGCAGCTATCAATCCTGGTAATTCTGGTGGGCCTTTACTCAATGCCCGTGGTGAGGTGATTGGGATGAATACAGCCATCATTAGAGGCGCACAAGGCTTAGGTTTTGCCATTCCCATCAAAACTGTACAACGTATTTCTAACCAATTGATCGCTACAGGCAAAGTTCAGCACCCTTACTTGGGTATTCAGATGGTGAGTTTAACACCTCAGATCAAGCAAAATATCAACTCTGATCCCAATAGTGGTTTGACTGTGGATGAAGATAAAGGTGTCTTAATTGTCAGAGTCGTCCCTAATTCACCAGCTGCTAAAGCGGGGATACGTGCCGGTGATGTGATTCAAAGACTCAATGGCCAATCAGTTAAAGATGCTACCAGTGTTCAAAGAGCAGTAGAAAATACTCAAATTGGCGGACAATTACAAGTAGAAGTAAAACGCAACGGGCAGAATCTCAATTTAGCTGTACGTCCTGGTGCTTTTCCTACTCAGCGAGTGCAGTAAGTAGAAAAAGACAAGGGAGATGCGGAAGCTAGAGGGGTAGGGGAGCAGGAAGCAGGGAGCAGGGAGCAGGGGGCAGGGGGAGAAGAGTTTCGCCATTT
>NZ_CAWMSA010000044.1:174548-222536 GCF_963870205.1 Anabaena sp. CA = ATCC 33047 | reverse complement strand
TCCCCAATCCCCAATCCCCAATCCCCAATCTCCAATCCCTAACGCCCTACCAAATACCGTAAACCAATGAGTAGCAAAAATATGCCATACAGCTTTTTCATGGTTGCACTGGTAATAAATGGTTGATTAGCAAACAATGCTCCAAACAGATTTCCAATCAATAAACCTAAAGCAATGATTGCCGCGTATTTAATATCAATTTTGCCCTCACGATAGTAAACTGCTGCGCCTAACAGTCCAATTGGTAAAATTTGAGCAGCGATGGAAGTACCAGTGGCAAATTTTTGATCTAACCCTAATAACAACACCATTGCTGGCACCATAATTGCACCGCCACCGATGCCAAACATCCCACCAGCAACACCAGCTACTAAACCAATCAGCAACAGTTGAATGAGTAAATTAGACATGGAAAACTGTAAATTGTGTGGTTAACTATAAACTGATTTTATGTGACAAGATTGCTTTGGGTAACAGTCCATGAACACCTTTATGTGGACTGTTGACAACTTGTGTGATGCGAAAATTCACCGCTAAACTACATAAAACATAGGCATCTTCTGGAGTCAAATTTACAAAATGCTCTAAAAAATCAATCATATTTTTGAGAGCTAATTCTAAGGCTGCATCTAAAGTGGCAGCAAATCCCATTGTGATAATATCAGTTGGTGTTTCTGCTATGGGTGTTGTTAGTTGCAAATCTTTGCGGAGTTTAATTTGAATGCGGCCATTCATGGAAGTTTCGATGGCGGTAACGTTAACTTCGCCGTCTCCCTGTGCTGAATGTCCATCACCAATGGAAAATAAGGCACCCGGAACGAAAACAGGTAGGAACAAACGAGAGCCTGCTTGTAGTTCGCGGTTATCAATATTACCACCGTAACAGCCTGGGGGAATGGAAGAGCGAGCATCTTCTGGAGTTGCGACACCAAGGATACCAAAAAAAGGTTTGAGTGGGATTTTAATCTTGCTGTTGTGGGGAAATTCGGCTGTGTTGTTCACTAAGTCTAAGGGAATAAACCGCAACGCTGGTTGAGTAAATTGATGCGGTAAGGCTCCCCAACCGGAACGAATGGCGTTGAAACCTACTGGTAATCTGGGTGCGATCGCTTCTAATTTTACTTCTAAAACGTCCCCTGGTTCGGCATCCCGTAAATAAATCGGCCCTGTGAGTAAATGGGGTCCTGCGGCTATTTTACGTTCTGGTGGTAGGTTTTGGCAAATATCCAGAAATTCTGGTGTGAGAAACTCTGGTGGTGCTTTGTCGTAAATGTAGTAACCTGTGTAAGTCTCTACGTCAATGGTGTCACCTGAATCAATCGTCAGTGCAGGTTCTAGCAGATGGGAAAAACCCCCTAGATGCACTGTTGATTTAGTGGCTTTTAATATATGATGTGTCATTCTCTGGGTTAATTAGGGGCGGGTTTACTGATATGCTCGTTAATAATTGATGATATCTGTAAACCTACCCCTAGTTGATGAAACCCGAATGTTAAATAACTTTGCTTGCTTGGCAATTGCATAGAAAGCATAACGTAATTAGCATAGTTTTCTTGACTAAGTAATCGGATAAAAGGAATTAAAATCTTAAGATAAATGATGACTCATATAAATGCTTAAATTTTAATTCCTTGTATTTTCAAATTAATTGATGATTATTATCTAGAATTTTTGGGAATGGCGGAGATGATTTGGCGTAACATCATCACTTGCCAATAAGGTACAGGTGTAATTAATACAGTACCAGTTCCTTCAAAAGTATTGACTAAAAATTCACCAGAAGTCATTGAACCTAATAGAGATTTGGTGGCTTTTTCCACGCGGTAATTTAAGCTAGGTGTGCGAGCGATCGCAAAGTTACCATCCACTACTAATCGCTCATTTCGCAAGTGTATCACCTCTACTGGCCCTTGCGCTACCATGACCACTTTACCTCTACCTTTAACTTTGGTTTGAAATAAACCTTCACCACCAATTAAGCCAGATATAAATTTGTTGCGCTCAATTCCTACTTCTATTGTCCCATCACTTGCCCAATAAGCACCACTATCTAAAATCCATTCATCTCCATCTAATTCTAAAATGTGATACCCAGACAAAGAAGGCTCTAAATATAATTCACCTGTACCTGTATAAGTCGGGCGGAAAATATTTTCTCCTGTGGCTAGAGATTTTAAAAATCCACCTGCTGACGGGGCTTGCGATTGCATTGTGATGTTGCCACGGATATAGTACATAGCACCTGATTCTGTGCGTACTGTTTCGTTTTGCAAAGTTATTTTAACTAACCGCAAACTCTCTTTTTCAATAATTTCAAAGTTTGCCATTGTGCTTTCCTGAATTTTACTAACGTTGCAGAATTTACATACATTTGTGGCATTTATTTTTCTAAATGGCAAGTTAAAAATAAAGTCAGCCTTGGATGAGTTTTCAGGCTGACTTTATTTTTAGATATCAAAAGAAATGTTAACTTGATTAACAAACAGTGGAGAAAGGTACACCTAACCAGCCAGCAAAATTTTCTTGTTGGATGGGTTCAGCATTCTTGATAGGCAAAACCTGATATTTGGTAGGGCGTGGTTGAGCTAGGGTGACAGTATAGGTACGCAATTCATCTTGATGGAAAACTGTCACCTCAATTTTATCATTGGGTTGATAATCTTTGAGGCGATCGCTCAACTGATGGGCTGTGACTTTAATGCCGCCAATCGCTAGCAACTCATCACCTGCGTCAATTCCTGCTATTTGTGCTGGGGAACCTGCTTCCACAAATTTAATAGTTTCCCTTCCATGTTCAGTATTTACCTTCACCCCAAAGTAAGGTTCTTCTTCCTTTTCTGTTACCACCTGCAACCCAAAAGGTTTGAGGTATTCATTAAATGGTAATTCGTCAGTGCCATCAATGTAGCGTTCACAGAAATCTGTCAAATCTACACCGGCGACAGATTCGATTACAGCCTGTAACTGTTCGGGAGTATAGCCAATTTCTGCTTGCCCAAATTCATACCACATTTGCCGCATCACATCGTCCAAGGAACGCTGATTGTGATGACGCGCCCTAATCAGCAAATCTAGCAATAAGGAAACCATTTCTCCCTTCAAGTAGTAGGAAATTTGGGAATTATTACTATTAGCATCTGGGCGATAGAGTTTAATCCAAGCGTCAAAACTAGATTCAGATAGCGATTGCACCTTACGCCCTGGTGTCGTCAGAAATCTAGTAATTTCTTTACTCCAGTAATTTAAGTATGACTTGGCATCATAAATTCCTGCGCGTAAAGGAATCAGCAAGTCATAGTAACTTGTTGTGCCTTCACAAAACCATAGAGACGTTGTGTAGCTCTCTTGGTCGTAATTAAACAGTTCTAGAGGTTTGGGACGAATGCGTTTGACGTTCCACAAGTGAAAGAACTCATGGGCTACTAATTGCAAGAAACGTTCATACTTATCTTGAGAGCGAAATCCAAACCGTTGATAAATCAAAGAGCAACAGTTTTTATGCTCTAATCCGCCATAGGCTTGAGCAAACAAGTGTACTAAAAAGATGTAGCGATCGTAGGGCAAACCGCCAAATATCTCGGCTTCGACTGCGATGATTTTTTCAATATCCCTAATTAGTGGCTGGACTTGAAAATTTCCCTGTCCCCAAATTGCTAATTCATGGGGTTTGCCTAACACCTGAAAGTGATGTAACTGGTGTTCACCGATTTCAAAAGGACTATCAACTAGGGTATCAAAATCAGCAGCGTAGAAAGTATGAGACTGCTCACCAATTGTAGGTAAGGCAGTAGTGACTAACCAATGAGGATGAGGTGGTACGACTGTGACCCGTATAGGTAGATTTTCGCAACCCAGTGGTTGCAAAAACAGAGCAGCCCCGTTAAAATAACCGTGGGTAGTGTCTAAATGATTTGTTCTTACTGATAGCTCATTGGCAAAGATGCGGTAACTGATTGTTACTTCTGAGACACCTTCTTTAGTGATCTGCCAGTGGTTTTTACTAATTTTCCGCCAAGGTAAAGGCTGCTCTCCGGCACAAGCACTAAAGTCTTGTAAGTTCTTGGCGTACTCTCGCACCAAGTATGATCCTGGTGTCCATACCGGCATTTTTAAGTCAAGAATTGATGACGTATGGTTTACAATTTGTAACCTGACATCAAATAGATGCGTTTCTGGTTGGGGCATTGCCACCTGATAATGAATCGTCGGCACGGTTTCCTGAACGCCAATATCGATACGAGGTGCTGTTGCTTCAGTCATCTGTAGTTTAGAGTGATAAATTCCGAGTCAAAAGTCAGTCCATAGATAATAGTTAATAGTTCACGGTCAATAGTCAATAGTTATTCACTATTGACTCAGCACTCAGAGATGCAATCAAACCAGATACTACAACAAAGATAACCTGAGAAAGAACACCCTTGGTGAAATTACCCAAGGCTGTTGATTCTAGATCAAACACTAGAGCATCTGACTTATATCAACAAAACACGACTTTTTCTAGGGCATTTATAAAATAAATATTAAATTATTCAGATATTATACTTATTAACTCATAAAATTAACCAAGAAGATTTAATTAATCAATCAACCATCAGGCTCAAGTGATCATCCGACCTTGCCTGCCAGATTCATCAAATGTTTAAAGTTGATGAGTTCAATAGTGCTGTTGGCATTGTCAATTTTGATCCAACCTTTTTCATGCAGTTTTTCCATAATTTTAGTTGTTTCTTCCAGGCTAATTTCTGTCACCTCTGCTAAATCCTTAAAAGGTATATTAAAAATTTCCTTACCTGTGTCTAATTCATAACCATAGCTTTCGCCTAAACTCACTAGGGTATGGGCGAGTTTGACAGCAGGTGGTGAAGACCTCAGTTGTAAGCGTTGGTTAATCTGTCGTAATCGCCGCACCATTAATTGCAGCATTCGGTGATGTAACTGGGGATCTTTAAACAGAATTTGAATAAACCTTTCTCTGGAAATACTCAGTAATTTTACTGTTGACAGAGAAACCACATCTGTAGACCGTGGAGACTCATCCAAAATCGCCATTTCGCCAAAGAAATCACCTCTACCCAAAATTGCCAAAGCCACAGCATGATCGCCACAGGTGCGTCGGACTTTCACCCAGCCAGTAACTATGAAGTAAACTGCGTTACCCCAAGCATCTTCCATGACTACAGCCCTGCCGGCTGGATATTCGTGTTCAGTTGCCACGTTGATCAGCCATTCTAAGGTTTGTGGGTTGGCTGTACTCAATAAGGGGAAAATATCACTAAAAACCTCTGTTTGCATGTAATATCTACTAAAAATAAATTTGGAAAGGGAAAATTAACGGCTATTTTGAAGTTTTCCAACTACAATCTGACAAGAAATGCCACAAAAAGTATGTAATAAATTTAACTGGAATATCTCTAGAAGATACTCTAGCTTTAAATTACAAGATAACAATTGTGTAGCAGATCGCAATCAGAGGTTCTACTGACAAAACTAGGATTGATCATCTCTTGGTAACTGCTTATTTGCTGTCAGTGTTTTGATTTGTTGATCGAGGTTTTCTACTAAGCGATTGAGCGCAGTTATGGCTTCTGATTGTTCTGATTTACGGCTAGGATTCAGCAACAGTCTTTGGTGCAATTCATGCAATTTATGGCTGAGTTGTTGAGCAATTCCAATCACATCTCGACGGAGATGGGCTAACTGTTGTTTTTGATAAAATTTTAAAGCGGCTCCTCGTAGCACTTGTAATGTCGCCTCTTCGCCGTTCACTCCTGGCATCACCCGGATACGTAATAACACAAGATTTTGTTGATATAAGCATTCTTTCTCTATCTGTCTTGGTTCTGTTAATCTAGTCACCGGAAAAGCCGCAAAACGCTTTAATTCGTTGAGTACCCCTTGAAAAACTGAGAGGGGCAGATTTTCTAATACAGTCTGCACAACTCCGTTGTCACTCCAAAGAATTCTTCCTTGGTAGGGTTGTCTTTCTAAATATAGACGACCAATTCCGCCACTTAATACTCGCCCTAGTAGTTCTTCTAATAATTTTTTCGGTGGTAAATGTACAAGTGTTTCTAGACTGCTAGATATATCTGTAGCGTCCACCTGTAACACAGTCACACTGTTGAAAATTACGCTTTCTTCTATTTGATGATTGTTAGTTGGAACAACGCCAGAATTTTGAGTGGAATTCGCGGCAGTTGGGGGAACACAACAATCTGTTGACTGCCCACAAGAGTGATCAGTATTTGGTGAGTGCCTCTGTTGTTCGGCTGTTGTCTGTGTATTCTGTTGTGCAACGCCTGGTAATGTTGGTTGTGCTGCTGGTTGGGGTTCTAGGGGAAATGTATTTTTATAGTTGAGGTAGGCTGAGAGAAGATTGCGGTGGGTGTCGGCGGCTATTGCTTGTGTCACCATGATGTAATTGAGATAGGACACAATGCGGCTGACATAATCTAAAGCCCCGCTATCTTCTGGGTGTACCATCCCTAACGATAGCTGATTGTTTTCTATCCTCAGAGGCAAGATTTGATGATACAGACAAGCTTCAAAGGATAAGAGACTATCAATCAGTTGAAATATTTGCTCAGGTTCAGGTTCCTGTTCGCCATAGTTGGGAGTTGTTTGGAGCAATTGCTGTCTACTTGCTCCGGTATCAGCTGGTTTGCCCTCTGAAGACCACATAAGTATGCTTGCTTAGTATTTTTGATATTTTATTTTGCTTTATATTAATTAGCACTCAGTCATGTATCACAACTCTTAATGCGTCTCTACAAACGGTTGATCATACGGGCTAAAAGCATCAGGAGTTGTGACCGTTTGCTGTTGTTTCATGCCTACCTGGGTGACGGCGATCGCCCGACTAACCGTCACTTTACTATAACCGGCGATCGCTCACCAATGATGGCCAGTTCACAACACTTGAGTTAGGTTACTTCAACGTTCATATCTACTAGATACAAGGATTTACTAGGGGATTCATGCTGAAATTTGGTGATTGGGTTTTTTATTAGTTGATTACATCTGCAAATTCCCCAAATTATTGCTAAAATTCTGTTAATCAAGCCTTTTTGCCTACCTAATTTACTCCGGTAAATTCAATTTTATTTTCACAAAATTTGATAATTCGTCATATTATGATGCTTCTATCTTGAGAATGAAGGAAAATTACTCTGAGATTTCCTAGGCTTGTATTCATGTCATGAACTTTAATTTCAAGATAGGAGTACCAAGATGGCAACAGTAATGAATAAAGCTGAGTCGAATACAGGCACTAAAAACGAACACTTCGATTTGATTAGTGTGATTTACCACTCTCTCGAAGGTGCCGCAGTCTATGAACAATATGTTCAAGATGCTAATGCCTGTGGAGATAAAGACTTAGCCAACTTTTTCCAAGAGGTAAAAGATACGAATTGCCGACTAGCAAATCGGGCAAAAGAACTATTAGGACAGCGTATTAGCAAGAGCTAATCTTTTGCGGTAGATCACCACAGGCAGGAGGAAGAAGTTGACATATCTTCTCTCCTCTGCCTTTTTTATGAGGTATTTTAACGTTTTTGATGGAGCATTACTAACTGATCTAATTCTTGCTGCATTTTACTTTTAACTAATTCATAGCATTCATTGACATACTGGCGATCGCTCGCTGCTTCTGTGCCATACTTTTCAAATACAATGGGTGGACACACCCGTGTTTGAATCGATACTGGGAAGGGAATGTTGGGTAATGGCCCGATAGCTAATCCCCAAGGCAAACCTACATAAATGGGAAATACTTCGGGATCAACATTAAATAACCAAGGCATCCCCCACTCATGCAAGCGTTGCATGAATTTGTATAAATCAGCTAATACAATTAGTGTATCATGCGCTCCATAAGAAATCGCCGGTACAATTGGCACATTTTCCCGTAATGCTAGCTTGATAAATCCTTGTCGTCCAGCAAAATAGATTTTGTGACGCAAAGAATGCGGTCGAAAAACGTCTTCTGCGCCACCGGGATAGACTAGGACACTAGCACCAGAACGTAAAGCGGCGATCGCCATTTTCGGATGTGCGATAATCGCACCAGTCTTAGCAACCGTATGCGCTACTTGGGGGGTAACTTCCCAGACTTTCGGGTGCATTAACCCATAAACAGGCCGTTCTACGCCAAATCGGCAAAACCAGTCATACATCATCATCAGCATATCCGGGGCTGCTAGTCCGCCATTGTGGGAACCGACGATTAAGACTTTTTCCTGTGGGATGTGATGCCAGCCACTGGTTTGCACGCGAAAATAATAATGGTATAACAGACCCAACAGGGGCATGATAGATTGGATAAACTTTGGATCTCGCTCATCCAAAGACCATCCGGGTTTAGTGTTTTGGTGATGTTGCTTTTGTAACATTCAGGCATCTTAGCAAAGTCAAACGGGAAAAAGCAAAATTGCTTACAGCAGCTACATTCCCATGATTATTGTAGCTTTGCTTATGGGAGACTCCAGAGATGAATTAATCACTTATTTTGAGGGTTGTCTGGCAGATAAGTAACACCTAAACTTTTTGGAGGTGTAGATTTACCTGCGAGTCCGAGTAAGGCGAATAAGGCGATCGCATAAGGTAACATCACTAGAAATTGATAAGGGATATTCACACCCAAGCCTTGAATGCGTAACTGTAAAGCTTCCGTCCCGCCAAACAGCAAACAAGCTAAACTAATACCGAGAGGATGCCATCTGCCAAAGATAACGGCGGCGATCGCAATAAATCCTTTACCTGCACTCATCCCTTCACTAAAGAATTGTACCTGCACTAAAGCTAGATAAGCTCCTCCCAAACTGGCAAGACAACCACTGAGAATTACAGCACAGTATCGCACCATTGCCACTGATACCCCAGAAGTCGCCGCCGCTTGGGGATATTCCCCCACCGCCCGCAAAGTTAGACCAAAGCTGGTATGATATAAAACATAAATACTTGCAAGCACCACCGCCAGCAAAAAATAGACTAGGATATCTTGCTGAAATAATAACGCGCCGAGGATGGGAATATCAGCTAACCCAGGCATGATTATCGGTTCTATTCCTGGTAGTCTTTGAGTGCTACTACCGTTAAATACTAACCGCGCTAAAAACGAGGTGAAGCCAGCCGCTACTAAATTAATCGCTAACCCGGAAACTAATTGGTCAACGTATAAAGTTATACTTAAAAAAGCATGGAGTAATCCGACTAAACCCCCAGTTAGCAAGGCGGCTGTTACTCCCAGCCAGGGATTACCTGTGTAAAATGTGACAGATGCGCCTGTGAAAGCTCCTGTTAACATCATGCCTTCTAAGGCGATATTTAGCACTCCTGAGCGTTCTGAGTACATCCCCCCAAGGGCTGCAAAGGTTAGGGGTATGGCTAAACGTAAACTGGCGATGAGGTAGTCAGAAATCATAAACTTCTTTTTAAACGCGGAGGTTCGCGGAGGAAACGCGGAGGTTCGCGGAGGGTACTTTGCGTTAAGCCTCTGTGTTACTTTGTGTTTTGATTCTGATTTTTGTTTCGATGGCGAGGCTGATGGCGATAAATAGGACGGTTAATCCTTGGATGGCGTACACTACGGTTAGGGGTACTCCTGCGCTGCGTTGCATGACGTTGGCACCACTGCGAAGGGTGGCGAAAAATAGGGATGTTAAGATGACTCCGCTAATACTACCACGACTTAAGAAGGCGATCGCAATGGCATCGAAGCCATAACCGGGTGAGATTTGTTCAAATAAGCGATACTTTAAGCCCATGACTTCTGATGCGCCGGCTAATCCGGCTAAACCACCTGCTACAGCCATGACTAGGATGATGGTGCTTTCTACGGAAATTCGGGCGTAACGGGCGGCTATGGGGTTGAATCCGACGGCGGCGATTTGGTATCCTAGGGGCGATCGCTCTAATATCACCCACAATATGCCGGCGGCTATTAAACTCAGCACGATTCCAGCATGGGCTAAACTTTGGGGTAAGATGATTGGTAGTTGTGCTGATTTCGCTATGATTGGTGAGTAAGGACTGGGTGCGGCTGGTGCTTTTAAGGGATGCTGTACTAGGTAGCTCACTAAGTTGACGGCGATGTAATTGAGTAGCAAGGTGGTGATCACTTCGTTAATTCCCTTGACTGCTTTGAGATAACCAGGTATTCCACCCCACACTGCACCAAACAAAAATCCAGCGCAGAGTGCTAAGGGTATATGAATCAATGCAGGTAGTTGGGGAGTGTATAAACCGATTAATGTGCTTCCTAATGCACCAAGATAAATTTGTCCTTCGCCACCGATGTTAAATTGACCTGCTTTTAGTGCTACTAATACGCCTAAGCTGGTAAATAGCAGTGGTGTCATTTTGGTGAGGGTGTTCCCTAAGCCGAAGTAGGTAGTCAGGGATTCTTGAAATAAGGCTGTGTAAGCGGTGATGGGGTTTGCACCTGCTAGGGAAATGAGAATTGCACCGACTATCAGGGCGCAGGTAATGGCAATTAGGGGCGATAATATTGGTAGCAGGAATTTAGCACGCTTGGTTTTGCTCATGATGCGATGGTTGCTACCCCTCTACTTCCAAAAATCAGTGTCGAGCAATATCTGGAATGGGAACTTTTACAAGAATGGCTTTATGAATATTTGAACGCAGATGGACGCAGATAAACGCAGATAGTTTTATCTGTTATGTTCCCTGACGGCAGCGAAGATGCTCTGGTATGTGATGGCGATCGCCTAATGTTTCTAATAGGGGGCCATTTACGTCAAATTTTACCATACTTACTGACGCTACTAGAATATTTACTCGGTAGCGATAGCGTCCTAAATCAATTCCTAGTAAACTGCAAAGCATAATCCGAATCGTGGCTTTATGGGAAACTACTAAGACGTTACCTTGGGGATGTTTTTCTTGAATTTCCGCAATTACTGGCATAGAACGGTTAGCAATCTCTACCGCCGTTTCTCCACCTATGGGTGCGTTCCAAGCGGGTTCTGTCATCCATTTTAGATAGTTTTCTGGGTAGTTCTCTTGAGCAAAGGATTTACTCTTGGTTTCCCATTCGCCATAACTACCTTCTCTGATTCCGTCACGCAATTGCATATCCATTCCAATAGCTTCACAAAGCGGTTTGGCTGTTGTTACTGTGCGCTTCATCGGGCTAACATAGACGGCTTCCCACTTCAATTTTTGATATGTATTGGCAAAACTTTCAGCCATCTGTATTCCTTCTGGTGTTA
The DNA here is from genome assembly GCF_963870205.1 of Anabaena sp. CA = ATCC 33047. Taxonomy (NCBI): domain Bacteria; kingdom Bacillati; phylum Cyanobacteriota; class Cyanophyceae; order Nostocales; family Nostocaceae; genus Anabaena; species Anabaena sp. CA = ATCC 33047. Next base: position 211,302 of record NZ_CAWMSA010000044.1, on the reverse strand, counting down.
ATTCTGCATCAGTTGCACCGCAGAAATTACCACTTTGACTAAAGGTAGTTTCTCCATGTCGCAGTAAATATAAATTGAGTGTCATGGTTTGTATGGCAATTGAGATTTAGGAGTTTGTGCAAGAATAAACTACCATCAATCTGGCAATCCATTATGTGATACTAGGACAAACTCATCAACTAAAAAAGTCAATCAACCACAAAATTGGGAAATCAAAGTTTCAGCTTATATTAGATGTTTTCTCTTGTCATCCCCCCAGCCATTAATAAACCAATTTCTTCTACTGTGGCTGTGTCTGCATCTAGTATCGTCACAAACTCACCTCTGTAGATTACCGCAATGCGATCGCTCATGGCGATGACTTCTTCTAACTCAGTCGAAATATACAATATTCCGGCACCGCGATCGCGTTCTGTTAACAACCGTGAATGTACTGCACCTGTCGCGCCTACATCTAACCCCCTTGTCGGTTGCATGGCGACGATTAAATCGGGTTCTCCTGTCAATTCTCTCGCCAAAACTACTTTTTGCTGATTTCCCCCGGAAAGTTGACTTACTTGTATATCTTCCCCTGTCGCTCTAATATCAAATATTTGCATGGCGTTTGTGGTATGATGTTTAATAGCGGCCGATTGCAATAAAAAACGACGACAAAACGGTAAGTTTTTAAAAGCTTTTAAAATTAGGTTTTGGGCAATATTAAACTGCAACACTAAACCCATTTTTTGTCTATCTTCGGGTATATATCCTACTCCCTTCCTCGCTGGTAATTCAATTTTCCCCGTCTTTATCTTTCTTAAACCTGTTATCGCATCGGCTAATTCTTTTTGTCCATTTCCATCTACACCCGCAATCCCTAAAATTTCCCCGGCGTGTAGTTGAAACGACACATCACGCACCGCCAAAATACCCCTATCGTCTGCAACTTGCAAACCCTGAACAGATAATATTACCTCTCCCGGTGATGGTGCAGATTTATCAATTTTTAAAGCAATTTCACGCCCTACCATTAATTCTGCTAACTGCTGCGGTGTTGCGTCTTGAGTGTTCGTATTGGCGATGACTTTACCCCGTCGCAATACTGTTACTGTATCGCAGAGATTTATCACTTCTTCTAACTTATGACTGATAAAAATAATTGTGTTACCAACAGCAGCTAATTGGCGTAAAATATTAATTAATGATTCTACTTCCGGTGGTGTGAGAACTGCCGTTGGTTCATCGAGAATTAATAGTTTAGCTTGGCGATACAGCACCTTGAGAATTTCTACTCGTTGTTGGATACCGACGGGTAAATCTTCTACTTTCGCTTCTGGGTTAATTTCTAAGCCATAGGTTTGGGATAATGCAGCTATTTCCTGTTGTTTTTGGCGGAGATTTAACCGCCAATTGTTTGCTGTACCTAAGATAATATTTTCAGTGACAGTTAACTGCGGTATCAGCATAAAATGTTGATGAATCATGCCAATACCCAGTTTAATCGCTTCATGAGGTGAGTTGATTTTAACTGCTGTATCTTGCAGATAAATTTTTCCAGCATCAGGTTGATATATTCCACTAATAATATTCATTAAAGTGGTTTTTCCTGCGCCATTTTCACCTAAAATTGCATGAATTTTCCCAGTGTCAACATTCAGGCTAATATTATCGTTAGCCACAAATGAACCAAAGCGTTTGGTAATGTTTTCTAAACGTAAATCCATTTAAGCTGTTGCTTTTTTCACACAACGAGTATTTTTACCTGCGTCTTGACAATTTTCAAAAGTAATTTTTTTATCTATAATTTCTTGCTTGACTTGTAAAGCATTTTGTTGTATTTTTTCATTAGCTGCAACACCAAATTTACCTAAAGTCAATATATCTGGTCTTTCTAAGCCAATTTTATAGATTTGTCCGGTGATTTGTTGGTTTTTAACTAATTCTGCTAAATAAGAAATTGCTATATCTAAACGTTTAACCGCACTGGTTAACACGGCTTGTGGTGCGACATCTAGCTGGTCTTTAGTATTACCAAAAGCGTAAATATTTTTATCGCTGGCTGTTTGTAAGACTGCGGCTGATGCACTATCTAACCATTGATAAATTACGTCTACATCGGCAGAAATTAAAGCAAGTGTGGCTTCTTTAGCTTTAGCAACATCATTCCAATCACCTGTGAAGGTTGAGACAATTTGAATGTTAGGTTTAACAGATTTCGCGCCTAATTCAAATCCTCGTAATTCGTCTTGAGTTGCGGGGAATTCTTGCCCAGCAATATAAGCTAATTTATTAGATTTAGTGACAGATGCGCCAATGATGCCACATAAATAACTACCTTGCAGATGGTCTATTCTTAAAGAGGCGATATTTTCACCTTGAAGATTGCCATTTACACCGACAAAAAAAGTTTTAGGAAACTGTGGTGCGACTTGTTCAATAGCTGCGTCAAATTGTCCACCGTGGGCGAATACTAAATTATAACCTTTGCGGGCAAAGTCTGTTAAAACTTCTGTTTGGTCGGCTTGGGCAACTTGTTCGACATAGGCGACTTCTGCATTTAGCTGTTGTTTAGCTAAGTTTACCCCTTCATAACCAGATTGATTCCATGCTTGATCTGTAATCACTCCAGGGAGTGCGATCGCTATTTTAAACCCTGCGTCGCCACTTGTCGCTGTTGGTGTTTGCGTTTGGTTACTACTACAAGCTTTTAATAGCAAGCTGGTAGCAAAGGTAGCTGAACCATATACGAGAAATTGACGACGGCTAAAATTGCAAGTCATATACTAACCTAAAAATTTATAGTCATTTTAGTTATGAGAATACTTTAAGGTCGTAAGTGTAATTTGTGAAGATGTGCGCTGATTTTCTGACTGTTGAGTGAGGACAAATTAACTTCAGGTAGTCACACTGAAACAGTATAGGTAAACACAGAATTTCGGGAAAATCAATGCACAAGCGTAAAGAACTCTTACGGGTGATTTTGGCTGTATCTCTAATCATAGTTGGAATTACACATTTTGCCGTTCCCCAACCATACGTTAAAATTGTACCGCCACAACTTCCCTACCCGTTGGGTTTGGTTTATCTGAGTGGCTTTTATGAAATTTTAGGCGGTATTGGCTTGTTAGTTCCGCCTGTGAGTCAAGCCGCAGCTTGGGGTGTAATTTTGTTATTTCTTGCGGTTTTCCCGGCGAATATTAATCAGGCTGTGAATCATATTAAGATAGAAAGTATACCCTATTCGGATTCTGTTTGGTTTCAAGTGATTAGACTGCCTCTGCAAGCGGTTTTGATTGCTTGGGCTTGGTGGTATACGCAACCGTCTGATAGGGAAATTCAGGCTTCTTTGATTCCTCGTGAGTGGAAATGGTATCCTGATGTTGATGAGTAAGGGTATGATTTTTTCACGCAGAGGCGCAGAGGCGCAGAGGCGAGCCAGTGCGTTGGGCGGCTCCGCCGACTTGGAGCAACTGGCGTGCAAAGAGAGGGTTTAAGAGAGAGGAGTTGGTTTTTTATGAGTATGTCGTCAGTGGTGCAGCAATTACGGGCGGAATGGATAACATCAGCAAATTTTCAACGTTATGGACAGGTGATTTTTGCTAGTGCAGATGGTAAGGTTTTTGATGGGGAAGATGCACAGTTAAATTTGCAAAATGGTACGCCACGTTTTTATATTATGCGGTTAAATAAGCGGGGTACAAGGTTTCATAAAATTACTCGTCATCTGCAATGTACACAATGTTTGGGTTCTTTAGAAGGGAAGGATTGGTTAATTGCGGTGTGTCCCCCTTATAATGATTTAGATACACCAGTGTTAGCAGAAATGGCGGCTTTTCGTATCCCTGGAAATTGTTTTATTAAGTTAAATGAAGGTACTTGGCACGCTGGGCCGTATTTTAATCATGATGTGGTAGATTTCTATAATCTAGAATTAGCTGACACGAATGTAGTTGATCATTTCACTCATGATTTTCTCAAGAGTCACCAATTAGAATTTGAGATGATTTAATCCTCTTACTCTCTGCGCCTCTGCGTCTCTGCGTGAAAAAAAATCATATTTCTAATTTAAAATTTGGTTTTGATATACCTCTGGCGTATTAATATCAAGCAACACAGCCGGATGAGCAAATTCAACCTTATGAATGACGCTGTAAAATTCTTGGATAATGTGACGTAAACCAAGAGTTTCCTCACTGATGTTTGCTAAGTGCGATCGCATCCCATTATCGAATAACAATGGATGTCCCATTTTACCTTGATAAGTCGGTGCTGTAATCACAGCATCATTATCTTGATGTGCTTGTACAAGTCGCTGATAAATCTCTAATTTCCTAGGTTGATCGACTGCGGAAATTGCTAAAATTTGACAGTCTGGCGGAATATAATCTAACCCTGTAAGAATCGAAGTGATTTTCCCAGCTTGACTATGAGGATTAATCACAGCTACACTACCAACAAGACAATCATTTTGTCTATCAGCATTATGTAAACCTAGCACAACGACAGGCGTAAAACCTACACTTAACCATTGTTCTAGTTGATAAGTCAATAAAGTTTTACCCTCACCCCAAGGTAGGGAAGTTTTACAAGTACCCATGCGAGTTGACTTACCCGCAGCGAGAATGATAGCAAAGTTTGACAATCTCTAATTAATACTGAAACGCTATACCCAAACAATTTTATCATTATTAGTTCGTAGTAAGGACTTTAGTCCTGACTTTGAGCCTTCCAGACTTAGAATACGACACAAAAATATTTCTTTGCACGCCAGTTGCTACAAGTCGGCGGAGCCGCCCAACGCACTGGCTCGCCTTTGCGCCTACCCTTCGGGTTCCGCTTTAGCGGTATGCGCGAAACAAATTCTTATATTTAATCAGCAACGCCTGAGTTTGTGTGTAAAAGAGAGGACTAAAGTCCTCACTACAAACTAATCCATCTGCTCAGATAATGATACCCCAGTGCCACCACGACGAACTTTAATTAATTCCGCGCAGATACTCACCGCAATTTCTTCTGGAGTTAAAGCACCAATATCTAAGCCAATAGGTGCATATATTTTAGCTAATTTACTCTGATTATCTAAACTTTTGTAAACTGTACGGACTCGCTTACGACTGCCAACCATGCCAATATATTTGGCATTCATCTGGCTGAGTATGGGTAAGGCTGCGATATCTTGTAAATAACCTCTCGTGACCAAGGTAATATATAAATTAGGAATATGCTGGATAATTTCCTGTATTTCCTGGATGGGTTGAGCTAGCACCAAAGCAGCATCAGGAAATCTGTCAGGTGTGGCGAAATCTGGGCGGTCATCCTGTACAATAATATTAAACCCGGCTATTTTAGCAATCTTCGCTAAAGGTACGGCTATATGTCCACAACCAATAATTAATAGTGTGGGCGGTGGAAGTAAAGGTTCAATGAAACTATGATTTGCTAACTGCGGTAAATCGGGAATGTCGGCTGTGGTTAAATAGGGTTGACTATCTATATATAATGGTGTGATTATCGCTGCCGATTTGCCAGATGTGAAATTTGCGATAATTTGGTTGACTAAGTTTAAGCTGCTATCACCTGACCATAACTCTAACCATATCTGCATTGTACCACCACACACGCCTTGAATTTGGCGATGGGGTGCGCCGGATAAATCGATTTCGACAAATTGTTTGACACCAGTGGCTAAGACTTGCAAAGCTGTTTGATAAACTTTCGCTTCTCCAGCACCGCCGCCAATTGTACCATAAGTTTTTCCATCGGCGGTGATCAACATTTTCGCGCCGACTTCTCTAGGTACTGAACCGATGGTACTGATGACAGTGGCTAACACTACAGCACCTTGTTTTAAGGATATGGCGAGTTGTTGGTAGAAGTCAAGCATGAACACCTGAATTGTGAATTGCTTCCCAGACTCTTGGGGGTGTCATGGGTAATTGGCGGAGTCTGCAACCTGTAGCATGAGCGATCGCATTCGCTATAGCTGGGGCTGTACAATTAATCGTAATCTCTCCCACACCTTTGGCACCAAAAGGGCCATGAGGGTCAGGTTTTTCGATTAATATTACCTCTATAGGTGGGACATCTGCGGCTGTGGGTAGGCGATACTGTCGTAATGTCGGGTTGATAATACATCCTTGCTGATTAAATATTAGTTCTTCCGTTAAAGCATAACCAATTCCCATGACTATACCCCCAGTTGCTTGTCCTTGACAAATACGGGGATTAATTGCTTTACCAATATCAATAGCTTGCACACATTTTAAAACTTCTACTTTTCCGGTTTCAATATCAACTTCTACTTCTACACCTTGCACAGCAAAAGTTAAACTTGACTCATTCGCTGCATAGGAAATTTCAACAGTATGCTCATGAGTTTTTAACAGTTCTTCTGCTGCTAATTTTACAGCTTGTCCCGAAATATAAATTGTCGCGGAAGCATAAGAACCAGCATCAAAAGGTGTTGCTTGAGTATCGCCAGAGATGATATGAATATCAGTCACGTTGACACCCAAAACTTCTGCTGCTATTTGACGCAAAGTTGTATCTGAACCAGTTCCCACATCTACAGCACCAGTTCTTAACTCGTATTTCCCATCAGCTAACCGGGATAATTTCACCTTAGCTAAATGAATTTTCGATAAACCGCTTCCTTGCATCGAAACTGCAAAACCGACACCGCGACGACGAGAACCTGATATTTTTGGAGATGTACCAGGAAGATAACCCAGCGCATGAGTGACTTGTTCCCAGCATTCATTCACCGCATAGCTACCAATTAAATTAAAATGGTCATCAGACTTACCTAAACTAATCACATCCCCTGGACAAATCAGATTTTTTCGCCGCATTTCTACAACATCTATATTTAATTGTTGAGCGATTTCATCAATTTGACTTTCCATTGCAAAAGTTCCTTGGGTTGCACCATAACCACGAAATGCACCCCCAGGCATGGTATTAGTATAAACAGCAAATCCTCGAAATCTTTGATGGGGACATCGATATAAACCTAGTGGGATATAACCGGATAAAAATAACACGGTTTGCCCATGATTACCATACGCACCAGTGTTAGCAATGACTTCTAAATCTTGAGCGATAATTGTACCGTCTGCTTGCACACCGGTTTTAACTTTAATTGTCATTGCATGACGACTATTCGTAGCAGTAAATTCTTCTTTTCTGCTAAACTCCCACTGTACTGGTTTACCTGTACGTAAAGTAGCTAAAACACAAAGGTCTTCTGATAGTATCTCTTGTTTGTTGCCAAAACCTCCACCAATTTGTGCTTTATAAACGCGAATTTTTTCTAAAGGTAAATCAAACAGTTGGGAGAGTAGACGCTGACAGTGAAAAGGTACTTGGGTACTAGAACGGACAACTAATGTTCCGTCAGCTTCTAACCAACTAATAGTTATGTGTGGTTCAAGATGAACGTGTTGAACTGCTGGTAAATTATAAGTATTTTCTATAATCAAATCAGCTTGACTAAATCCCTGTTCTACATCACCAGATTCTAGGAAAATTTGTCCAGCAATGTTGTGATTTCGATCATGAATTTGTGTTGATTCTGGTTCATCATGAATGACTACACCACCATTCATAGCTTCAGTCGGTGAAATTACATGAGGGAGAATTTCATAATCAACAGTAATTAATTCACAAGCTTGTGCAGCAATACTGGGTGATTCAGCGACAACAGCCGCCACGCGATCGCCTACAAATCGCACCTTATAATCTAACAAGTAATGATCTAACGGATCAGGTACTGGTTCAGCGTGTCCGGCTGTAGTGTATGCTTTTCTAGGGACATCTTCATGGGTGAAAATTGCCACCACACCCGGTAAAGCTTGAGCTTTGCTGGTGTCAATGTGACGAATACGGGCGTGGGGATGAGGCGATCGCACCACTTGCAAATGTAATAACCCTGGTGGTACAATATCACCTGAATAGGATGCCCTCCCCGTGACTATAGCTTCCCCATCTTGTTTAGCAACACTTTGTCCGAGGGGACTGGGTATTGGGGACTGGGTATTGGGGACTGGGGAATTAGCAGATAATGAAATACTCTCAATAATAGCTTGATAGCCAGTACAGCGACAGAGATTACCTTTCAAAGCCAAAGGTAACTCATCTAGAGACAATGACGGTAACTTAGCCGCACTCATAATCATGCCAGGAGTACAGAAACCGCATTGAAAACCCTGAGCTTGCAAAAAAGCTTGCTGCATAGGGGTTAGTATACCATTTTTTGCCAACCCTGCAATAGTCGTGACCGCCTGATGATGAACACGCATAGCCGGATAAATGCAACTATGAATAGGAGTATCATTTACCCAAACCGTACAGGCACCACAATCACCCGCATCACAAACCCGGTGTACACCAAAATAACCCAATTGACGCAACAAACTTAAAAGACTACTACCAGGGTGACAACTAACAGAATGTAGTTGACAATTAACCGTAAACTCTAAATTTTCTAACATCTGAAATTTTCAACTTGAAATAATTATATATCTCAACCATTTACTCTTTGCGTCTGTGCGCGAAACAAATTCACAGTTTTATGAATTAAAACCGCAGTCATTTCTCGACGATAATTAGCACTAGCCATAGCATCATCAATAAAAAATTCATCAGCCAAAAAATGACTAACTTGTGATTGCATAGTTGTCAAATCTGCAAACTCAAATAATCGAGGTGCAGGAACACTAGCAGCAATAACACAACGTACTTGTTGATGATTCATCACCGTCACCACAATAGCCAAAGCCGAGTCTGTAGACGCAAGACTAAAACGTTGATAATTAACTGCCCATTGTAAATGAGACAGAGGAATTAAAACCCGCCTGAGAATTTCCCCTGACTTTAAAACAGTACGACGAGAACCCAATTGAAAATCCTTAGCTGCTACTGGAAATGACTCACCTTGAAGATTCCAAACTTCATAAATAGCATCCAAAGCCACCATTAAAGGTGCTAAAGTTCCCACAGATAAAGCCAGACAAATATTACCACCGACAGTAGCCATATTAATAACTTTCAAAGAAGCAGCCAAAGCCGACACAGCAGCTTTAAAACCTGTAACAGCCCGCCATTCTTGTAACCAAGGATAGTCCAATAACTTAACTAAAGGACAACTAGCCCCAATCACCAAATAACCTTGTGTTACCTCAATCTCAGACCAGCCAAAATTCTGAGTATCTACCAACACCTTCACCTGTGGCTGTGCTTCCGAAAATAACCAAGTACCACCACCCAACCAAGCCCAATCATCACCCCAATGAGTAATACATTTAATATTATCAGGAAGTAAATAACTGTCAAGATTTAGTAAATCCATTGATCACATCTTAACAACCTGTAATTATATTAAATTTAACATTTATTTGCTCACCTCACTCAAAACTTAAAATAACCCTCCGCGCCCCTCTGCGTTTACCTCCGCGCTCCTCCGCGTTAAAAAAATCAACTAAATCATATATTTTTGCCTAAAACCTGCAAACCAGCGTGAAATAACCAATAAAATACCCATTTAGTAATATCAACACCCATATAGCCATGAGAGTTAAAATATTTTCCGATAGCAATCTGCTAATCTAGGTGTGCATTTATCAACTACTTAACCTAGATAGCAATTATGAACAATCTTTTTACAGTTGGTGGTATAGTGATGTGGCCTCTGCTGGGATTTTCATTATTAGCAGTGGCACTAATTATTGAAAGGATGATATTTTGGGTAAGACTGACCAGGAAGCAAAACCGAGTTGTAAAAGAAGTTTTAAACTTTTATCGCTTAGATAATATAGTCAGTGCTGTAGGTAAATTGCAGCAAAATACAGACTTACCCCTAGCTCGGATTTTTCTGGCTGCTTTAGAATTAGATGAACCCACACCAGAGGAATTTCGGCTAGCGTTAGAAAGTGAAGCACAAGCCGAGATACCTGTACTCAAACGTTTTCAAAATATTTTTGACACCATTATTGGTTTATCGCCGCTTTTGGGACTTTTGGGGACTGTTTTAGGATTAATCTCTGCCTTTGCTTCTCTGAATATTGGGGATGTGGGAGGCACGAAAACCGTAGGTGTCACCTCTGGAATTAGTGAAGCTTTGGTGTCTACCGCATCAGGCTTAGTGGTGGCGATATTTACGCTGTTCTTTGCCAATACCTTCCGGGGACTATATCAGCGTCAAATTGCCAGGATTCAAGAGTATGGTGGACAGTTAGAATTACTCTACCGTCGTCGTTATGAACGAGACAGAAAAGATAAATTTTAGGCGGTTGGGCATTTCTAGGGCTGGAAGTTAAGAGAATATTTGCTCTATAGTTTCTATTTCTATTATTATCTTAAGATAATAAATTGTTTTTTAGAGGATATTCTATGACTATCTGGGTAAATGAGCAAATTGATCCATCTGGGATGATTCATGCTTGTATTGCCTGTTGTAATGAATCTCAAGCTCAAGATTGCCATCAGTCTTTTCAGCAGAACTTGACTGAGGAACAAAAGGCAGCAGGTTGGATAGCGCGGTTACGGACTGTTGATTCTTGGGATGAAGTCCCAGTTAATAGTTTAAAACTGAATTAGTTTGGTAATCTCAAATATGGGTGGATGGGCAGGTGGGGATAGGTTGTGGATATGCGGAAGGTTGTCTTTTGATGCTGGGAATATCAGATTAGGTTAATAAAAGATAAAAATCCGATTAAATCTTTACAATTTATGAACAACAAATTGAAAAAGGGCTGATATTTCCGAAAAATTTGCTATTTTTTTGATAGTAATAAGAGTTATTATCGATTATAAAGATAACTTAAAAAGTTGCAGCAACCGAATAAATGTGGTGAACTATCCCAAAGTTGACGCTACGGAACAAACCCGTCCCATTAATTTGGTTGGAAAAATGGGACAAGAAGTACAAATTTCTATTCATGCGCCCAGTCAATATATCTGTGCCAACCGCGAACGGATATTACCAGATTGGAGACAGCAAGCTTTATTGTGGGTGGTGATTGTTTTGCAGCGATCGCGCTATCCTCTTGTGAAAAGTACCCCAGAAATCGAGCAAGAGAAACAACACTTGCGGGAAAAGTTTATGCGCTTTGGTTGCGACTTAGCATTTAGTTTACGCGATCGCGGCTATTTAGCAGACTTGATAGATCCCCGCACTGGCTACCCTTTGTTTTCTCGTCCGGGGGAAATGCCGCACAACGACACAGCCGTTGTCAAAGCTTTACTCAACTATCCAGTTTTAAAAAATAAATGCTGTGTGTTAGTGCATCCAACCTGGGGTGCAGCAGTTTATCCCAGTATTTTCATCTCCACCGCACCACCGATAATTTTAGAATTAGCAATCAAAAGTATGGCACTGATGCACGGGTGGCAAGAAGTTGAGCAGGAGGTATTAGTTAACACTCAATAGTTATTTGCATTAATCAATTATATCATGTATTTGTCGAGCTAGAAAAGCATAAATTTGGCTCTGGACACTGTTGTGTTTTGCTCAATAGATAATTTGAGATGCTTTAGCACGTAAATCTGTATACTGATTCTTATGCAATTTTTCAGTATCAAACCAGAACAATGGCTAAGAATGCTCAAAGCAATTCACAAATTATCTCAGATATCCCCCAATCTCACAGTCTTACAGCCAAGCCGAGTTCTGAGTTTTACTCTGTTTTTTCTCCAGCAGAAGTTTTAGAAATAGTTCACGCCTTAGAAGTCAGACGAGAAATCCCGTTAAAGTATTCTTACAAAGGCAGAGGCGCAAAAATTTGGCATGATTTTTATTTAAAATACATTATTCCTACATGGTATCGCACATCCAATGTAGAAATTGATTTGTTAAAGCAAAATTTTGCCTATCTAAATGGTAATTATCAAAGTTGCGAAAAACTCAATATTATAGATGTAGGTGCTGGTAATTCCTATCCGGTGAAAGCCTTTATTTCCAGATTGAAAAAATTAAATATAATTAAGAAATATGTGGCTTTAGATGTGAGTGAGGAATTATTAAAAGTAGCTAGCAGCAATTTTAAAAAATGGTTTCCTGCAATTGATTTTGCTAGCCAAGCTATTGATATAGAAAATAATTCTATTCCTCCAGACTTGTGGAAAAATCCAACTGATAACGAAAATGACAAGATAGCCAATATATTTTTACACTTGGGAGTAACTATTGGCAATCATTACCATAGAACCAAAGTTTTTGATAATTTCAAAAATAGCATGAGTAAGAATGATTTGTTAGTATTCACTAACGAAATTGGTGCTAACTCAGCATGGGATGGTAGAGTCAGAGGTGGCTGTGATTATCATGCCGGACAAATATATGAATGGCTGAAGAAGAATATGGGGTTTAGGTATGAAGATTGTCAACTGCTAAGAAAGTATGATTCAGTAACAGATAGTGTAGTTGCAAATATCAAATTACTGCAAGATTATACGATTAATTTTAATTATCAAGGCATAGAGAAAAATGTCACAATTTCCGCAGGTGAAGAGATGACGATTTGGCGACATCATAAACATGAAATTCCTGAACTTATCCAGGAATTAGAGCAAGCTGGATTAGAAATTGTTCATTATACAACTAATAAATATCAATCACATATTATGGTGATTTGTCGGAGGATTTATTAAAAACCTAACCCCCTTCCCTACGAGGGAAGGGGGAAATAGTAATAAAGTCCTTATTTGCTGATGACTTACGCATCCCAGTAATGTGCTAACGTGAAAGTTGTTAACTACTTTTAGGTTTACGCAAATTTTGATAATTAATCGGGCTGAGAATTTGGTTGAGACTGCGGAGTTGTTCCGCCGTACCCATACAGATAAGCGTATCTCCTGCTGCTAATACAGTATCACCAGTAGGGCCGCCGATGAGAGTACCATCAAGGCGACGAATGGCTAAAACTAACGCGCCAGTTTGCGATCGCAATTTAGCTCTTTGTAAACTTTGCCCGACAAACGGACACAGAGACGCATCTAGTAAAAATTCTTCCATGTATAACTGACGGTCTGCACCAGTGAGAATTCCATCTACAAAGTCTAAAACTTGCGGTCTGAGGGCGGCGGCTGCCATCCGCTTACCTCCAGTAATATAAGGTGAAATTACGGCATCTGCTCCGCCACGCTGTAGCTTTTGTAACGCTTCTTCTGTACTGGCCCGTGCGATCGCGCGAATGCGTGGGTTTAAAGTTTTCGCTGATAACACAGTATATAAATTTTCGGCATCCGAAGGCAAAGCGGCAACTAGACACATTGCCCGTTCAATCCCGACTTTCAGTAATGTATCATCCAGGGTAGCATCGCCTTGAAAAGCCATATAACCCTCAGCTTGCGCCCTTTCCACAGATTCCGCCTCAGAATCAACCACCACAAACTGCACAGCTTCCGCCCGAAATTCCTTAGCAATTTGGCGACCTGTGCGACTAAATCCACAGATGATATAGTGTTGTGCTAGTGATTCCATTAACCGCCTCTGTTGCTGTAGCCGAATGCCTTGTTGAAAGTAGCCTTGAATAATTGCTTCCGTAAATCTATTGACAATGTAACCGATATTCACCACACCCAACAAAATTAGAGCGATGGTAAACAACCGCCCTCGGCTACCTAAAGGGTTGGTCTCACCATATCCCACAGTTGCTAAAGTAATTACAGTCATGTAAGCCGCATCTTCCCATGACCAACCCTCGACAAAGCGATACCACAGAGTACCAAGTAATAATACACCGACTAGAGCGATCGCCCCGGCCATTAACTCTTTTTGAATGCGTTGATATTTTTGCTCAAGAGTTGAATACAAAGTTATTTTTCACCACTGCCACGAGTTTGAGAATATATAATGTTAGACCCAAGAGAGAATATCAGATCCAGTAAATCCAAAGTTATTTTGTAGAATTTCTAGGAAACTAGAGAGTAAGTATACACTTAAACATTTTTTTAGGAGGATAGCTAGTGAGTCTACAATCCCTTCTTGAGCAAGCCACAAATCCCCCAGACTCAGGTACTATGTCATCTAGCCCCTTTAGCCCCGAAAAATTTGATGCAGCTGTCATGTCTACCTACGCCCGGTTTCCCATCGCCCTAGAAAGGGGTGCAGGATGCCGAGTTTGGGACACCGACGGGAAGGAATACCTAGACTTTGTAGCTGGAATTGCCACCTGCACTCTAGGACACGCGCACCCAGCCATGATAGAAGCGGTAACACGCCAAATTCAAAAGCTACACCATGTTTCTAATTTGTACTACATCCCCGAACAAGGGGAATTAGCTAATTGGATTATTCAACATTCTTGCGCTGACCGGGTATTTTTCTGCAACTCTGGCGCGGAAGCCAACGAAGCAGCAATCAAACTAGCCCGGAAATATGCCCATACAGTGCTAGAAATTGACAAGCCGATTATCTTAACCGCTAACGCCAGTTTCCACGGGCGGACTTTAGCAACCGTTACCGCCACCGGACAACCAAAGTATCAAAAATACTTTGACCCCCTAGTACCAGGATTTCACTATGTACCTTACAATGATATTGGTGCCATTGAAACAGCCGTGAGCGAGTTAGATGAAGGAGATTATCGGGTTGCGGCTATCCTGATAGAACCATTACAGGGAGAAGGTGGAGTCCGTCCCGGAGATGTGGCATATTTCCAAAAACTGCGGCAAATTTGCGACGAAATCGGCATTTTGTTGATTTGTGATGAAGTGCAGGTTGGTATGGGGCGCAGTGGTAAACTCTGGGGTTATGAACATCTCGGCATTGAGCCGGATATTTTCACCTCCGCCAAAGGTTTGGGTGGTGGTATACCTATCGGGGCAATGATGAGTAAGAAGTTCTGTGATGTTTTCCAACCAGGGGAACACGCTAGTACATTTGGGGGTAATCCTTTTGTGTGTGGCGTGGCGTTGAGTGTTTGCCAAACTTTGGAGAAAGAGAATATTTTGCAGAATGTGCAAGATAGAGGTGAACAGTTACGGGCTGGATTAAGAGCGATCGCTGCTAAGTATCCCCATCATATAACCGATGTGCGCGGTTGGGGTTTAATTAACGGTATGGAATTACAAGCAGACATCCAGCTAACTGCTGCTGATATTGTCAAAGCTGCCATGAATGAAGGCTTATTACTTGTACCAGCCGGGCCAAAAGTTGTCCGGTTTGTACCGCCGTTAATTGTTACAGAGGCAGAGGTAAATACGGCGTTGCAAGCTGTAGATAAAGCCTTAGCAGCTGTTACAGCGTAAGTTCTCAGATATAGCGGTTTTCAATGAGAGTGAGCAAAAATAATTGAACGCAGAGAGAAGTCTGAGCGGCGGCTTCCGCCGTAGACGCGCAAGCGGCTTGTCGTAGACATCAGAACTTCTCCTAACGGAGACGCTGCGCGAACGGTGTAAACGCAGATAAACGCGGATGAATTTGTGTTCTATCCGGTTGCAATCCGCTATATAATTCATCACTGATGAACGCTGATAATTTGTCTGTGTTCATCTGTGCTTTTTTTAAGACTGCTTGCTGGCAAGATTTTCCACGAAACTCTGATGTTCTGCACTCGCTAAACCCTGCTGTACAACTTCTATTACTTTGGCTAAATTTCCCGCCAACAACGCTGATGTTTCTAACCATAAACCAGGAAAGACTTGAGAACAAATTACACCCTCAGCATTAGGCTGAAGTTGGATGTATTCCCCTTCCTGTAATTTGAACCAATCAAAAGCACCGTCATAAACTCGCCACACTAAATATTCTTGCACCTGATTGCGACGGTAAACTTTTAGCTTTTCATGCAAATCAAGGGAAGCACTACTAGCTGCAACTTCCACAATTAACTCAGGCGCACCTTCAATATAATCATCCTCGCTAACACGAGTTTGTCCCCCATGAGCAATTCTCAAGCAAGCATCTGGTTGAGGTTCATTATCTGCGTCTAGGCGGACAGTGGAATTGTCAGCTAGTTTAACTCCTGGTGTAGCCACTTTGTAAAGTCCCAACCAAATCATAATATCAGCATGGGGTTCACCGTGACCTGTAACTCTTAACGGAGATGCCATATACACAATTCCTTCAATCAGTTCCGCTTTTTTGACTTCCGGCATACCATGATAACGACGCTCAAATTCCGGGCGGGTGAGTTTGTCGCCGTTTTCCAAAGGTGGCAGAGTTGAGACAGGAGTGATAATTGCGCTAGGACGTGTAATCATAGTCTGATTGACAGCAATTTAATGATTATAGGACTTACGCCATTGTCACAATCAAAGTTGCTTGTAGTGGACTGACACAGCTAATTTAGTGCATTAGGAAACTCTTGTGGGATGGTCATCTTGACCGTCCTGTGCAGGCAAGATGCCTGCACCACAAGAAATTTTGTATTATATTTGTGCATCATTTTAGTCGTGTCAGTCCAGTAGGGTGCGTCAGAAGAGATTAGTTGCTAAAAACGGATTTTCCACATCTGACGCACCCTACTAATGTGCCAGTTGGGTAAGTTCTGGATTAATCTCATTCTAAATATTTACTGGATGCTGTCCATAATACGGTAAAGCCTCTGACCAATGGGGACGCTTACCCAACTGCCATTCTAGATAAGCTAGTTCTAAAATACTTGTCACCGTGGCAGCTAACCCAGATTTAGCTTCAACTAAATGATAATCAGTTTTCTGGTTAGCTAAAGTTTCCTGCCATGCCTCTGGTGTAAACACCGTATCTGGTAATAAAGTGATTAATTCGTTACTATTAGAAGCAGGTTGGTAAATAGCCCCAAATACTTGTCCTCGTTGCGCTGGCATTTCCACGGCAATAGTCTGTTTTTGTTTACCTGCATTTGTCGCTGTCCAAGCAACTGCCGCTAATGTAGAAATTCCAAATACAGGAATGTTTAACTGCTGTGCTAAAGTCCGTGCCAACACAACACCTATCCGAGTCCCTGTAAAACCTCCAGGGCCTTTGGCAACTGCAATAAAAGCCAAATCTGCCCAAGTTTGTGGCTGGATAAATTCTACTAAATATTGATGTATATAACTCGATAAATCACGCCCTAAATTCCAAACATTAGACCGAGTATCACCTGCAAAATTACTAATCGCCAACCCCAATTCCGGGGTAGTAGTATGCAGTGATAAAGCGTATTTGTTGGGTGTGATATGTTCTAATTGTGTCGCCAAGGTAAATGCAAATCTTGATTGTTTAAGTTGACATATAGCAGGGAACAGGGAACAGGGAACAGGGAACAGGTTGGAATGTCTTTTAGCATAAAGCTTTGTTCCTAAAATTTGTACCTCATTTACCCCAAATCTGCTGTAATTAATTTATTCAACCACATAATCGAGCCAGCCTTGCAATGTAGTTGGAGAAAACTAGAGAAATTTAATTTGATTTGTGAACCTATTGGATTGACACAGCTAATTTTGTGCATTAGATGTAGGTTGGGTGAAGCGTAGCGCAACCCAACTAGGATATTAGTCTTGAGTTTCCTTACGTCAAACGCCATGAGCTTCAAGCCGGGAAACCCATTCACGGCGATGGCTCCCCAATCTACCATTTTTTAAATCATTTTAGTTATGTCAGCCTAGTAGGGTGGGTTGTGCTAAGAAAACTTAGATATGCTGGGCTTTGCCTTCCCTAATAGGCTCTAGCCTCTGTTTCATGCTTCGCTATCCAACTCGTTGCATCGTTACTACCTTGCTGATTGAGAATAAAAGCAAACACTTCAGATTAGTTAAATTTTAGTTACGTAATTTTATTTTCAATTAAAAAAATAGGTAACAGCTAAAAACTATGTAGACAATTGATCATACTCCCATAGTTAAACATCAGCAGAAATTATTACCATTGATAGAGAAGCAAATAACTGACTGCCAAGCAACATCATCCTAGCAGCAAGCAGAAAAATATGGGTATCAACATTGCCGATTACAATCTCACTCAAATTCTTTATGATGGTACGAATACCTGTATTTATCGTGCGATTAATCAGGCTCATCAATTAACAGCAATTATTAAAACTCTTAAAGCTGAGTATCCTACTATAGAACAGCTGACTCAGTTAAAACATGAATATAAAATTCTCCAACATTTAGAGATAGATGGAGTGATTAAACCCCAGGCGTTAGCAAGCTATCAAAATGCTTTGGGGCTAATTTTGCTAGATTTTGAAGGGGAACCTCTCAAAGAGATCATGAATAGTCAAAAATTTGATATCAGTCAGTTTTTGCAAATTGCTATTCAACTAGCTGCAACACTGGCTCAAATTCATGAAAATCATATTATTCATAAAGATATTAAGCCGGATAATATTCTCGTTAATCTCAAAAGCAACGACATCAAAATTATAGATTTTAGTATTTCATCCTGTTTGTCGAGAGAAAATTTACTTGTTAGTCATCCTAGTGGGCTGGAAGGGACTTTGGCTTATATGTCACCAGAGCAAACTGGAAGGATGAATCGCGGGATTGACTATCGCACTGATTTTTATTCTTTGGGTGTTACCTTTTATGAAATGCTCACGCAACAACTGCCATTCATAGCTACTGATGCCTTAGAAATTGTTCACTGTCATATTGCGAAAACACCGTTATCACCAAAAGATATTAATCCAGAAATTCCGCCAGCAATTTCTGATATTGTCATGAAATTATTAGCTAAAACTGCTGAGGAGAGATATCAAAATGCTTTGGGGCTAAAAGCTGATTTAGAAGCATGTTTCAGAGAACTACAAGCAACTGGAAAAATAGCTAACTTTGTTGTTGGTACATCTGATTTATACAGCCAAATGCTGATTCCACAAAAACTGTATGGGCGTGAAACAGAAGTTTTAACTCTCATGAACGCCTTTGAGCGTGTTAGCCGTGGCGCAGCAGAGATTATGTTAGTTAGTGGTTACTCAGGTATTGGCAAATCTTCTTTAGTCAATGAAGTTCATAAGCCTATATTAGCCCAGCATGGTTATTTTATTTCGGGTAAATTTGACCAATTAAAGCGAAATATTCCTTATGCGGCTTTTATTCCAGCTTTTCAGGCATTAATTCAACAATTATTCACAGAAAATACTGAAAATATCAAGATTTGGAAAGACAAAATCTTAGCAGCTATTGGTACAAATGCACAAGTAATTATTGATGTAATTCCCGAAGTAGAACAAATTATTGGTTATCAGCAACCTGTTGCTAAATTAGGTTTAAATGAATCCCAAAACAGATTTAATCTGGTATTTAAACAATTTATTACCGTATTTTGTCAACCTGAACATCCCTTAGTTATTTTCTTAGATGATTTACAATGGGCAGATGCTGCTTCTCTCAAGTTAATTCAACTTTTAAGCACTGATTCAGAGATTAAATATTTATTGCTGATTGGAGCATATCGTGACAACGAAGTTCATCTTGATCATCCGTTAATGTTGACTATACAGGAAATCCAAAAATCTGATGTAGTTATTAACAATTTGGTTCTGGAGCCGTTACAGATTTTTCATGTTCAGCAATTAGTTAGTGATACTCTCCATACTCAGCAAAAAAATTCAGCAGCACTCGCAGAGTTATTATGGCAGAAAACTCAAGGAAATCCTTTCTTTTTAACACAACTGCTCAAAACCCTTGAGCAAGACAACCTACTATCATTTAATTTTATGACTGGTTGTTGGCAGTGGGATATGGAACTGCTGCAAGATATTGAAATTACTGATAATGTCGTTGATCTGATGGTGAATCAAATTCAGAAGCTATCACCAATGACACAGAATGTTTTAAAATTAGCCGCTTGTATTGGTAATCAATTTACTTTAGATATTCTGAGTATTGTTAATCAAAAAACTTGGGATGAAACAGCAGCAGATTTATGGGAATCGTTACAGGCTGGTTTAGTCTTACCTATAGACGAATCTTACAAAATTCCTTTAGTTTTTCATAGTCTGCCAGAGGCAAACTTCACAATTAGTTACAAGTTTTTACATGACCGAGTTCAACAAGCAGCTTATTCTTTAATTGCGGATTCTCTCAAAAAAGCAACTCATCTACAAATTGGTCGATTACTATTAGAAAATAATACATTAGAAGAACGCAGTGAAAATATTTTTAATTTAGTTAATCACCTGAATTATGGGACAGAATTACTGGCTCTAGATTCTGCAAAAATTCAACTAGCTGAACTTAACCTGATAGCAGGGAAAAAAGCTAAAGCAGCAACGGCGTATGAGGCGGCTATGGGCTACCTCCAGGTAGGTTTAAGTCTGTTAACAACCGCTAGCTGGAAGCAGCAATATGAATTAGTATTAGCTTTGCATCAAGAAGCAGCAGAAGCAGCATTTCTGATGGGCGACTTTGAGCAAATGGAACAATTGGTTGAGGTGGTGCTGCAAGAAGCTGATAATGATTGGGAAAAGGTAAAAGTTTATGAGTTACGAATTCAAAGTTATGAAGTCCAAAGAAAACTTTTGGCAGCTGTCAAGCTGGGTTTGCAAGTGTTAGAAATATTGGGAGTGAAACTAACTGCATCACCAACTCCATCAGATATTCAGCAAGCTATTCAAGAAACAAGCGCAAATTTAGCAGATAAAAGTATAGAAGATTTAGTTAATCTCCCAACCATGACAGATGCAAAGCAATTAGCAGCTTTGCGGTTGATAGCCAGTTTAGTTCCGGCTGCTTATCAATCTGCACCTACATTATTTATGATGATGGCTTGTCAGGAGGTTAATTTATCTATTCAACATGGTAATACTCTGTTTTCCGCTAGCGGTTTTGCTGATTATGGTGTAGTTTTTAGTGGGTTATTACAAGATGTGGAAGCGGCTTATAAATTTGGGCAGTTAGCTTTAAAGTTATTAGATGTTTTAGATGCTTGTGAGCTAAGAAGTCAAGTTTTATTTAAGGTGGCAACTTTCCTGATTCATTGGAAACATCATATTCGAGAGACTTTACCATTATTAGAAGATGCTTATGCTAGTGGATGGGAATATGGCAATTTAGTACATACGGGATATGCAGCTAGTAATCGCTGTCAATATAGTTATTGGAGTGGTGCAGAGTTAAAAAGTCTAGAACAGGAAATGACTAGATATGGTAGGGCGATCGCTCAACTTCATCAAGAGACGGCTTTAAAGTGGCATCAAGTATTTCATCAGGCAGTTTTGAATTTATTAGACTTGGCTGAAAACCCCTGTCTTTTAATCGGTGAAGTCTACAATGAGGCACAATTATTATCAATTCATATTGCCGCAAATGAACGTACTATAATCTTCTATGTATTTCTGAATAAATTAATTCTTTGTTACTTATTTGGTAAGTTTGCGGAAGCATCCGTAAATGCTATGAAAGCCGAAGATTATTTAGACGGTGTAACAGGATGGTTGAATGTGCCGTTATTCCATTTTTATGATTCTTTAGCACAACTGGCAATCTATTCATCAGCGTCACCATCACAACGAGAAAATATCCTCAGCCGGGTGAGCAATAATCAAGAAAAAATGCAAAAATGGTCAAGTCATGCACCAATGAATTTTCAGCATAAGTATGAGCTTGTAGAGGCAGAAAAGGCGCGGTTACTGGGTGAATATTGGCAAGCAATGGAGTTTTATGAGCGCGCGATCGCAGGTGCTAAACAACAGGGTTATATCCAAGAAGCAGCATTAGCTAATGAACTGGCTGCCAAGTTTTATTTTGATTGTGGTAGAGACAAGGTTGCTCATAGCTATCTCATTGATGCTTACTATGGCTATATGCGCTGGGGAGCTACTGCCAAAGTTAAAGATTTAGCCGCAAAATATCCACATATTTTATCTCGGATAGGGGAGCAAAACACGCCAAGCTTAGAGATGAATCAAACGATTAGCTCGACGACTACAGGGATACAGGGAATGTTTGATTTATCCGCAGTTATTAAAGCCTCGCAAGCTCTTTCTGGTGAAATTGTTTTAGAGAATTTATTGACTAAATTAATGCAAATTTTCTTAGAAAATGCTGGGGCAGAAACCGGATTATTAATTTTAGAAACCGCAGGTAATTTGTTGATAGAGGCTTCCGGCAGTTTCGGACATGAGCAGATATGTTTACAGCAGTCTATCCCTGTAGAACACAGTCAAAATCTGCCCCTATCTGTAATTAATTATGTCTGTCGCACTCAGGAGAGTATTGTACTTAATGATGCCAGTTGTGAAGGAATGTTCACCACAGATAGCTATATTATCCAGCATCAAGTAAAATCTCTGCTATGTACGCCAATTGTCAATCAAGGGAAACTGATTGGCATTTTATATTTAGAAAATAACTTGATTTCTGGAGCCTTTACATCTGAGCGAGTAGAATTGTTGCAAATTTTGTCTTGTCAAGCTGCAATCTCCATTGAAAATGCTCGTCTTTATCATGATTTAGAAGAATATAATCGCACACTCGCAACAAAAGTCAATCAGCGAACTCTAGAGTTACAAGAGAAAAATTTGCTGTTACAAACAGAGATTCGAGAACGCCAAAGAGCAGAAGAAGCAGCCGCCGCCGCTAACCGTGCTAAAAGTGAATTTTTGGCTAATATGAGCCATGAATTACGTACACCATTGAATGGAATTCTCGGTTACACGCAAATCTTTCAAAAGGACAAAAATTTAACTGCTCAACAAAAAAATGGCGTGGAAATCATTCACCAATGCG
Organism: Anabaena sp. CA = ATCC 33047; assembly: GCF_963870205.1. Taxonomy (NCBI): domain Bacteria; kingdom Bacillati; phylum Cyanobacteriota; class Cyanophyceae; order Nostocales; family Nostocaceae; genus Anabaena; species Anabaena sp. CA = ATCC 33047. The sequence continues at coordinate 188,685 of NZ_CAWMSA010000044.1, read as the reverse complement.
GTGAACATTTATTAACATTAATTAATGATATTTTAGATATTGCGAAAATAGAAGCGCGAAAAATGGAACTTTATCCGCAAGAATTTGATTTTTCGCAATTTTTAGAAGGTATTGTTCAGATGTGCCGTGTGCGTGCGGAACAAAAAGGTATAACGTTATTATATCAATCAGTATCTTTATTACCGCGCATTGTTTACGCTGATGAAAAACGGTTACGGCAAGTTTTAATTAATTTATTGAGTAATGCGATTAAATTTACCAAACAAGGTTATGTATTTTTCAAGGTGGGTTATGTCACAGGTGCTGGTGATTGGCAACTGGTAGCTGGGGAAAATGCGGCTGAGTATTCTATTCCTAAAATTAGATTTTATGTAGAAGATACAGGTATTGGGATTGCACCTGAGCAATTATCAGCAATCTTTTTGCCATTTCATCAGGTGGGTGATAATAATCTGAAAACGGAAGGAACAGGGTTAGGTTTGGCAATTAGCCGTCAATTAGTGGAGATGATGGGCGGGGAAATTCAAGTTAAAAGTAATTTAGGTGAAGGAAGCATTTTTTGGTTAGACTTAGACTTACCAGAAATTATCTCGCCTACTGATGTTAAGAGAGTTGATGAACAAAATATCGTCAGTTTTGTTGGCTCTAGACGCAAAGTTTTGGTTGTAGATGATAATTGGGCAAATCGTTCTGTTTTGGTGAATTTGCTAGAGCCTTTGGGTTTTGAGGTAATGGAAGCGACAGATGGGTTGGATGGTATTGATAAAGCCTGTGAATTTCAGCCTGATGTGATTTTTATGGATTTAGTTATGGGGGGAGTGGATGGCTTTGAAGCTACTCGTCGTCTGAGGATGATACCAACCTTAGCACAAACTATTGTGATTGCAATCTCGGCTAGTGTGTTTGATTTTAGTCAACAACAGAGTCGTGAAGTTGGTTGCAATGATTTTCTGCCGAAACCGATTCAGGTAGCTAATCTTTTAGAAAAATTACAGTTTCATTTAGGCTTGAAATGGGTTTATCAAGATAGTAGGCAGCATCAATTACCGTCAGAAGCTGTCAATCCTACAAACCCCTGCCAAAATTTAACATTGCTAGTTCCACCCGCAGCAGAATTGGGGATTTTGCTTGATTTGGCGATGCGGGGAAATCTCAGAGGGATTGCCGAAAAAGCTAGACAAATAGAGGAGTTAAATCCAGAATTTGCCCCGTTTGCGACTCATTTACGTCAATTGGCTAAAAGCTTTAAAGGTAAGCAACTTGTAGATTTTCTCAAACAATATTAAATTTTTTTTAAGATACTATGACTATTAATTCTGTTGTTCAAGGTGTCATTTTGATTGTGGATGACACTCCCACGAATTTAGAAATGCTGTTTGATTTTTTGGCGAATGCCGGTTATACAGTGTTAGTAGCTGAAGATGGGGAAAGTGCGATCGCTAGGGCTGAATATGCGCCACCTGACTTGATTCTTTTAGATATCCTCATGCCGGGTATAGACGGCTTTGAAACTTGTCGCCGCTTGAAAAGCAACGAATTAACAACAGAAATTCCGGTGATTTTCATGACTGCCCTTTCGGAAACCTTAGATAAGGTCAAGGGCTTAAATATTGGTGCTGTGGATTATATCACAAAACCACTGCAACATGAAGAAGTTTTAGCGCGGATTCAACTGCATCTGCAACTGCGTAATTTGACGAAAACATTGCAAGTGCAGAATCAGCGTTTAGCCGCAGAGATTTTAGAACGTACTCGTGTAGAGGAAAAACTGCGAGAACAAGCGGCTTTGTTGGATATTACCACAGATGCCATTTTAGTTAAAGACATGAGCGATCGCATCTGTTTCTGGAACAAAGGCGCGGAAAATCTCTATGGATGGCAGACTCAAGAAGCGATGGGGCAAAGTGTGCGTCGGTTGCTATATCAACCAGACAATTTGTCTCAACTGCAAAATGTCACCGCTAGTTTAGCTGATGGTGATTCCTGGCAGGGTGAATTACATCAAGTTACCCGACAAGGCAAAAAAATTATTGTTGCTAGCCGATGGACAATTATGCGCGATCGCAATGGACAACCACAATCTATATTAACAGTTAACACCGATATTACCGACAAAAAACAACTAGAACGTCAGTTTTTACGGGCGCAACGCCTAGAAAGTGTCGGCACACTCGCTAGCGGTATTGCCCATGACCTCAACAATATCCTGACTCCGATTCTAGCATCAGCGCAACTATTACAACTCAAACTACCCCACGTTGATGACCGCAGTCAACAAATGTTGAAAACTATCGAGTCTAACTCTAAACGTGGGGCGGCTTTGGTGAAACAAGTATTGCATTTTACCCGTGGCGTGGAAGGCAAACGGACGATTGTACAAGTTAATTACTTGTGTTCCGAAATTCAACAAATTGTTCAAGAAACATTTCCCAAAACCATAGAATTATCTACAAATATCCCGCCTAACCTGTGGACTGTCATCGGTGATGCCACCAATCTGCATCAGGTACTGATGAACCTAGTTGTCAATGCTCGTGATGCCATGCCAGAAGGTGGTAGACTCAGTTTATCTGCTCAAAATCTTTTGATTGATCAACACTATGCCCGAATGAATTTGGATGCTTGTGTTGGCCCTTACATTGTGATTTCCATAGCAGATACAGGCATGGGTATGGAACCGGAAATCGTTGATAGAATATTTGAGCCGTTTTTCACTACGAAAGATGTAGGTAAAGGTACGGGTTTAGGTCTTTCTACGGTACAAGGCATTATTAAAAGTCATAATGGTTTTGTGAAAGTCTACAGTGAGGTAGGTAAGGGAACGGAATTTAAGATATTTTTGCCAGCCGTCGAGACAATGGCGACTTCCCAGGATGAAGACTTGCAACTACTCAAAGGTAGTGGAGAATTAGTTTTAGTAGTGGATGACGAAGCGGAAATTTTGGAAACTACGAAAATTGCTTTAGAAACTTATAATTACCAAGTGCTGACGGCGAGGGATGGGGTGGAGGCGATCGCACTTTATGCCCAACATCGGGATAAAATCAGTGTGGTGTTAATGGATATGATCATGCCATCGATGGATGGTGCTAGCACCATTCGCGCTTTGCAAAAAATGAATTCTCATATCAAAATTATCGCTGTGAGTGGTTTTGTCCCCACTCATAAACTCGTGAAATCTCCTGTAGTCAAACAATTTATTGCTAAACCCTACACCACAAAGGAATTATTGGCAGGTTTACACAGTACACTGGCACAGGAATCAAAGGGGTTGGTGTCTTTGGGGGGATGAGGGGGATGAGGTTGAATTTTTATTCAATGCCCTGTGCATCGATGACTTGTAGAGACGTTGCATGCAACGTCTCTACACAATGATTGACTATTGAAATTAATCTCAAGTGGGGACTAATTCGCCTGGGCGTAACTTTGACCATTTGCCCATTTCTGGTTTAAAACTGAGACAACCAACAACATCCCATTCCATTTCAATTGTATCTTCCTTTGTGCGGATGTTAACGTTAATGGAGGGTTCGTTGGGATCAAAAGTTGGGTTTTCGGTGAGGTGGGGTTGTTGGTGCTGTGTTTCTACTGCATGATAAGTCACACAGCGATCTACATAGTGGCAGTTGACACAAATACACATAATAGAACCAACTCCAGGGCATTTATTGTTAATCTAGCTTAAGCCCAATGATTATTCACCTGTTGCTGGGTTGATTTTTATTACAATGTTTGACTCAGTTCCTTCTACCCTAGCCCCGGAAAATTGGCCTTTTAGTCTGGAATGCTTGCCACAACCAGCTTACATGGTAGGTGGTGCGGTGCGGGATGGGATTTTAGGTAGAACCCGTGAGTATTGGGATCTTGATTTTGTGATCCCATCGGATGCGGTTCAGGTAGCTAGAGCGATCGCCCAACGTTACAAAGCTGGTTTTGTGTTACTCGACTCAGAAAGACGAATTGCGCGGGTGGTGTTTCCTGATGCTACGGCTGACTTTGCCCAACAGGAAGGCGAGAGTTTAGAGACTGACTTATATAGGAGAGATTATACCATTAATGCGATCGCCTACAATCCCCACAGCCAAGAAATCATCGACCCCCTACATGGCTGTGATGATTTACAGTTAGGTCTATTACGCATGATATCACCCAGCAATTTACAAGACGACCCGCTACGCCTATTACGTGCCTATCGCCAAGCTGCTCAACTAGGATTTATCATTGAAACCAACACCCAAAATACTATCCGTGCTTTAGCTTCGCAGATATCCCAAGTTGCCGCCGAAAGAGTGAGAGTAGAAATTGGTTATTTACTAGCCAATTCTCAAGGTACACCTGGGATAACTCAAGCGGCTGAAGATGGCTTACTGACTGCATTCTTTAAACACGCCACTCCTGAAAGTTTTCGTAAATTAGCAGCAGTCGATCAAGTTGCTAGCATACTTGCACAACACTATGCACAACTAGATAGAGAACTGCAACAATCAGTCCGTGATACAGTCAAAACTACATGGTTAAGTATTGCCAAACTCGCTTGTCTTGTCCATCCCAATCCCAGCGTTGCAGAAATTGAACTACAGGAACTCACCTATAGCCGCGCTGAAATTCGCGCTGTTATCACTGCTCTTAGACTATCCCCTCAGCTAAAGTTAGCTCATACCTTGCGAGAACAGTATTTTTTATTCCAAGAGGCAGGAATTGTATTGCCGGCTACAATTGTGCTAGCCTTAGTAAACGATAATCTGGTAGAGCCGATTTCTGGCACCAATCCATTGAGGGTATACGCACCATTGATCAGCCGCTACCTTAACCCTGATGATCTGGTCGCTCATCCCACTCAGCTAGTAAGTGGTAAAAATCTAATGATAGCATTAAATATCCCAGCATCGCCAGTAGTAGGTAAACTACTGACAGAGATAGCTGTGGCGCAAGCTGAGGGGAAAGTCTCTACGCCAGAGGAAGCTATCGAGTGGGCGAGGGAGATAATCAGTCAATTGATTGATATTTTCTAAACTGTCACACCTTCCAATTGTTCATCTGTCAACTCATATAATTGACGCAACTTATCTAACTTATCTGTATCAGCTTGCCATAAACCGCGCCCATGTGCTTCTAACATTCTGCTGACGATATTACGAAACGCTTCGGGGTTAGCTTTGCGTAATTTCTCCGCCATTTCAGGATCTAAAGCATAGGTGTCTGCGGCTTGATTGTATACCCAATCATCTTTAAAATCAGCAGTACCACCCCAACCAATTAAGGCTGTCATCCGTTGGGAAATCTCAAAAGCACCACCTGAACCTTGATTAGCCATTGCTTCCGCCCATTTGGGATTTAATAATTTGGTGCGGTATTCCATTCTGAGTAAATCATCTAAGTTGCGGGGTGTGGTGTCTTTAGAGAAACTTTCGACAAAACTGGCGGTGACTTTCTTACCGCTTTGTTGTTCGGCGGCTTTTTTCAATCCGCCTGTGTTGGCGTAATATTCCTGAATATCGGTTAAACCATATTCTACAGAGTCGATTTCTTGAACGATGCGATCGCTAGTCTTGAGTAACTGATTTAAAACTTCTGGTCTAGCTTGGCCTTTATCTTTTCTACCATAACTAAACACATTGCGACTTTGCCAAGTTTCACCTAACTCATCGCCATTTTCCCAGTTACTATCAACAACTTGATCATTTACCAAAGAACCAAAATCACCAGCCGGGTTAGAAAACAATCTCGCTGAAGTATTTTCCACACCTTGCGCCTTTAAAGCTAAGGCGTGTTTCCTAATAAAATTCTGTGCTTCTGGTTCATCAGCATCCGCCGCCCTTTGGAATAAATCATCTAATAATTCGATGATATTCACAAAACTATCGCGGAAGATTCCTGATAAATTGCCTAACACATCAATGCGCGGGTGTCCTACTTCTGCTAAGGGTTTCAACTCATAACGCACAATGCGCCCTGTTCCTTCCTTCACAGGTGCAGCACCCACCAATTCTAACAGAATCCCTAGCGATTCACCCTTAGTTTTAATCGCGTCTAATCCCCATAATAAAACTGCTACCGTTTCGGGATATTTACCATGTTCTTGTAAATGCTGACTGATAATTTTTTGAGCTATTTCTCGTCCCCGTTCATAAGCAGCAGGAGAAGGCATTCTATAGGGGTCTAAAGCATGAATATTTCTACCTGTGGGTAACACACCCGCACCATCTCGTAATAAATCACCACCCGGCGCAGGTGGGATAAATTCCCCATTTAATCCCCGTAATAAATTAGTTAATTCATCTGTAGTTTGTAGTAACAAATCTTTGATTTGCTGTTCTTCCTCTGGGTTTCTTGGCTGTTCACTACCAAAATAAGCTTCGAGATAAGCTGCTAATTCTTCTTCATTTGGTGGTTCACCTAATATATGCAAACCAGAAGAAAACAGCCGAGTTTCTAAAACTTGTAAATACTCATATAACTTCACCAAATAATCATCAAAAGCATGACCACTAAACATTTTGATATTTTCTGGCGTAAACGGAATACCCAATTTTTTCGCATCTGCAAATGGGCAATCCACATCTAAACCAGTATCAACAATCTTTTTACAAATCCCTTCCTTGAGGACATAATTCTTTTGCGGGTCTTCGCGATATTCAGAAATTAAATCTCGTAATGCTACCAATTCCTTATATAAACCAGCCCGACCATAAGGCGGGACATTGTGAGAAATTAACACCCCATAACCGCGACGTTTCGCTAAAATTGATTCTGAAGGATTATTAGCAGCATATATATAGAGATTCGGCAAATCTCCTAACAGAATATCAGACCAAGAATAACCCGTATTTCCTAAAGGTGAACCCGGCAACCATTCTACAGTGCCGTGCATCCCAAAGTGAACTACTGCATCGGCTTGAAGTTCATTTTGCAACCATTTATAAAAAGCCGCGTATTGAGGATGGGGTGTTAAATCTCGTTCAAACATTAACCGCATGGGGTCGCCTTGTATTCCCAAAGGTGGCTGTACACCTATCCAAACATTTCCTAACTGCACACCACCAATATGTAATTCCTCACCATAGGTTTTTATTCCGCTTCCTGTCAGAGATTTCCATTGTTTTTCAATGCGAGATGTGCGGAGATATCCCAACCATTTTTCTAGTTTACGGGCGTTGACAGTAGTAGCTGAGGAGGGGAAAGGCTTATTTAATTCCCATCTCTCCATTTCTTCATCAATTGCTTTTACCTGACGTATTAATTCTTCGCCATCTTCTGGAATTTCGCCGACGTTGTAACCTTGGTCTTTGAGGGCGTGGAGTAGTTTAATTAAACTGCGGGGAACGTTTAATAATGCCGCCGTACCTACTGCACCATAACCAGGAGGAAACCCATATAAAATAATGGCAATTTTCCGGTCTGCGGGTGGTTTTTGACGCAACTCTACCCAGTTTTTCACTCTGCCAATCAGACGCTGCACTCTTTCAGGAACTAAATAAATATCTTCACCCACTAAACCGCCGAGGGGAACAGTATCAATGGCACCGTCTAATTCTGGTAAGGCGTACAATACCACACTTTGCAAACCACCCACACCTTGACGAGTCCAAGAGTGGATGTCTTGAATTAATAGAGGTGCGGCGACGATGTAGGGGATATTTTTAGCGGTGAGGATGCGCTTGGCGACTTCTATCTGACGACCTGCTTCCATTGAACCGGCTGGCCCCCCGACAAGGGGAAAGCCAATTGTAGAAACAATTGTATCAACTTTCACGGCTTCTGGTGAAAGTGAGGGGGTTTCAATCTTACCTTGTTGTCGTTGTTGCAGTTCGTAGTCGGTTGTCATCCAGTCTCTTACCGCTACGTGACCTTCTACACCGTTGATAAATATGGGTAAAGGTATCAAACCCGCTTCTTCAAAACGGCGAATTAGTTGGGGAATGTAGGGTTGTTTGGTGATGACGTGTTTACGGTAGAGGAGAATGGCGGCGACTGGGGACTGGGGACTGGGGACTGGGGACTGGGGATGTTTTTCTATGCGCTGCTGGTGATACCATTCTAGGTATGCTGTGGGGGATGTAAAAAAACCTTGATAGTCGGGATGTAGTAAACCCATGTTGGGGGTTTCGATGGGTGGGGGGATGTCACCGACTTTTAAGCTTAGGTATTTTTCTCCTAGTGTCCAGAATAATGCGGCAACGTTTTCTGTGCCGCCGGCGTTCCAGTAACCGTAGATAATTAACCAGTTGCGTAAGTCTTGGACTTTCTGCACTGGCACGAATTTCAAGAGTTTGGGGCCGATTTTTAAGAAACTAATATAGCCGGCAAGTTTGTCTTCTTCCCGTCCGTTGCTGAATTTGTCGAGGATGAATTTAACGGGTTTGGGCATTCCTTTGGGTTTGTCGCCAATGGCGAATGCACCGAGTTTGGTTAGACTCATCAATTCTAAGGCTGACTCGAAGACTAGGCGGATGGGTATTTGGGCGATGCGATCGCGCAGCCACAAAACTTGGTCATAATCAAATAGTAGACTACCAAAAAACACATCCGCGCCTTGTAGTGCTGCTTCTACTTCTGGGCGAATACTTATAATATCGCGATCGCTAAATACTCGAATATCCAAATCACCACAGCGAGATTTAGCCAAGCAAGCAGCTTTCCTGTACAAGTCAGCGTTAAACGATTCAAACCCAGCAATTAAAACGATGCGTTTCATTCCCCTAAGCCCAGCAACATTTCTTTACTTTCAATTTTAAACTTGCTGGCGGGTTGATGGTTGAATATCTACCCAGAGAGATGAGGAAGCAGGGGAAGCAGGGGAAGAATAACTTTTACCCAGTCCCCAATACCCAGTCCCCAGTCCCTTCCAATACCCAGTCCCCACCTTTTGGCAAATTGGCACATTCTCTAATGTGATGGTTGTTATTGTGGAATTCGCGAATGTCTTTGTGCGACAATACCGACTTGCAGAATCCCTCGGCTCATTACCGGGGGTCTTTTTTTAAAAATATATAAATGTTTACAACAAATAACAAAAAATAACCTCCGAGTCGGACACCTCAGAGGAGATTATCAAAGACATTTAATTGTGGACTAATCTAAAGATAAATTTAGCTGGTTAATCACGTTTATTCCCTCCATCTAAAGAAACACTCTTCGGTTAAGTTGATTAGTATCAGTCGTACAAATAATGATTAATTACGGTTATCTTGGGAGTAAAATCTGTTGTTTGATTATAAGTAATAGTATCAGATTGCTGAGGGCGATCGCTTGCAATATCAAAGTTAGCTGCTGGATAAATTTCCCAATTTAGTAACTAATATTTACATCCAGCATAATGCTATAGTAAACCTTAAATTGTCGGGTGCGTTCAAGCAAAGCGCAACGCACCGCCATATTATGATAAGTTACGGCTAATTTCTCCAACAAAAACGCGCAAATCCTGACATAAACCTCACATACCTACAGAATTTTTCCTCAAAAATCTCCTTAATGCCTACAAACACCAATATATACTCATAGCAACCCAGAAATGTAAAGATTTACTGATTCTTAAAACAAAATAAATATAATTCTTTGTAATCAAATCTTTACCATAGCTATGTTTCACGAATCTTGTTAAGTCAAGATATAAATATTAGCTTAATGTAAGGCTTCTTAAAGACAGAGGTACAATAAGAATAAGATGCCAATGGCTTTTGCCGAGGCTGACCATGACAGCAAGTTGTTTTCGCCCAGTTGCTTACCCCTTGGGTCAAGTTAATGTGCTGTAGTGGGATAAAAAGGGCAGCATATCAACAGAGGGGATATCTGGTAAAACTTGTTTTGACAAGAGTTACACCAATTTTGGATGGTTGATGAACAGCGTCGATTCTGAGGCTGTTTCAGGAATCTCCAAGAATACTAACTATCTAATTTGGTGTGTGAATGACTCTGAGTCATGAAACTTTGAAATCTAAGCAGTGAACAGGATTTGAGAGTGTTGGTGTCAAGTGACTGCAAATCATTTTTTGCTGTGCTGATCAATCAGTATAGACGCTCTATTGCCAATAGTGCCAACAGCCTTGCCAAATTTAAAATCCAGAGGAATCAATGACTAACACTGGTTTTACCAAAGTAAACAATTCTTATAGACCGCTTGCTGAAGAACCTCATTCGCCAGGTAAAATTCAGATAAAAAACAGCAACCACAATGAATCTTCCAGACAGCGACAACCAAGGGCTGATTATGCTGTTACTAATGACTTAAATCGTGGTCGAGTTGCTATTTTCATCGATGGTGCTAATCTCTTTCATGCTGCTTTGCAACTAGGCATTGAAATTGACTATCTTAAATTACTCTGTCGTTTAACTTCTGGTTCACGGTTATTACGTGCTTTTTTCTACACTGGGATTGATATATCACGCCAGACTGCCACTCGTTCACGTAACAATGATAAGCAACAAGGCTTTTTATTTTGGATGCGTCGTAATGGCTATCGTGTAGTTACAAAAGACGTACAGCCAACAGATAATACCAAAAAACCGAGTTTGAATGTAGAAATTGCTGTAGATATGATCACCTTAGCTCCCTACTACGATACAGCCGTTTTAGTGAGTGGGGATGGAGATTTAGCCTATGCTGTCAATGCTGTCACCAGTACAGGCGTGCGAGTGGAAGTTGTTAGTCTGCGAACGATGACTAATGACTGTTTAATAGATGTTGCGGACTCTTTTCTTGATCTCGATAGTATTAAACAACAGATTCAAAAAGACTCTCACCTAGGGTATGGCTATCGCACATTGTCCAATTCTAATCTGTAGTTAACAAACATATTCAATCTACCTACATCTAGCTCAACGCTTATGATGTAGGTTTTTTGGTGAGGGAACGGAGTCAGAGAAAAGTCTGCATCTTCAGTTAATTATCAGTAATCAACCGGATATGATATCTATCAGTCGGAAAACTGCATTTAAAAACTAAACCGTTTAGTCTAGAATTGGGGTTTTGACTCACCCAAGACGGAAGATTACCCTTCACCTTTTTATAAAACTAAACCGTTTAGTCTAGAAATTGTCCATTAGTAGGGTGCCTCAGATGCGAAACATCTCCTCTTTATAAGCAATTCAACTCTGATGAAGTACCTACAAAACGATCATAAAAATTGCCTGAATCATATCAGCATTTGTCTGTCGATTGGGAATAAAGATACCTGTTCCCTGTTAAGAGTTCCCTAGCCCTCACAGATATAATAACTGTTCTAATGGACATGATATGACCTTTGGTTTTCTAACAGTAATTGCTTTAATGAATTAAATTTCTGGTGCTATTAATGATACTTTAACATCTCAACATTTCGATTTTTCTCTGCTCAAAGCTATGAGAAAGCGTTATTAGCATTGTTAATGCTTTTTCAGCAGCAATTAACCTGATACAGCAAATAGCCAATTATCCTGTAACTATGCCTATTGCAGCAACCTGATAGGTATACTATCGTCAGGGAAATTTTAAGTAATATTAATGAACTAAAATCTAAATTTCGTGTAGAATCAGGAACGAATAAAGAAATTAACAATACGTATTTTATTTAGTGAAATAAAATGTATATGAAACTACAAGTAAGAAGAAGGCTACTGAATTTTATTCATCAGGGTTATTGAATAACATTATGAGCCAAGGTGTGAACAGTTAGTTAGCAGCAGTGCATCAGTTGCGTGAGTAATTGCTGATTGCCAAGATTTAAGAAACAAACCCAATATTTGGCGTATTTGCTGGCTAATAAGTGGATTAATCTTGGACTAATATTTTCTTTGAGTAAATGTAACTTTATAGTTACAAAAATTTGTGTTGCCTTAATTTAACGTTAAGAATTTATTTTAATCACAAGCAGAGATGTTAGCGGAAAACAGTAGCTTCAACGATAACTCCAATGATTCCCAGTTTGGTATTAGTTCTCCTTCACAAGAGCAGCAGACTGATACAATTTTATTTCCCACTTCACAAGTCAACGGTGCTACTGATTACCAACCGCTTACATCCGCACAAATCAATAGTTATGAAGTAACAAGCTTAATTTTTGATGAGGGGAATAACCAGCAAACTGCCTTAAATCAAGATGCCCTTACCGGAGGAGAGATAAACAGCCAACTGGTAGGAATGACGAGTTTAACTAATGATTTTCTGTTAGGTCGAACATTAACAGGAACAATTGCCGAACCTGGAGAAAGACAAGTTTTTACCTTTAGTGGGACTACTGGACAACGGTTAATTTTTGATGGGTTAGCTACATCTAATAATAGCATTCGTGCCAGTTTATTGAGTCCGACAAATGTAGAACTGTTTGATATTGTAGTTAACGCAGATTCTCAGCCTATCACCTTTACCGAAACGGGAACTTATAGCATCGTATTAGATCCGAGTGGTGAGAATACAGGCAGCTATAGTTTTAGATTACTAGATGTGGGTGCGATCGCCTCCCAAAATCCCATCACACTAGGACAAACAAAATCTGATACCTTCAATCACGGCAAAGAAATAGATTTATATTCTATCAGTGGCAGTGCTGGACAGCGTTTACTGTTGGATTCTGCCACCAACGTCTCTACAAGTGGTACTTGGATACTGTATGGATCTGATAACGCTGTCATCGCATCGATAGGAGTTAACCAAAATTTTCAGACACTCTTACCCAGTACAGGCGACTATGTACTAGCTGTCATCGGTAATACCAACAATAGCACACCCTATACTTTCACTGTTAATAATGTAGTTAATGACGCGCCTGTTGTTCTCCCACCAGCTAATTCAATTCCCTTAACTCTGGGTAATTCTGTAGAAAGCTTGCTAGTTACACCAGGAGAACAAAAGGTTTATACCTTCGAGGGAAGCATCGGACAAAAATTAATATTTGATAGTTTGTTCAATTCCGTTTCTGGAATCAATGTCCGCTTAGTTAGTCCCACCCAAAATGTTATTTTTAACCAAAGTGCAAACAACGACTATCAATCTTTTAACGGACTGATTCCCATCATACTCAGCGAACAAGGCAGCTATCAACTAATCTTTAGTAGCACTAACCAAGCTGTTGGGGATTATAAATTTCGGTTGTTAGATTTAGCAGTACATACCGAATCACTCCAGTTTAATACTACCAATCCCATTACAGGCACACTCAGCTTAGGAGTGGCAGCAAAAATCTATCGTTTTAGTGGTACTACTGGACAAGAATTATTCTTTGATCAAATCAATATTAGTAATTCTAGTGTACGTTGGTCAGTTTATGGCAGTAGTCAAAAGGTACTGACTTACTCTGATTCTTTGACTGATTTTAGGCTTGTTATCCCCGAAACGGGTGACTATTGGTTAATTTTGGATGGCAGTCCAGCTAGTGACATCAATTATAGTTTTAGAGTCTCAACAATCACGACTACTACCCAAGATTTAATTATCGGTAATGTTGTCGAAGGTAAACTATTAACACCAGCAGAACAGCAAATTTACACCTTTACAGGAAGCATCGGACAACAGTTAGTTTTTGACAGTCTGTTTAATTCGCCTACTGGTATCAATGTCCGCTTGGTTAGTCCTAGTCAAAATACGATTTTTAATCAAAGTGTACGTAATGATTTGCTGCCTATCATACTGAGTGAACAAGGCATCTATCAACTAATTATTAGTAGCGGTAGTCAAACCGTTGGCGATTATAAATTTCAACTATTAGATTTAGCAGTCAATACTGAACCACTCCAGTTTAATACTGCTAATCCGATTACAGGTACACTCAACTCCAGATTAACTAGAAAAATCTATCGTTTTAGTGGAAATGCAGGACAACAATTATTTTTTGATTATCTGAATAGCAGTAATAGTAATGTTAACTGGAGAGTGTACGGCAGTAGTCAGAGGGTATTAGCTGATGCTGATTCTTTTGCTGACTTTAAGTTTGTTATCCCCGAAAATGGTGACTATTGGTTAGTGCTGGATGGTAGTTCTGCAATTGATAACAATAATTATAGTTTTAGAGTCTCGACAATCACGACTACTAGCCAAGATTTAATAGTTGGTGAGGTGGTAGAAGGGAAATTATTAACACCAGCACAACAACAAATTTACACCTTTACGGGAAGTGTCGGACAACAGTTAGTTTTTGACAGTCTGTTTAATTCGCCGACTGGTATT
>NZ_CAWMSA010000044.1:135672-174392 GCF_963870205.1 Anabaena sp. CA = ATCC 33047 | reverse complement strand
CTCAACTCCAGATTAACTAGAAAAATCTATCGTTTTAGTGGAAATGCAGGACAACAATTATTTTTTGACTACCTAAATAGCAGCAATAGTAATGTTAACTGGAGAGTGTACGGCAGTAGTCAGAGAGTATTAGCTGATGCTGATTCTTTCACTGACTTTAGGTTTGTTATCCCCGAAAATGGTGACTATTGGTTAGTGCTGGATGGTAGTTCTGCAATTGATAACAATAATTATAGTTTTAGAGTATCGACAATCACGACTAATAGCCAAGATTTAATTATCGGTAATGTTGTAGAAGGGAAACTATTAACACCAGCAGAACAACAAATTTACACCTTTACGGGAAGCATCGGACAACAGTTAGTTTTTGACAGTCTGTTTAATTCGCCTACTGGTATCAATGTCCGCTTAGTCAGTCCTAGTCAAAATACTATTTTCAACCAAAGTGTACGTAATGATTTGATGCCTATCATACTGAGTGAACAAGGCATCTATCAACTGATTATTAGTAGCGGTAGTCAAACCGTTGGCGATTATAAATTTCAACTATTAGATTTAGCAGTTCACACCGAATTACTTCAGTTTAATACTGCCAATCCAATTACAGGTAGTATAGAATCTGGTTTGGCTACTAAAATTTATCGCTTTAGTGGTACTGCTGGACAACAATTATCTTTTGATCGCCTGAATGTTAGTAATAGTAATGTCACTTGGACAGTGTATGGTAGTAGCCAGAAGATACTAACCTCTATTAATTATCTCAATGACTTTACTCTAGTTCTCCCAGAAACAGGTAATTATTGGTTAGTTCTGGATGGTGAAAATTCCAGTGGTAATATAACTTATAGTTTTCAAGTAACAGCCCAAAATAACCCCTCTGTTGTGCAGTCTGGGTTTGGAATAGTGCAGACTGGAGCTATTACTGTTGGTCAACAGGTAGAATATACCTTGAGTGCTGCGGCTGGACAGTTATTTTACTTTGATGGGTTGAGTGGTAGTAATATTGTTGCAGATTTGTACTATGGTTCTAGCCAAGGACAGGCAATATTTACCAGTCAATCTACTGTAGGCGATCGCGGTATTATTGTTTTACCCAGTTCTGGAAACTATACCTTACGAATCAGAGGGTCAAATACTAATAGTTCAGGTAGTTATAGTTTCCGTATTTTAGACCCATTAGCCGCAAGCAATCAGAATGTTATTCTACTGGATCAACCAGTAAAAAGCCTATCAGGAAGTCTCCCAGGTCGGGAAACTAAATATTACCGTTTTAATGGCACTGGTGGACAAATACTTTTCTTTAATTCCCTAGCTAATAATAGCGGTAGTGCTAATTGGCGAGTATATGGTTTAGATGGTGAGGTAATTGGTAATGCTCAACTCAGTACCGATTTTCAGGTAATATTACCGAAAACAGGCGACTACATTTTACAGATAGATAGTAGTCTGGATACAGCCTTAAACTTTAACGTTGAAATTGTTCAACCAAAAACCACCACCACAGCGATCGCCATTGGGAATAAAATTGATGGTGCGATTGTCAACGCAGGCGATCGCCAGATATATACTTTTACAGGGACAGTAGGACAACGCCTAATTTTTGATGGTTTGTCTACAACTAATAGTAACGTTTCCGCCCGGTTACTCAGTCCTAGCAACATCGAAGTATTCAGCAGAGGACTAAATGATGACCAATCACCATTTACTTTAGCAGAAGCCGGTACTTATCAATTAATTATCGACCCCAGTGGCGATAATAGAGCTACCTACAGTTTCCGTATTTTAGACCCCATCATCGCCAGCAATCAGAATGTTATCCTACTGGATCAACCAGTCAAAAGTATTACAGGAAATCTCAACAGTCGGGAAATTAAATACTACCGCTTTAGTGGGACTGGTGGACAGAGACTGTATTTTAATTCCCTAGCTAATAATAGTGGTAGTGCTGATTGGAGAGTATACGGTTTAGATGGTCAGGTAATTGGTAATGCTCAACTAAACGCAGATTTTGAGGTAATTTTACCTAAAAACGGCGATTACCTCTTAGAAATTGATAGTAACACTGATACAGCGTTAAGTTTTAACCTGCAAATTGTTCAGCCGGAAACCACTACCACCGCGATCGCTCTTGGGAATAAAATTGAGGGTACAATTGCCAAACCAGGCGATCGGCAGATATATACTTTTACAGGTGCAGTAGGACAACGCCTAATTTTTGATGATTTATCTACAACTAACTCTAGTGTTTTCGCTCGGTTACTCAGTCCTCATAACATTGAACTGTTCAACACTAGACTCAACGATGACCAATTTGCTCTCACCTTAGCAGAAAGCGGTACTTATCGCTTAGTGATTGACCCCAGTGGTGATAATACAGCTACCTACAGTTTTAGACTATTAGACCCAGCCACCGCTACCCCTATCAATTTAGATACCCCACTTTCTGACACTCTGACTCAGGGAACAGATATCAAATTCTATCGTTTCAACGCCACGGCTGGACAGCGACTTTATTTTAATTTCAATGCTAATGCTAGCAGTAGTGCATATTGGGCGGTTTATGGGCTGGATAATGCCGCTTTAAACAATATTAATGGCATTCATAGTGATTTTGAGTTAATATTCCCCACAACAGCAGAATATATTCTCTTATTGGATGGTAACAGCACTAACCCCTTATCTTACACCTTGGAGTTAGTCACCCCCAGAAGTGTGACCTTCGACCTAGAAAATAATACTGTACCCATTGCCAGAAACGATGAATTTACTGCACGGTTAAAAATTCCTTTCAATCTCAACAGTATTTTAGCTAATGACTTTGATTTTAATGGCAACCCCTTAAATATCATTGGCTTTACGCAACCAACTAAAGGCATAGTTACACAAAACCCTGATGGCAGTTTAACTTACACCGCCACAAATTTAGGTGAGGATAGCTTTACCTATACTATCAGTGATGGACAAGGGGGAACAGACACCGCCACAGTTAAACTGACAGTTACACCACCTTTATTATCATTAGATAAACTCGCTACTGGTAGCGGGTTCTATAATGTTGGTTCAGAAACCTTCCCCTTTGATAACGTTACAGATGGTCGTCTTAATGATACTGGAACAGGTGGAGACTGGTCTTTCTGGCTAACTCGCAACAATACAACCGACTTCTTTACTGTAGACTTGGGTGCAGATTTTATCATTAATCGCATCGACCTGCAAAACACCCATAACCGAGGATTTAACGACCGGGGTACAAAGGATTTCCGCATCAGTGTATCTAGTGATAATATCACCTTTACCCCAGTTTTAAGCGATACTTTAGATAACGTCTACAACACTGGGAATAATATCCCCATTGAAACCTTTGGGATTAATAATGTTGTAGCTCGCTATGTGCGGTTTGAGGTATTATCCTTCTATGGTAGTGGTGGCGGGTTAAATGAAATTTTCATTTATGGACAGTCAGAAGTTACCAATTCACCACCGATAAATATTGAACTCAGTCAGACCAATATCCCCGAAAATAGCCCACCGGGGACGCTGGTAGGAAGTTTGAGTACCACAGACTTAGATGTAGATGATACCCATACCTACGAGTTATTATCAGGGAGTGACCCCAGGTTTATCTTAGTTAATGGTAATGAGATTCGGGTTGCTGCTGGTGCAGTTCTCGACTATGAAACCCGTCCCACCAACGGCTATAAAATTAATGTTCGTAGCCAAGACCAAGAAGGGTTAAGTATTGATAAAACCTTAACTATTAATGTCACCAATGTTAATGAAGCACCAAGTAACATTAACTTAAGTGGAAATACAGTTGCAGAAAATCGCGCCAATGGTAGTTTCATCGGGAGTTTTAGCACCATTGACCCTGACGGTGGCAACTTTATTTATACCTTCACCCAAAATGAGAATAATCAACTCAATAACGCTGGGGGACGGTTTGCAATTCAAGGAAATCAGTTAATAGTTGCCAATGGTGCATTATTAGACTTTGAAACTAACCCTACTCATGTAATTGAAGTTCAAACCCAGGATAATGGCAATTTGACTTATAGAAAAACTTTCACGATTACGGTTAGTAATGTCATTGAGTCAGATTTAACAGTTAGTTTTGCTCCCACTAATCCCTTACCGAGTACCGCAACTTTAGGGAGTACGTTAAATATTAACTGGATTGTCAGCAATATTGGGATTGATGCTACCACAAATACAAGCTGGCGCGATCGCATCTACATTTCCACAGATACCACCCCTAGCAATGACGACATCCAATTTACCCAACTTATCAGTAATTTATCCTTAGCCAGTGGTAGCAACTATAGCCGTATCTTACCCATCAACTTACCGATAGATGGTTCATTAATCGAAGGACAACAGTATTACATCCTCGTAGAAACCGATGCTGGCAAAGTTATCACCGAAACCAACGAAACGAATAACTTAATTCAACACGCCATCACCTTTAATTTACCCACACCCGCCGACTTAGTTGTCACCAACATTAACAATAACTTCCCCACCCTAGCCACACCAGGGGATAAATTTACTGTTAACTGGACAGTAGTTAACCAAGGAATAGGAAACATTAGCACCCCTTGGACAGACAGACTTTATTTATCTACTGACGGGACATTAAATAACGCCATTGCTATTGGCAGTGCGACCCGTAATAGTGTATCCTTGGGCAGCATTTCCACTCAAGTAACTATTCCTACCACGATTGCAGACGGGGAATATTCCTTAATCGTCGTCACAGATAGCGAAAATCAAGTATTTGAAGGCAGTTTAGATAACAATAACCTCAGCGTCGCCACTCAAAAGATTATCGTTAATCGTGCGGATTTAGCAGTTAGTAATGTTACTGTTACTTCATCCATTCCACTGCCTAACTCTGTCGTCACAATTCCCAATTCTGTACCCTTTACCGTTGGTTGGACTGTCACCAATACTTTACAAGCTAGTGGTACAGGTTCAGTTAATAGCTGGGTTGACCGTTTAATTGCTTCCACCGATGAAATTATCGGTAACTCTGATGACCGCATTATCGGAGAATATAACCGTACAGGGTTCTTAAATCCCGGTGAATCTTACAACCGTAGCGAAACCATCAACCTACCATTAGGCTTTACCCAAGGACGGTATAATCTTTACGTTCAAACCGACCCCAACACCAAAATCTTTGAAGTCAACGAAAGCAACAACCAAAATAAAGCATCCCTATTCCTTGATATTACACCCACACGCTACGCAGATTTAATCGTCACTCAAGCCACCTCAGACCCATCAGGGGAAGGAGGAAATAAACTCAATGTCTCCTTTACCATTAAAAACCAAGGTATTGGCATTACCAATCTTGGTAGTTGGATTGATAGAGTTAGACTCACCAGCGATGCAGAAGGTAAAAATACCGTTAGAGTTTATACCTTTGAGCATTTTGGCGCACTGGCGGTAGATAATACTTACAGCCGTGACGTACAACTAGATTTACCCAATGGTTTAAGCGGTACATTCTATGTAGCGGTGGATGCTGGCACACCCTTTGAATTTATCTACGGTAGCAACGGCATCCTTAACAATAACACCTTTGTTCTACCTAACTCCGTCAACATTATTAGCCAGTCTAACCCACCGGATTTAGTAGTGACAGAAGTTGTTACACCTCAATATGTGCAGTCCGGTGATACTATTGATATTGCTTGGACAGTGCGAAATCAAGGCACAGGTGCAGCTGTTGGTAGTTGGGTAGACCAAATCGCCTTAGTCGAAGCAAATAACCCGAATGCTAGACCGATTATCTTAGCCAGCTATACTTACAATACGCCTTTAAATGCCACCAGTAACTACACTCGTACTGAACGGATTAGAATTCCGGCAGAAATTAGCAATCAACCCTTCCAAGGTTTATATCAAGTAGAAGTCATTACTAACCAAACTGGTAGTTTATATGAAGGCACAGCTACCAGCAACAACCGACGATTAGATGGTGATACTGTCACTATTGCTTTACCACCTCGTCCTGATTTGCAGGTAGTCAATATAGATAACGATGGCAATAGCAACAATAACAGTACCATCCCCACCGTTGTTGCAGGTAGTAGCATAGACGTTTACTTTACCGTCCAAAACTTGGGAACTGTCACCACCACTACCCCACGCTGGACAGATACAGTTTATCTTTCCACAGATAACGAATGGGATTTTGGTGATTTAGCGTTAGGTTCAATTCAAAACGGTTCAGCGTTAGCACCGAATGAGACATACTCTAGCATTCTCAAAAATCTGGTAATTCCGAAAACTTTTGCTGGAACTGGTTATTTAATTGTACGCACCGACTCTGGTAACGCTGTCAGCGAAGCACCGAAGGAAGATAACAACACCAGCGATAAAACCAATGTGATCAAAGAAATCTTTGTTCAAGCATTACAACCTGCGGATTTAGTTGTGTCTGATGTGGTGGTGGAACAAACCCAAGTCGGACAAGGTGGTAAAATCAATCTTCGCTACAAAGTTACTAACCGAGGTTTGGGAGAAACTACCCTGAATAATTGGACAGATACTATCTGGTTGACTACATCTCGTCAACGTCCTTCTCCTTACGCGCAAGGTTCAGAGGGTGAGGGTTTCAGCTTAGATATTCTTGCCAAAACCCAAGGTCATACAGGTTCATTAAAGGTAGGCGAAAGTTATACTGCTGTAGTGGAACTCGACCTGTCACAACTTTCCTCGGCACAACAACAGCGTGCAATTGGGGAATGGTATATTACTCCTTGGACAGATGCGTTTGATGTCATTCCTGAAATTACGCTGACAGAAAATATTAACCCTGATGACAGCAACCAAATAGACAATAACAACTACAAAGCATCACCTAACAAGATTACCATTACCCGAAATCCGGCGGCGGATTTAGTTGTCACAAACGTTAGCAGTGAACTTATACCCGCTACCCAACCAGGGGGAGACAGACAACTCAAAGTAACTTGGACAGTCCGCAACAATGGCGCAGCTGTGACAAATGTTGCCAATTGGACAGATGTTGTCTATCTGGCGACTACAGACCAACTTAATCAGTCAGGACAGAAGTATCTAGAATTAGGTAGGATTGCTCATACAGGCGGTTTGCAACCTTGGAATTTGAATGCTAATAACCCGAACGCAGATTCTTTCTACACAATTACCCAAACATTTAATATTGGGACTTATGCTCAAGGAACTCATGTAATTGTTGGTACTGACTCCGGGTTTACAGTTTGGGAAGGTGGGGGTGAGTTTGAGAAAAATAATAGCAGAGCGATCGCTCAAACTGTGATTAACTCCCCCGCAGATTTGCAAGTTACCAGCGTTAATGTTAACCCCGTCCTTGATAACTTCTATTCTGGCGAACAAATAGAAGTGAAATGGCAAATTCAAAACACTGGCGCACCTCTGTGGACAGGTACAAAATTCTGGAAGAATGATATTTACATCTCTGAGAGTCCCACCTTTAACCGGAACACCGTCACCCAACTTGGTAGTTTTACCGTCCGTCCAGAGGAAGCTTTATCTGGTCAACCTATCAGTTATAAAGTAAATTTACCCAAAGGTATTGAAGGCGGACGTTATATTTACGTCATTACCAACCCAGACGGGTCATTAAGTAATACAGGCTCTAACGATATCTTACGGCAAAGGTTGTATGTTGGTAATGCCTACGAAGACATCAGTAACAACCTCTTAGGTAGCAGTCAGTTTACAGTTATCTACCGTGAACCGGATTTACAAGTTACTAACCTGCAAGTTACAGACCTGGATACAAATGCTACAGGTATACAAGTATATTCAGGTCAGTCAGTAACAGCATCTTGGACTGTGACAAATATCGATAGCACGCGCGGTAGAGATACCCGCGAGGGTACTTGGGTTGACCGGATGTACCTGTCGCGGGATGCTTCCCTCGATAATAGTGACCAACTCATTAGTGAGTTTGTCTTTGACCGTCGCAGTCCCTTAGCTAAAGGTGCAGCTTACAACGCCCAAGCTACAGGCATCTTACCCTTGGGTATTGAAGGCGACTATTATATCCTTGTTTTTACGGACTCTAACCGTTTCGGACAGCGACCCCCTGCTGACCCTGGTTTATACTTTGATGCTAGTGACGGGATGTTAGCCCGTGTAGGCGAGTACGAAAACGAAGGTAATAATATTACTGCGATCGCCGTTAAAGTATTAGCAACCACACCACCAGATTTAAAAGTTACACAGGTGAGTGGACTGCCTGAGAATAATCGCATCACTATCGGACAATCCTTCAATCTCAGTTATACTGTCACCAACGACAGCGAAGGCGCAACCGCCATCAATCAACTACGCTGGACAGATTCAGTATATCTATCCCGTGACCCCATCCTCGACCGCAGTAAAGACCGCTTCCTGAAATCCTTTGAAGTTAGTCGTACTACTCCCCTAGCAGGTAGAGGAACTTATTCCCCCTCCAACCCCCTGAAAATTACCATCCCCACCGATTTATCAGGATTGTACTACCTGTTTGTTGTTACCGATGATATCCGTGGCAGCAACACCAGAGGACAAGTATTTGAAGGTAACGGCGAAAATAACAATACCTTCAGTGTGCCAATTATTATTGATGTCCCACCACCAGCCGATTTACAAGTTACCGAAGTCAAGGTTTCGCCTAATGCCTTAGCGGGAGGAACTGCAACTGTAGAATGGACTGTTACCAACTTTGGCAATGAAGCTAAAGGTAGTTGGAGTGATGCGATTTACTTATCAGAAGATAGTGTTTGGGATAGTAGCGATCGCCTCCTAGCACGTTCCTCCATTCCCTCCACCATCAACCGTCTTCTCAACCCCAATCAATCTTACACCCAACAGCTAAACGTTGACATCCCGGCAGTCAACCCAGGGCAATATCGAATAATTGTCCGTACTGATATCTTCAATGAAATCTTTGAAGGTGCAAACGAAACCAACAACCGCACCACCTCCACCGATGCCATAAATATCAACATTGAAAGCTTACAGTTAGGCGTTCCCCTCACCACCAACTTAGACGCAGGTAAAGAAAAACTCTATCGCATCGATGTCGGCGTTGGAGAAACCTTAAAAGTTAACTTGACAACAAGCTCTACTAATGCTATTAACGAGCTTTACATCCGCCGCAACCAAGCACCCACAGCCCTGGCTTACGATGCCAGTTACCAAAACCCCCTAGAAGGCAATCAATCAGTAGTTATTCCCACCACAGAAGCCGGAACTTACTACATCTTAGTCAGGGGACAAAATAGCAATCAAATTACCCTAAAAGCCGAGTTACTACCCTTTAGCATTACCGATGTCGCCACAGACCGGGGTGGAGATAGCCGTTATGTAACTACCCACATCTACGGGGCGCAATTTGACGAAAACGCCATTGTTAAACTTGTCCGTCCCAACATTGCCGAATACGAACCCGTCAACT
Source organism: Anabaena sp. CA = ATCC 33047 (assembly GCF_963870205.1). Classification (NCBI taxonomy): domain Bacteria; kingdom Bacillati; phylum Cyanobacteriota; class Cyanophyceae; order Nostocales; family Nostocaceae; genus Anabaena; species Anabaena sp. CA = ATCC 33047. The sequence goes on along the minus strand of NZ_CAWMSA010000044.1, from coordinate 164,935 downwards.
ATCGCATTGTTGACAGTACCCATATCATCGCCACCTTTGATTTTCGCCAAGCCCCCCACGGCTTGTATGATGTCAAAGTCATTAACCCAGATGGACAACAGGCGATTTTACCTTATCGCTACTTGATTGAAACTGCCTTACCTCTCGATGCAGACATCGGTTTAGGTGGCCCCCGTGTAGTTGGTTTTGAACCCCCGAACAACGTCGGACGCTATCAAGTCGCCTTGCAAAATCTCACCAACGTTGATACACCATACATCTTCTTCCAGTTTGGCTTACCAGAATTAGGAATTGATGATGATTTAGGTTTACCCTACGTCACCTTTAGTTCTAACCTGCGAGGAAAACCAGACAGACAATTACAAAACCTACCTTGGGCAAGTTTAGATTCTGCCGTCAACACCGATGGCGAAATCCTCGCCCCTGGTTTTGCTGTTGATTGGGAAACCAGAGGTTTTGCTAATCTTAACTTTATTGCTCATGTCTACAAGGGTATTGAAGAACTGCTAGAAAAAGACCCCTTATTCCTGAGCAAATTATTAGAAGATGAGGAAGTTGACCTGTCGTTTAAATTCCACATCTTAGCATCGGCAACCCCGATGACTCCCGCCGAATTTTTAGCAGCGCAGCGTCAAGAAGCTAGAAACCTGCGTCAAGCCATTCTGCAAGACTCGACAACCTCATCTAGTTTAATTGTGATTGCTGCCGACGAAGAAACATGGATTGATGCTTATCTAGTAGCACTCAGCCAAGCTGGTATTCTCCGTCCTGAAGATACACCGCCCAACATCCATGAACAGCCCTACATTGTCAGCCTCATGGCAACCTTAGCGACTGGTATCTTAGCGGGGCCTGGAGGTAATCAAATCATTACTAATGGCAATATAGTTAGCTTCTTTGAGCAAATCCGTAAATGGTACGGACATCAAGCCGATTTAATCGGACAGGCTGCACCCCCCAACGCCAGCGAATACGATTTAGGCTTGTCCCGTCCTACCCGGTTTGAGTCGTTTAATATTTACGTACCCCACCGCACCCGTTTCGATTTACCTGGATTTAGAGAAGCTGCACCCCCTGATTTTACCAGTTTCTTTGGGACTGGTGGCACTGAGGGACAAATCGCCTCAATTGTCGGCCCCTTGGGCTTTGGGACTGAGCAATTTATTCCTGTAGGTCAAGCCTTACCTTATACTATTGGCTTCCAAAATCCCCAGGATGCGACAAATAGACCGAGTGAAATTGTGATTCGCACGGAATTAGACCCCGACCTAGACCCGCGCACATTCCGGTTAGGTGGTTTGAGAATTGGTGATATTACTGTGAATATTCCCAATAATCGGGCGACATTCCAAGGTAGTTTTGACTTTAGCCAAAGCAAAGGTTTTATTTTACAAGTTACCGCCGGCTTAGACACAGCGACTAATACGGCTAGTTGGATTCTCCGGGCTATCGACCCGGAAACCGGGGAATTGATACAAAACCCAGACTTGGGCTTATTACCGCCTAATGGTGATAACGGTGCTGGTACAGGATTTGTTACCTATACAATTCTGCCCAAAGTTCCCACAACCAACGAACTGGTACAAATTACCACCCAAGCACGGGTACAGCTAAATACTGCCGCACCTGATGATACTGCGGTGTTAGTACATACTTTAGATGCGATCGCACCCCAAGCCACCATCGCCCCTACTAATATCGTTGACTTGGGCAATGGTAATTATCAAGTTACCTGGAGTAGCAGCGATGATGTAGGTGGTTCTGGTGTCAAACACGTTACAGTTTACGTGGCTGAGGGTAACGGCAATTATGAAATCTGGAAGCGACAAACCACCGACACTACGGATATTTTCCAAGGCGAAGCCGGAAAACAGTATAAATTCCTGGTCATAGCTACCGATAACGCTGGCAACATTCAACAGCCACCCTTGGGTTTACAATTACCTGACGATGGTTCTAACACTAACTTGGGTACACTACCCAGCGTTGGTGAAACAACCCCCATCGATTTAGGCACAGCACCAACCCCCAACCCCAACCCAGCTTTACAAAATGACCTGTTTAAAGTGGCGAAAGCCTTAATTCCTAACGGGTTGGAAAATACACGCCCCTCGGAGTTTGATCAGGTTCTGCGTCCCTTTAAAGCTGAAGCCTTTGCCACAGGTATTCCCCAAAGTCATGCAGACATCGGCCCGATGGCAGTAGCTATCCGTGCTGATGGTTCAGTCATTGCCAGTGGTGGTAGAGGACGTAACCAATTATTCAGCTTTAGCCGAGAAGGCGGAACTGCCCCAACTGCCTTTGCTACCTTGCCCTATCCGATTTTTGACCTCGCTTTTGATAGTGCGGGCAACCTCTGGGCTACCACAGGCGGCGGTGTCTTGCTGCAATTGAATGCACAAACCGGGGCAATTGTCAATCAATATGGTGATAGTCTCACCCAAACCTTAGCCATTCGCGACGGTAAGATTTACGTTTCTTCCGCCAACGGCATCGAAATCTTCGACACCACCACGAAAACCTTTAGCCACTTTAGCGATTTGCGGGTGGGTAATTTAGCGTTTAATCCCGTAGATGGTAGTTTGTGGGCGGCAGTATGGCCAGAAAGAGGCGAAATAGTCAGATTTACCCGCAACGCCCAAGGAAAATTAGAAAATACCCCTAAATTACAACTGCGTTACGATGCCCCCGTTGATTCCCTCGCCTTTGGGCAGGAAAACACTAATTTAGCCGGGTTATTGTTCGTTTCCACCAATAACGGCACATTGAAACTGGTGAATGTTGCCACCCTGGAAACCTTAGATTTAGCTACAGGTGGCACTCGTGGCGATATTATCCGCACCACTACAGAAGGGCGGGTGTTGTTGAGTCAGTCCAACCAAATTGATATTATCAGCCCCGTAACTCGTCCCCGTGTTGCAGCTACTAACCCACCAGACGACACAAATATTACTTTACCCAATAGTATTATTACTGTCACCTTTGACCAGGATATGTTTGCTGGTGATGCCCGTGATGCTGCGTCTGTGATTAATCCCAACAATTATTTACTGACAGTCATTAACACAGAAACAGGGCTACCAATTACCAACATCAAACCTAACAGTGTCACCTACGATACAACCAACCGCACAGCCCAACTGGTATTTGATGCGTTAATTCCCTCACGGTATGAACTGCGGGTAGAGAATACCGTCAAGAGTCAGGCGAATGAGACAATGGTTGAGGATTATACAGGACAATTCCTCGCCTTCTCCGACTTCTTAGCGGCAGTTGAGTTTAAGTTTATCAATACGAGGAGCGATCGCACCTCCTCCACAGTTTCCTATGATGTCAGCATCAAGAACATTACAAACTATGATTTAGCCGTACCCATTGCCCTGTTACTAGACCCTGGTGACTTCTTCTCTGGTGTTCCCGTGGGTGCAACCGTCGGTACAAACGGGGCATATCTCCTTGATTTAAGTAATAACTTGCCCAGCAATGGACGCTTACAACCAGGACAGGAAATTACAGGTAAAATTATCACCATCCAGAACCCAGAACAGTTACGTGTTGCCTTTGAAACGGGAATTTACACCTTACCCTACAGTAACGCTGCACCAGTATTTACTTCCAACCCTGTCACCACCACAGCAGTCGGACAAACCTACACCTACCAAGCCCAAGCACAAGACCCCGATGGTGCTGCTAGTGCCTTAGCCTATTTGCTGTATGATGCTCCAGAAGGCATGACTATTGATGCCACCACCGGGTTAATAACTTGGCAACCAACCGCGAATAGTCCCGCCACTACCACAGTCAGCCTGAGAGTTTACGACACCAGGGGCGGTTTTGCCACCCAAACCTTTAACTTATCCGTCACAGGTGGTAACTCTGCCCCTGTATTCTCCCCCATACCAACGCAAATTCAAGGACGGGAAGGAGAGAAAATCGAAATTCCCATTGCTGCCAGAGATGCGAATAACAACCCTCTCATCTTCTGGGTGGATAACCTGCCAGCCGGGGCTACCTTTGACCCAGAAAACCTGATGTTTAGCTGGACACCAGGATTTAATGCGGCGGGAACTTATAACAATATTCAATTCTTTGTCAGTGATGGTGTTAATACAGTTACTCAAACCACCAGCTTCCTTATTGCCCCCACCAACCAAGCCCCCAGCCTACTACCAGTAGCTAACCGCAGCATCCAACAAGGCGAAACCCTCAGAATACAACTGCGAGGAAGTGACCCCGAAGGGGCAAACCTGACTTATTTCAGTAACTTCCTACCAGTCGGGGCAACTCTCAACCCCACCACAGGCGTATTTGAGTGGACACCCGGTTACAATCAAACGGGAACAGTGGTAATTCCCTTCGGCGTTTCCGATGGTTCTAAAACCACCACCCAAACCGCCACCTTTACTTTAGTTAACATCAATGCCACCCCCGTCTTTGACCAAATAGGTGCATTGCAGATACAAGAAAACCAACAACTGCGCTTCCGTGCCTTTGCCTTTGACCCCGATAACCCCAACTTTATCGCTTTAGAACGGTTAGAGGGCGATACCTACGGTAACGGTGCGTTAATGCAAAATGGCTCTTTGGTCAAACAACGTAACGATGGTAAATATGTCATTGATGATGGTGATAACGATGACAGTAACGACCAAATTATTAACTTCCCCGTCGCTTACACCGTTAGCACCCTCCCCACTGGCGCAGACTTTGACCCCATCACGGGTATCTTTACCTGGACACCAACTTACAACCAATCAGGAAATTATACTGTCACCTTCACCGCCATTGATGACGGTAACGGTTTAACAGCCCAAACGGCTAATATTACAGTACCTATTCAGGTAGTTAATACTAACCGTCCTCCGGTAGTGACACCGTTAACTATTCCCGTGTTGCAAAGGGGTCAAACCTTAGAAATTCCCGTACAAGTCAGTGATGCAGATGGTGATAATGTAGTTCTTTCCTTGGGGTTAGCGAATAACTTTGACTTCCCCCGGTTTGCCCGCTTTACCGATAACGGTGATGGTACAGGAATTTTACGCTTGACACCGAGTTTTGATGATAGTGGCAATTATGCCTTTATCCTCACAGCCACAGAAGCAGATAATAATCTCAACCGTCTTTCTACTACATATCAGTTTAACGTTGCGGTTACTCCACACCTGAAAGCCATTGGTAATAAAGTCGCTGTCCCCGGACAAACTTTAGCTTTAGAAATAGGTGCAAGCAATCGTCAACAAACAGCCTTAACTTATGAACTCATAGCCCGATTAAATGGCGATGTTGTCACCTTACCAGGGTTCACCTTTAACACAGACAATGAAAAAGCCACATTCAATTGGCAACCCCAAGCCGATGATGTTGGTAAAACCTACGAAATTATTGTCAGAATTAGTAACCCTCAAGGGGAATTATTAGATGAACAAACCTTTAATATTGGGGTACGGGCTAGTAATCAAGCTCCTGTTTTTAATCCCATCCCTGAGCAAATTGTCAATGAGGGACAGGAACTAATTGTTAATCTGAATCAATACGTCAGTGATGCTGATAACGATACCTTAATTTTCACCGCCACAGATATTCCTGATAATGCTAGCCTTGACCCATTTACAGGGGAATTGCGGTGGATTCCTAACGCTTTCTCTGCTGGACAAGAAAGCATTTTCTTAACTGTCAGCGATGGGAATAAATCCGCATCCCAAGAACTAAAAATCAAGATTAACAATACTAATCAAACTCCCGCTTTCCTTCCCTTACCCACCCAACAGGGACGAGAAAATAATACTCTCCAATTTGCGGTAACTGCGGTAGATGCAGATAGCGAATCTCTCACCTATGCCCTACTGTCGCCCTTACCGACAGGTGCAGTTTTTGACCCACAAACACGCCTGTTCCGATGGACACCAAACTTTACACAAGCTGGGCAATATTTCCTCACCTTTGCGGCTTTTGATGCCATCAATGCCCAAGGAACAATTACTGTCAAGCTGGATATTGCCAATGTTAATCAAGCCCCGACAATTGAAGTTTCTAACCATCGGGCTGTAGTTGGTCAAAATCTGCAATTTACAGTGAAGGGTGAAGATAAAGATACAGGAACAACTTTAACTTATACCGCCGCTAAATTACCAGAAGGAGCAACTTTTAATTCTGCAACTGGCGAATTTAACTGGACACCTAACCCCGGTCAAATTGGTAATTATCAAGTTACCTTTAGTGTCAGTGATGGTGAGATTACAACCACAGAAACAGTATTAATTAGCAGTACCTTAACAGCACCGGAGATTCCTGTATTTATCGAACTAACACCAAGTTTCCCGGCTGTTCCTGAGCAACGTATTGTGATTAATGCTAAAGCCAACAGTTTGGCAGAAATTACCAACCTGACAATTAAAGTCAATGGTGTGGAAGTAGCGCGGGATATGTTAGGTAGGGGCATCTTTACCCCCAACACCCCTGGCAGTTATTTAGTAGAAGCCTGGGCTACAGATACAGATGGCTTTACTGGCTATACCAGTAAGGTTTTGAAGGTACAAAATGCTGAAGATATTACTGCCCCTGTCGTTAATTTTGCCTCTGGCTTAGATGGTGCAAGATTAACAGAATTAAAGGCAATTATTGGCAGTGTTGTTGATAGTAACTTGGATGAATGGCGGTTAGAAATTGCCGGATTTAATAGCAATAATTTTGTTACATTAGCCCGTGGAAATCAACCAGTTAATACAACGCTGACGAATTTAGACCCGGCAAATTTGGCGAATGGTTTCTATCGCTTGCGGTTAACTGCTACAGATATAGGCGATCGCACCACCACCAAAGAAGCGATTATTGAAATTAACAGTACCACCAAAGCCCAACCAGTCCGCAACGAAACTGATTTAACAGTCAACTTAGGCGGAATTACCCTAAATCTCGTCCGCAGCTATGATCCACTTGCTGCTAACACATCTAGCACTTTTGGCTATGGTTGGCGGTTAGCAAATCTCGATACTAACCTACAAACCAATGTACCGTTAACAGGAAGGGAAAATCTAGGCGTTTATAGTTCCTTAGAAATCGGTACACGCCTATATCTCACCTTACCAGATGGTACAAGACGGGGCTTTACCTTCCAACCGCAAGCGCAAACCGTTAACGGGTTCACCTATTACAAACCAGCTTGGGTAGCAGATGCGGGTGTAAATTATACTCTGCAATCTGTTGACGCATTCTTAACCAAAGGTGGGGCGAAGTTCTATGAACTGAAAACCGGACAACCTTACAACCCCAATAATTCCCTGTTTGCAGGTTACGCCTACAGCCTGACGGCTAATGATGGTACGGTTTATCATTTAGATGCTAACGGGCGTGTTGTTCAGCAAATTCAAGGTAATACTATCCTCAACTTTAGTGATAGCGGAATTGTTGCTAATAATGGTGAATTTGTCCGTTTTGTTTGGGATGAAGCCGGACGTTTAACCCAAATTACCGCACCGGATGGTAGTGAGTTTATCTATCACTACGATAGTCTGGGTGACTTGGTGAATGTGCGGAATTTGGCTGAGGCTGTTTCTAGTCGTTATGGTTATTCTCAAACTCAACCCCATCGTCTCATCGTTGCAGTCGGACAAGATAGCGCAACTGATTTAGGTACTAGCTATAAATTTAATGGTAATGTTGTCAACGGCAAGATTGAAACAACCCAGCAATATACTTTTAGTGTCCGCGAATCAGAACTACAAGGTACAACTAATAATTTAGTAATTATTGGTGTGGAAATTAAAGCCACATCTGGGGATTTCTTGCCGAATATTCCCACCATTGACGGCGCAAGACTGGTATTTAACAACCAAAATAGCGATAACAAGACTGTTTTGGCTCTGTTTGCTATTAATCGGGCTGGTTTGTATGCACTGAATTTAACTGGTAATGCTAATGCTACAGGTGATTTTGATTTACGCTTGTTTGTCGCTGGAGATGTGAATTTAGATGAACGAGTGGATGGTGAGGATAGTGCATCCATGCAGTCTTTGTTAGGAAATGCACCCCTAACATTAGATTATGATTTGAACCGTAATGGTGTGGTGGATGCGCTTGACTTGCAAATTCTCGGTCAAAACCTGGGTTTTGTGGCTAATCGTCCACCAAGTTTAGCTAACCTACCTCCAGAAATTCTGACTCACACAGATTTAGCGGTAACAATTCCTTTATCTGTGTTTGGTAGTGATCCTGATGGCGATCGCGTTTACTACCGAGTAATTAAAGATGCCACCACTCCAGTGAATGGCGATGTCAACCTCAGTCCCAATGGACAAGGTGCTATCTTTACCCCCGATACTGGTTACAATGGCAACGCCAGCTTTAAACTTGTCGCTGATGATGGTTATAATACCTCCGGTGCGGGATTCTTCTCTGTCCGAGTTAGTGATGCGCCTCTAATTCATCTAAATTTCCTAGAACGTAATCCCCGTCTATTCTCAGGTCAAACCGCCAAGTTAACTGTCTTTGGTAACTTTGCTGACCAAAGTAATGTCCTATTACCAGCTTCCTATCTACAATTTACTTCTACTAACTCCGCCGCCGCTATTGTCTCCAGCACAGGTGTAGTGACTGGTATTAGCAACGGTACAGGTGTTATCCGAGTCAGCAAGAACGGTATTCAAGCTGCTACTGCTTTCATGGTCGGTGCTGCCCAAAACATTGCTAGTCAAATCTTGGGAATTACAGGTATAGACCCCTATCCTAACTCTGTCACCCTCAACCTGAATGGTGGTACTCGTCAACTAGACCTGAATTACGGCGATAACATTAAAATTACCCAAGGTAGCCAAGGCACAGTATATTATGTCACCAATCCGCAAATAGTAGAAGTTAGTGCAGATGGACTAATCACAGCCAAAGCCGAAGGTGAAACAACTGTCATTGCGATCAACAAGATGGCAGAAACTATTATTCCTGTAAAAGTTGCTGCACCGAGTATTGGCGCGACTGCAATAGGTGTGACTGGTGGGGTTGTTCGGAGTGCGGAAGGTTTACAAGTTGCCGTTGCACCAGGGGCTTTACAAGCAAATACCACTGTTAACATTACACCCATCAATGCTAATGACCTCGGTCTACCTCTACCCACAGAAGGCTTAACCGTCGCCGCAGCTTTCCAACTGAATACAGGGAATCAAGCCATGAGTGTACCGGCGCAATTGGCTATACCTGTATCTAATTTAGACCCTGGTTCGTCAGTCGTTTTCTATCGTTCCTTCTCTGTCCCCAACTTGAATGGTGATGGTACAACCCAGCAAGTTTGGCTGGAGGTAGAAAAGGGTATTGTCGGTGCTGATGGTATTGCCCGCACCACCTCTAGACCTTATCCTGGTGTCACCCATGATGGTACTTATATTGTGGCTGGTGCAGATCCCGGCAAAGTCAGGGAATTACAAGCCAGAATAGTATTTTCACTGCCTTTGGTACTCGCTGGTGTGACTGCAATGGCAGTTTTACCGGGGCCTGGTGGTTTGCTGCTGGGGGCTATGTCTACCTTGGCAGCCGGGTTTGTGATGACACTACCTTTTGGTCAACGTGAGTTGAAGGTGGTGCAGTTCCTTCCTGAAGGTGGGTTACAGATAACTAACCACTTAGTAGAAATCAAGCCGGGTGCGATTGGTACGATTGAAATCAACGTTAACAATACTGCTAATATCGAGGGTGTTGATCCGGTTATCCAAGTCATCAAGGTTGACTTTGACAATCTTGCACCACAATTGGTAATTCGGGGTGAGCGATTACAGTATGCTGATGAAAATGCGCCTTTGGTTGATGGGCGAAAACTAGGCACGGCTAAGGAAGATATCGAAGTTGTCTTTTTACCGGGTGGGTTAGAAAATGGTCAACTTAGACAAGTTCGTGTCCAAGCTGAGAGTATTCAAACTTTAAGCAACGGTTTACAGGAATTACGTTTTAATATTCCGCAAAATATTGTTCTCGGCACATCTAAGTTTTATGTGATTCGTAAAACTTCAGTTTTGAAAGCTGGCCCTGGTGGTATTCCCGAATGGGATAACTCGGCAATTAGCAGCAGCAATGTAGGGTTCATTCAACCTGATGGGCGTTACGTATTTTCTGCGCTGGTGAGTGATCAAGTGGCGGTTATGGCTCCCACTGAGCGGGTTAATCCCCTTAACCCCAACCAAATAGATGTGATTCCTGATTTATTAGCTCGCATTCCTGTAGGTGATCCGAATAAAGTAGACGGGGCGCGTCAAGTTGCTGTCACTGCTGATAATACCCGCGCTTATGTTACCTTGTTTGCTAGTGGTGCGATCGCTGTGATTGATACCTTAGCCCTACAACAAATAGACGCTGTTCCTGATGTCGCTGGTGTAGCAGCAACCTTGGGGATAAATCAGATACAGTTGCCTGTCGGTGCTGAACCTCACAGAATTGTCATTGATAACCGCGATCGCTATGCTTATGTCACTGATGAAACTCAAGGGCGAATTTACGTCATTGACATTAATCCTTTCTCTCCCGCTTATCATCAATTAGTCAATATTATTGATGTACCCGCCGCACCTCACGGTCTACATGGCATTGCGATTAGTGCTGATAATAATAGACTATTTGTAGCTGTACCTGGGGAACGCCGAGGTTCTCTGACGGCTGGCAATGTTACCGCTAAACCGGGCAGTATTATTATTTACGACATCAGTAACGCTGATCAAAAATTTGCCAGTGGTTTCCCCATCCCAATTAGTCAGATTTTAGAAGTAGGTGCAGAACCTTACGCCATTACTACCACCAATGACCCCAACATCATTACATTTACTAACTTCCTCTCGGATAATCAAGGCTTTGGGGTCTTGCGGCAGGTGGGTAGTAATATCTGGGAAGTGGAAAAATATATTAGTTTAACTCTGGGTTCTACCTTCGATAGCTTTGATGTCAACAATGCCAGGGGTATAGCAGTTACAGGCGATCGCAAATTTGCTTTTGTCACTGGCTTTAACCGCTACATCCAAAATGACCCCTCCCATGACCCCAACTTCAGACCCAGCAACCCAGGCGGCGGTAACGTTGGTATTATATACGACCCATTTGGTCTGTATAATTCTCAAGGGCGTTCAGGCTTAGTTGCCGCTACTCGTTCCACACCTCTGGCGTTCCCAGATAACTTAGTTATTTCCGCCGATGAAAAGTATTTGTATGCTGCCTTTGGTGGTAATAATTTTGTCATGGTTTACGACCTGCCCAAGTTAAGACAGACAGTTGAAGAATACCTCAACTCACAAAACGGTGTCGGTAGTTATACCTTAGACCGATTCCCCGTCAACGACCTCAACCACGCCATTGATCTCAGGGCTGACTACAGAATGGGTATCCTGGGCGGTGCTTTCCCCATTTTCTCCATTCCTGACTTAGACCCGAATACACCAGGAGTTCAAAACCCCAACGGGCCGATTATTCCAGGTTATAACCCCCGTGGTTTAGCAGTTCAAAAAGATTTACTAGATTTGTCAATTAGTGTTTCTGGTACTATCGACACCAACACACCGGAATTTGAATGGTTTATTAGTGAACCTAATTTAGAAAGCACCCTGTATGTCAGTACATTTGGGCCAGGTGAAGGCTTATTCCCTGATGATACTAATCCCCCCCACAATAACCGCATCCTCACTTATCAAGTTCTAGGTGGACAGCCAACCAAGTTTAAATTACCGCCAGCATTACAACTAACCGCCGGACAAACCTACTGGTGGGGTGTAGAAGTCAAAGGTAAAGATGGTCGCATTTATCGCCAGTATCAATCCTTCAATACTGCACCGATTGTTGGCAATCCTAACCAATTCTCAGCCGTCACAGTCATTACCCACGGCTTCCAGTTATCTTTGGGTGATAGCATACCAGCGTGGACTAAAGAATTAGCACAATACATTGATAAAGCTGGTGGAGATGGGGCAGTTATGGCTTATAACCGCTTCACCGGAGAATTTGAAACAGTAGACGGACAAACACCGCAACTCGGTAAACCGCTTACCCTGATTATGAACTGGGTGAAAGAGTCTGATATCAGTGATTCTGGTTTTTCAGAAGCGGCGGCTGATGCTTTCTTTGCGGCGTTGGTGAAACTGAATCAAAACCAAACACTAGGAACTAAAGACAAAATCTTTACCTCCCCGCTTCATTTTCTTGCCCATAGCCGAGGTACGGTTGTCAACAGTGAGATTATCCAGCGTATTGGAACTTATTTCCCCGATGTCAAGACTATCCAGATGACAACTCTTGACCCCCATGATTTTGTTCAAGATTCTCTGGATGTGCCATTAGGGGATATTCTTCAGGGATTAAGTACAATTACTAAACCCATACCTGTAGTTGGTACAGCCTTATCTTTTATTACAGGTAGTGCTTCTACATGGGCGAAGTTTGTGGGGACAAATCTGGAAACATTATATTATGCAGATTTTAAAGACCCGAATGTTACAGTTTGGAATAATATTCTCTTTGCTGATAACTATTACCAAAAGTTAGCCAGTGAAGCATCGGCTTCTTTAACTGACTTTACTTTAACCCCCAATGGACGGGCAATTGATGGTACAGATGTCAATCGTTTACTGGATGGTTCTACAGCATTTACTCAAGATGACATCAGAATTGCACTGACAATACCATACTTAAACACAACCATTGAGGCTAACTATGGTCTGGGTGGCCCTCATAGCCGTGTGTGGCGGTGGTATGCTGGGACAACTAACTTGCAACTCCAGCAGTTCTCTGCTGATGACCCTGAGTATATTTTCCGTAAAGCCCAAAACGCCATTACATACCCTGATGATTTCAAAGACTTTAACTTTACACTACCTAACCCTTGGTATGTCTCTAATCCCAGTTCGCCCAGCTTCCCGCCATCTTGGGAAGGTAATGGTATTGGTTGGGCTTATTCAGTCTTAGGTGGTGCAACATATCTGCGTCCTGATTCTGGGTTTGCGGGTGTAGAAGTTACCTTTGATAACAGTGATGATGCTGACCAAGAAAGTGGTGAACCTGCGGTTGCGGATGTATTTAACGGAGATTTTGAGTGGGGGACATTACATTTGCGCGATCGCTTCCCATTCTCCCACGAAATGCCCGGTTGGTCTTTCCACGGCGGAGAAGGCTTTAAAACTGTACTGTTAGACTCTAACATTGACTTAACAGCCGCTTTAGTTTTCCAAACCAACCCCAAAACAATTTTTAAAGGTTTACTAGAAAAAGTTTGGGATAAATTAGCCGAACCAGTCCAAGCACTCATTGATAAAAAAGTCAACGACAAACTGGGAGAATTACCAGAGAAATGGCGCGAACCAGCCACAGAATTAGTTGATATTATCAGCGAAAAAGTCCCCGGCTTAGACAACGTTAAAGAATACGTTTTTGAGCAATTAGAAAGTCTTTGGGAAATGGAACCAAACTACTCTCTGTTAATGGGAGGTCAAAGCATTCTCAAAGCGATTTTTGAAATGGGTTCAACATTATTCACCGGGTCTTTAGGTGAAATTCTCACAGGCGAAAAACAAGAAAGTGTAATTGACAGTCTGGTTAATCTAGAACGCATCACCCATAATCGCCTGTACATTCCCACAACGGCGCAAGCAGTACAGTTTGATATTATTTCGCCTTTGTTAGTTGCTCCCAATTCCAGAGTAAATGTTTACTTCAATGGTGAAGCCGGAGAAATTAAAGAATCTGTGGTACTAACCCCAGCATTCTTTGAAACTAAACGTTATTCAGTTCTTATCCCCGAAAGCTATAAAGGTAAAGTTGGGACAATTAGTTTTGAAGTAGAAAACTTTGAACAAAACTTCTTATTAGAAGACCCTCAAGGCTTTATTAGCCAGATGTTTTTCCTTGATAACATTACATTTGGTCAAGTCTTAGATAATGGTAATACACCGCCGAAGCTGACAATATTATCACCATTAGTAGTTGATGAAGGTGATTCATTAAAATTAACAGGTCAGTTTACCGATCCTGACACTGACCAAACCTGGAATTACTCAATTAACTGGAATGATTCTACCCCCCGTGCTGTTGGTCAAGTGACTGATATTGTTTCCGGTAGTGTAGTCCAAGGTACATTTTCAGGTACACATATCTACGCTGATAACCGTGGTACACATGGTAATGAAGATATCTATGATGTCGGTGTGCAGGTGACAGACAGTAAAGGTGGTGAAGACCTGAAATTTGTCAAGCTGGTAGTGCGTAACGTTGCCCCAACTTTAGCTGATGTGTATGATGAGATTACCCTTGATGAAGGTCAAGAACTGGATTTAAGTAACTTCTTCAGCTTCACTGACCCTGGTTTTGGTGCTGGAGAAACTTGGACTTATTCGATTAACTGGGGTGATGGCAAAATTGATAATGGTAATGTCACCAACGTTACCCCCGGTTCTATTGGAGTATTATCTCAAGGTGTGTTTGGCGGTAAACATATCTATGGCGATAGCAAACCAGATAACTCCCCATATATCATGACTGTAACTGTCAGAGATGATGACGGTGGAGAAGCGACTAAAACCATAAAAGTCAACGTCCGCAACGTCACCCCAACTTTAACCGCAGTTACCAACCAAACTGTTAATGAAGGTCAATTACTGAATTTAGGTAACTTGGTGTTTACCGACCCCGGTTTTGGTGCAACAGAGAACTGGAGTTATAGTGTTGACTGGGGTGATGGTAAGGTTGATAGTGGTAACGTCACTAATATTATTCCCGGTGCAGCAGGAACAGCTTCTAGAGGTTTCTTCAACCTCCAGCATATCTATGCAGATAACAAAGCTGATAATTCTCCCTACACGGTCACGGTAATTTTAAGTGATGATGATGGTGGTACAAGTACGCAAACATTTAATGTTGATGTCTTGAACGTAGCTCCCACACTCTCTGTTATCTCTGGCTTTAAAGTCAAAGCCAATAACCAATTTACTATTCCTAGTCTTGGTAATTTTACAGACCCAGGTTTTGGCTCTACTGAGTCGTGGAGATATACTATTAATTGGGGTGACAATAGCACGCCAATTAACCAAGTAGTGACAGATATTGTTGCTGGTGCTGAAAATATCCTCAGTCGAGGTTCATTGTTTGGTTCTCATGCTTACCAAAACCCAGGTACATATCAAATTGCGGTGACAGTCAACGATGATGATGGTGGTGTTTCCCAGACTAAATTTATTCCTGTTGAGGTAACAGCCGATCAAGATGATAATGTAGAAGACCCAGTAACTAGGGATAACTTACGGGTAACTTACGAAAATGACATCTTTACAGTGAATACCGTCCTCTCTGATGTAATTTCACCCTTCACAGCCAGAATTAATTGGGGTGATGGTACGATTGAAACTGTCTCCTTTGGTGCGGGTACACATAATGTCAGTTTCCAACACCGTTATTTAGATGACAACCCCACAACTTCTGCTGAGGATCGCTACACTATCAATATTTATCGAGACTATGGCATTAGCACCAGTTTGGCTTACACTGAAAATATCCTGGTGAGAAATAGAATACCAGTTGTGGATGCTGGTGTTGATCAAACTGTGGTGGTGGGTACACAAGTTAGATTTAATGGTTCTGTCACCGATGCTGGTACTCTGGATACTTTCCCGCTCATTTCCTGGGACTTTGGGGATAATAGTTCTTATGTTTATAAAACTCTGACTCCCACATATACTTACAATAGTACTGGTGTTTACACAGTTAAATTGCGTGTCGCTGATGATGACAGTGGTTTAGGCGAAGATACCATACAAATTCGTGTAGTTGAATCGCTGCAAAACCAGGGATTAACAGCCAATGTGAATAGTTTAGAATCTGAGAAGTTGGCTTTAAGCTCTGGTTTTGAACCGGAATTAGGACTAAAATCTGCACAGACAATTAGCAGCTTATCGACTCTCAGCAACAATGCAATTATCTTGCAGGAAGGTGATTCTGCTACTACTAGCGTCTCTCAAACTTTGACTATTCCCCAAGGTTCGCAAATTCTGCAATTCCAATTACTGAATGTTAATTTAGGAACATCAACAAATCTCAATCCTGGGGATGCTTTTGAGGTGCGTTTGTTCGATAACAATACAAATCAGCCATTGATTACACTTGATGGACTCAATCAAACTGACGCACTGTTGAACATTCAGCCTGATGGTAGGGTGTATTTTAATGCTGGGGATGGTACGACTCCCGGTAAAGTTAAGATTACTGGGGCAATCAATTCAGGTGATACAATTGCACTGAATACAACGCTAACTGTGAATATTGATGTTAGTGGTATTGCAGCCAATACTGAGGCAAAACTTTACTTTGATTTACTGGGGTTTGGCGATCGCAACGGTTCTGTGACAATTGATAATATCCAATTACTGGACAGAACTAACCTAATACCCGTAGCTGGTGCTGATACTGTCAACACACAAATCAACAGTATCTTAACGGTTCAGCCTAACGAACTGTTGCAAAATGATAATGATCCAAATGGCGATACTTTAAAAATTACCCGTGTCTATAATGCTATCAATGGCACTGTTGAACTAAACTTAGATGGTGCGATCGCCTTCACACCTACCCCAAACTATTACGGTATTGGCAGTTTTGTTTACTTAGTAGAAGATGGTTTTGGTGGTAGCACTCAAGCCAAGGTAACAGTCAATATTAATCAAACGGGTAATAATTCACCCACAGCTAACGATGACACCATTACTACTAATGAAGACACAAGCATCATCATTCCCGTCCTCAACAATGACGAAGATGTAGATGGTAATGACACCATTAACCCCAACAGTATCATCATCGAGACTCAACCCAGTAATGGTAATGTCACAGTTAACAATGATGGAACTGTAAATTACACCCCCAACCCCAACTTTAACGGGACTGACACCTTCACCTACACCGTCAAAGATAACCAAGGTGCAATTTCTCAACCTGCGACTGTCACCGTCACCGTTAACCCAGTCAATGATGAACCAGTCGCTAAACATGACACCATTACTACTAATGAAGACACCAACATCATCATTCCTATCCTCGAAAATGATGAAGATGTCGATGGTAATGACACCATTAACCCCAACAGTGTCGTCATCGAGACTCAACCCAGCAATGGTAACGTCACAATTAACAATGATGGGACTGTAACTTACACCCCCAACCCCAACTTTAACGGGACTGACAACTTCACCTACACCGTCAAAGATAACCTTGGTGCAGTTTCTCAACCTGCAACTGTCACCGTCACCGTTAACGGTACATCTCTGATTATTACTGATATTTCAGGTGATACTAACTTAAATGAAGGCGAAATTGGTAACTTCAGTGCTGTAGCTACCAGCGTTAATCATCAACCTCTGACCTATTACTGGGATTTTGGGGATGATACTGAGGTAGTAACTGGGCAAAATATCACCCATAAATTTGCAGACAACGGTAATTACAATGTCACGCTGACTGTTCAAGATGCTCAAGGGCGTTCTATTAGTCAAACTTTAGCAGTTGTGGTGAATAATGTTGCACCGATAGTTACAGCAGGTTCTAACCTGACAGTGAATGCAGGAGTAGCTTTTAACTTTAACGGTAATTTCCAAGACCCCGGTATTAAAGATACCCATACAATTAAATGGGATTTTGGCGATGGTAATACTGCTACTGGCATTTTAAACCCGACTCATACCTATCAAAATCAGGGTGAATACACAGTAACTTTAACTGTTACTGACTCTGATAGTGCTGTAAGTAGCAATACTCTGAAAGTAGAGGTTAACCCTCAACCTCCTTCTCGTCCGATTTATCCATCAGGTGTATTTATTGTTGATGCTACAGGAAAAGTCATCATCGACTTTATAGTTGATTCCGGTAGCTATCAGGGAGAAATGGCTATTTTCAATCTCCAAGGTATGGAAAATTTGGCGGTTGATTCAATTGAATTTATTCGAGAAGCTTCCCGTCGTGCTTTAAGCAATTCTAATTTAGGCTATGTAGTGATTTCTGACCAAAATGAAGGCGCACGCTTTAACGGTGAACTGGGAGAAAGTAACAAAAATGCTGGTAATTATTTAGGAGCTAAAACTTTTAATATGACTCCTGGTAGTCAATTTGTTGTATTTTTAGTTCCTAATGGTACTGTGAGTGAGGTATTTGCTAACCCAGCCATTACTGGAGATAAACGGCCTTTATTCTCAATTCCAGATGCTAACCCTAATAAAGTTGCTTACTTGGGTCAAATGTTAGATAAAACTTTAGACGGTGGGGTGTTTGGATTTGAGGATATCATTCAAAATTCAGCTTCAGACCTGGATTACAACGATATTATCTTTACCGTCAAGGGTGCAAATACAACGGTGCTAAATTTAGGCTCATTGATTGTACCGCCGAAGGAATGGCGCAATACAGAGTTAGGTAAGGTGTTAATCAATTATGCAAGGTCTATTGCTACTTTTGACGCAACTGCACCTAAGATTGCTGCTAATTTAGTTGAAGATACAGGGATAAATAATGATGGTATTACTTCTAATTCTCATATAGCTGTTTACGTAACTGATGCTAGCAGGATTAGCAGTCTCAAGGCGAGTTTACAAGGTGAAGATAATTTAGTGGAAATCTCATCTAATTTAAAACCTGATGGTAGTTTGTTGTTAAACCGTCAATTGTTAGAAACTATTAAAGGTGGTACATTAGCTGATGGCACATATAATTTAATTCTGCAATCTATTGATGAATTTGGTAATTCTTCTGAGTTGCTGAAACTCAATTTTACATTAGATACTACCTCTGTGGCTATAGCTAATCAGTTACAATTCAACGGTGCTGTTAATCATGAATTCAACAGTAGAATTGAGTTATTTAATGGTCAAGAATTGTTAGATGAGGTGCAAATTAACAATCACGTTGCTGGAATAGATACTGTGACTTTAGCTGATGGAGTGCAACAAGTCACTGCTAAAATTTCAGATAAAGCAGGAAACGTCAACCCAGAGTCTATGGTGCAGGAATTGACAATTGATACAGTTGCACCTAATTTAAATATTAGTAGTCCAGCCGATGGCGATCGCTTGACTCCCGGCGCAAGATTAACCGGAACTGTTCACAGCACAGCTTCACCAATTACCAGTCTCACCTATCGCTTTAATGATTTACCTGCCAAAGACATCATTATTCATAATGGACAGTTTGATCAACAGCTAGAGTTACCTCAAGAGTTACCTCATGGGAATATTTCTGCTCAAAGTCTCACAATTACGGCTCAGGATTTGGCTGGTAATGTGAGCGTGTCAACTATCAATGTTTACATTGATGTTAGAATAAGTAACATACATGGAGAATAGGGAACTCGAATCCCTGGCCTCTGCGGTGCGATCGCAGCGCTCTACCAACTGAGCTAATTCCCCAGACAGTGGGCGTTAACTCAACGCTTCACTACTGTACTTTATTTTAACATTCACTTATACTAGATTGGACTGGTTTACCAGAAAAAACTTGTTGAACTCGTTCTAGTTCTAATTCCGTCAAATAATCAACAGTCCAGTTACAGCAACGCTGAAGCATCTGAAACGGGTAGGTGTTGGCTACACCTAAGACTTGCATCTGTGCGTGTTTTGCAGCTTGGATACCTGCGGGGGTATCTTCTATCGCCAAGCATTCCTGTGGTTGCAGATTTAAGTCAGGATACTCTTGATTGAGACGTGCGACTGCTAATAAATAACCGTCTGGCTGGGGTTTGCTGGTGGTGATGTCATCCCCGGCGACGATAATAGGAAAATGTTCTGTTAGCTTGGCTCGTTCTAATACCAGTTCAATTTCTTTATGCAGCGCACCACTAACTATCGCTAGTTTGAGATGTTGGGAACGCGCTTGATATATCAAGTCTTCCACACCTGGATAGATAGGAAGTTGTTCTAGCTTATCGAGTTCCAGCACATAGGCTTTTGCTTTGCGGTGGAGTAACTGGGTTAAGTATTCTTCAGTGACTACTCTACCACGACTCGTGAGCAATTCTTGAAAACAAGCGCGATCGCTGCGTCCTAATGAACCTTGACGCTCTTTCGGTTTTTGCGGTTGCAAATTTTCTTGAATCAGAATTTCATCTATCAATTGTAGGTGGATGCGCTCGTCGTTGATGATTACGCCATTAAAATCAAACAGAATAGCCTTTAAACTCATGCCTCTATGCCAAAAACTGGAGACTCTATACCCTCCAAATTATTATTATCCATTGTAGGTATATATTGTCTGACTTTTACTTAATTCCTGGCATCTGTTATGGGGAAGGCTTTGACACCGCAACTTTATCCATCAATTACCCTGAAGGGACTTCCAAATCAACAACATCCAAAATGTAGGGTGCGTCAGTACGAGAAACCCTGGCCATAACAAGAAAATATTCATCCTGACGCACCCTACTAACAGTCAATTTGGATAATTTATTTTTTGGTGTTCCCTAACTACCAACCGATGAGGTTGACCGAGAAGATTGGAGATTGAAGATAGCAGATTGCAGCCTTTATGTTTTTGGTACAAGCCCCGCCGCAAGGGGCAGGAATAAATCTAAAATCATCAATCTCAAATCCTCAAGCCGCGTCCCTTGTGGGTGCAGTCAATCTCAAATCTACAATCGGCTGCTTCTACAATTGGTTGACACTCAATCCTCATTATACTACATTTGTAGTATACGTTAATCAGTCACATAAGTTGACAATTAGAGAGACGCGATAAATAGCCGTCTCTACAAATCACAATGATTCTCTCTTATTCAATATAAAATTATGCCCTACGACAAGTTAGAAATTAAGACAGCATCACCCGTTTTATCTTGGGCAAATCACCCATTGGGTTCAGAAGAAACCAAGATGGCTAAAAATGTAGCATCGCTACCTTTTGTATTTAAACACGTAGCATTGATGCCAGATGTTCACTTAGGCAAAGGTGCTTTAGTTGGTTCTGTGATTGCTACAAAAGAAGCCATTATTCCTGCGGCTGTCGGCGTGGATATTGGTTGTGGTATGTGCGCCATCAAAACACCATTTACTGGTGAACAATTAGAAGGGAAGCTAAAGAAAATCCGTCTCGATATTGAGGCAGCAATTCCTACGGGTTTTAACGAAAATAAAGAGGTTGAAAAATCTGCTGCTAATTGGCAACGTTGGCGAGATTTTAACGACTTGCATCGTGGCGTGCAAGATTTACAAACTAAAGCAATGAAACAAATGGGTTCTCTTGGCGGGGGTAAAAGATTGCCCCTTACTGTAGTAATGCAGTAATCAAAACTCGTCCAAATCGGTGAAGGCTGAGATTGCTAATACCGAGGGAAGCGGTAAAACGCCCCGTAGAGAGCAGAGGGACTTGGGCATCCTAAATAATTGAGGATGAAGGTGTGCTCCGAACTATACCGAACAGGAAGGTATAGAATCAAGCAGAAATGACTTGATCGATTGCGACTTTCAGATATGATATTGTGGTTTCATGGAATCCACTAATATCACTCTCGAAAACCCCTATTATGCCTACTTGTTTGGCTTCATCCAAACTGATGGTCATCTATACAATAGCACTCGCGATCGCGGTCGCTTAAGTATAGAGATTAACAAACAAGATGAACACATACTTTGGGCTTTCAAAAATCTCATCCCGTTTAACTCCTCAATTACTGAACGTGTACGTACAACTAACTTTAGTAGCGATAATAAATCAGTTATTTGGAGAGTTTATGACAAGCGGTTGAGAGATTATCTTGAATTATGGGGTTTACCGAATGGGCGGAAATCACAGTTAATAAAACTGCCTAGTTGTCGCTTCTCCAAAGTTGATTACTTTCGAGGACTGATAGATGGGGATGGTTCTTTAGGGCTGACTTCAAAAGGATTTCCTTTTTTATCTCTGGTTACATCTAGCTCACATATTGCTATTGGGTACATAGAATTTATTAACCAGATGACAGGCCAAGTAAAGACATCTACTAGAAACACTAGAGATAGGGTTTATAACATAGTGGTTTACAAGGAAGATGCTCAGACATTAGCCAGACACTTATACTATGATAATTGTCTAGCTTTATCTAGAAAAATCATCAAAACTAGAGAAGTGCTAAGTTGGAGCCGTCCTACTGAAATGAAAAGGGTGAAAAATAGAAAGTTATGGACACCCGAAGAAGATCAGTTTATTACTACCCATTCGATTGAGTGTTCAATGAAAGTGCTTGGCAGAAGTCGAAATAGTGTAGAACTGAGACTATGGAGACTAAATAAATTAAGCCAGCAATCAGTAACAAATTGAATCACTTCATTGAAGTGTGCCTAGATACAGAGAACCAAGTTTGGCTGATGTTACATTCTGGTTCACGTAACATCGGTAATAATCTCGCTCAATGCCATATTAATACAGCAAAGGAATTAGCTAAGATGGCAGGAAATAATTTACCTGACCCAGATTTAGCTTCTTTTATCGCTGGTACTCCCGAATTCCAAGCATACTGGCATGATTTACAATGGGCGCAAGATTACGCGCGTTTTAACCGTGATGTGATGATGGCACGTTTCAAACGCATCATTGAAAAACATCTAGCCGGAGGAAAAGCAACTAAACCTTTATTGCAGGTAAATTGTCATCATAACTACGCCGAAAAAGAAGTACATTTTGGCGAAGATGTGTATGTGACTCGTAAAGGTGCTGTCCGCGCCCAAGCAGAAGATTATGGAATTATCCCTGGTTCAATGGGAGCAAAATCTTTCATTGTCAAAGGGAAAGGTAATGTTCATAGCTTTTGTTCTTGCTCTCATGGTGCGGGTCGTTTATTGTCAAGAAATAAAGCTAAAAATGTCTACACACTTGATGATTTAATTGAGCAAACTAAGGGGGTAGAATGTCGCAAAGATAAGGGTGTTTTAGATGAAATTCCTGGGGCTTACAAGCCTATAGATGAAGTAATGGCAAATCAATCTGATTTGGTGGAAGTTGTAGCCACACTCAAACAAGTTGTTTGTGTAAAAGGTTGATATTAAGGTTTGTAGTGAGCGGCTCTAGCCCTCATTTTTGAGTGAGTAAGGACTGAAGTCCTTACTACAAACTATTTAAGGTACTTCAATCGGAATTAGGGCATTTTCCGGTAAGTATTTTTTGTAGCATCCTTCATCAGCTAGGACTAAAACCAAGCGTAAGGGATAATCGGGCGGTACTTGTAAATCTGCCCAAGGTATTGCTAATTCTAAACAAGTTTCTAAAGCAACTTGAGCGCGACTGCTGCGGGGATGCCATTGATAATGTTCTCCGGCTTCCCGAAATTGAATTGAGTGGGTGAGTAAGTTAATTTCTAAATGGTGGTGGTACAAATAATTTAGGGGTGCTATGTCTGGTACTTCTGCCAAAGGTATGGGGCTGTTGTGCATGGTTCTATCGGGATAGAACCAGAGTAAATTTAACTCTGTTGGTAAATCTTGCCCTGGTTTAATGCCACTTTTAAAGTCTAAGCGCAAGTAGAAGTTAAGGTGATCAACTCCATACCACAAACGCTGAATTGCGCTGCTAACGTGCATTGTTCCCCGTGCGCCGCCAATTTCTATGCGTCCGGCTTTGTTCCAGTCTTGTTCGTCACCTCTACCATCAATGATAGGATGAATGAAACTTTCTGGTAAATGATCAGCCCGTGCTTCGTGAACCTCCACGGCTTGTCTGAGATATGGGGGTATGGGTTCATTTAATGCTTTATAGATGCCACACAGATGTTCACGGAATAATTGATCAAAGATGGCATCGTGATTAGAAGAATGTCCTTCGCCAAACCACCAAAACCAGTCCGAACCTTCGGCAGCATATAAGGCTTCCCAGGCTTCGGGGTTATTTTCTTCTGTGGCTTCTGGGTGGCTGGCTAGCATGGCTCTAGCTTGGGTGAGGTAGTCCCAGGCGCGGTTTTTGGCGGGATCGCCTATCCAGGTGGTGAAGCTGCCATCTACCCAAGAACCGCTATGTAGTTGTTCTCCGGGGATGGTGGTTGTGGCTGGGAATTTTTCTAGGAATTCGGAGACGGTGACAAGTTTGATGTTGGGTTCGTTGCTTAAGGTTTGATATAAAGTTTCTAGGAAGGGTTTACCGTCTTGGGGGTAAAATTCCCAACAGTTTTCACCGTCTAAGGCGATGGTAACTAACCAAGGTTGTTCACTGGGACGTTCTCTTTGTTTTCTGGCGATCGCTTGCAAATGTCCCACTAAGTCCGCCGCCGCTTGTTTGGCTGGCATTGCGCTGTATGTAAAGCCAATTAAATCTGATAATCTATGATCACGGAAGACTATAGCTAAATCTCCGGCTGGGGTTGTCAAACGGTAAGGCTTATACAACAGTTCGGGTTCTTGGACATTTCCCGCCCCATCCCGGTGAAAAAAGTGTTTTAATGTCCAGCCCAAGACGGCTTCATCGGAACAAATCCAATTAAAACCTTGTTTAACAATATACGGTAAAATTGCGGGACTTACTGACTGTTCAGAAGGCCATAAACCTCTGGGTTCTTGTCCAAAGCGTTCTTTATATAGTTCCCAAGCTTTATGCAGGTGGCGAGGAATATCTTCAGCCCACTGAAAGCGATGCTCTGGTAATGTCATATTTGGCACTGCCACACGCCCAGAGTTAGTATCAGCTAGCAAGGGCAAAATTGGGTGTGTGTAGGGTGTAGTGGTAACTTCCAACTGCCCGGAGGCTTGCATTTTGCGGTGTTGGGGGATGATGCGGCTGAGGATGTCGCGCTGTTTGGAATAAATACGCTGGCGATCGCTTAATGTAAAATTACGTCCCTGCTTTAACCAAGCTGCAATTTCTGGGTCATCCCAAAACAGGGGATCTATCCACGCTAAATTATGCCACGCTAATAAATCGCCATACTCAGCCAAATCCCAATTCGCCAAACACCAAGCTGCTCCTTTTTCCTGCCTTTGAAAATACAACTCGGCGTAGCGGGGATGGGGATCGATTAACGTATGGTGATTAGCATCAAAAAAATGTTGGATAATAAATTCTTTTTGTTCGTGAGTCAGCTGTTCTGTAGGTGTCAAGCTGGCTTTCAGGTAAGGATCAAAAGCAGTACCGGCAATATAATCTTCAAGTTGCAAAATTAAAGATGGTACTAAATTCACCGTTTGGTGTAATTTCGGGTACTTTTCTAAAATCAACACCAAATCCAAATAATCTTTTGTGCCATGTAAGCGCACCCAAGGCAAACGATATTGCTGACTTGAAGACGCTGCCATCCCCTTGCCAGGAGATTTATACAACGGCTGATGTTGATGCCATATAAAGGCTACATAAAGTGGATGAGACATAGAATGTGATTGCGAATTGGGCATGGGGCATCGATGCACAGGGCATGGGGCATCGGGCATGGGGGAGGCAGTACGGTCTTGGGGTCTCCCCAAGTGGAGCAACTGCCGTCATGGGGCATCAATGCACAGGGCATGGGATTTTTCCCCTCTGCTCCCCTACTCCGAAAGCTCCCCTGCTTCTTCCTAGTCCCCAGTCCCCAGTCAAGAGTCCCTTACATTATTTGCTCAACTTCGGCAATTTCGGGAATCATTTCTCGCAGACGGCGTTCAATGCCCATTCTCAAGGTCATGGTGGAACTGGGGCAAGAACCACAAGCACCTTGTAACCGCAGTTTCACAATCGGCCCATCGATGTCTACAAGTTCCACGTTGCCACCATCGGATATTAGATAAGGACGCATTTCATCTAAGACTGTTTCAACGTTTTGAGGTGTTAATTCCATCGTGTGATACCCAGTAAGTTAACAATGGTTATGGAAATGTGAGTTGTGGTAGTGCTAAAGTCTACTACAAACACATTATCCGAAATGTTCTTTTTTTGGCTGAATAAATCGATCCTAGATCAGATTGTCATTAGTCATTGGTCATTAGTCATTAGTCGTTGGTCATTAGTCATTAGTCATTGGTAAAAGTTCATCTCCCCAGTCCCCAGTCCCCAGTCCCCAGTCCCCAATCCCCAATCCCTTGATACACTGGAATAAACCCCAAAACTTTGCCTATGGTAGCCCAAATCAATCAACTGAATATTTCTTGGGAACCATTGCCCGATGATTTTCAGCTAGAGGATGAACCAGTGGAAAATACAGGGCAGCCTATTTTGGCGGGTGCTTTGCGTGAAAGCCTAGAAATTAGTGGTTTTATCCAACCGCAAATGTTGATTGCTAGTAATTTTGCTGTTTGTGCTACAGTCAACGGACAGTTTATTGCTAAAGCTCCTGATTGGGTGTATGTTCCCTGTGTAAAAGAAATTGTAGGCGATCGCAAAAGTTACACGCCCAATTTAGAAGGCGATATCCCGGCGGTTGTCATGGAGTTTTTATCTGGTACTGAGGGGGAAGAATATTCTTTTAAGCGCACCTACCCGCCTGGAAAATGGTTTTTCTACGAGCAAGTTTTACAAGTCCCTATTTACGTGATTTTTGACCCTAATGGCGGTTTACTGGAATTTTACCACCTGGAAAACGGACGCTATGAGTTAAAGCAACCTGATGAAAATGGCCGTCATTGGCTGGCAACGATGGGTTTATTTCTGGGGACTTGGTACGGCACAAAAGAAGGCAGAACAGGTTACTGGTTGCGGTGGTGGGATGAATCTGGTAATTTGTTACTGTGGGCGGTGGAACAGATTGAACAAGAACGCCAACGTGCTGAACAAGAACGCCAGCAAAAAGAAAGGTTGATTGCCTATTTACAAACTCAAGGCATTGACCCGAATAATTTACCCGGCAACCTTTAACAAATACTATCGCTGTCACTGTCAGTAGATGACAGCATAACTGGTTGTTGATAGAGGGGGACTGTGAATGTTACTGTCGAACCCAGTCCTTCACCGAGACTGTAAAAATGTACTTCTCCACCCATAGTCTCGATTAATTTTTGGGATATTGCCAGTCCCAAACCTGTACCACCGTACTGACGGGTGCGAGAGCCATCTACTTGGGAGAATAGTTGAAATAGTTTGTCTTGTTTATCGAGAGACACACCAATCCCAGTGTCGGCTACTCTGACTCTCACCATACCAGGAAACTGCTGTTCTGGCAATTTACCTTTTTGGAGGACGATATCGGCACTGATGGTAATACCGCCTTCGTGGGTGAATTTGATGGCATTTCCGGTTAAATTCAACATGACTTGTAACAGCCGTTGGTAGTTGCCTTGAACAATGATGTCATCGGAGGTAGGCGGTAATTGCATCCGAAAACTGAGGTTTTTGGCTTCGGCTTGGGGACGCATGAAGTTTTCCACATCACAGAAGAGTTCGTCTAACTTGACTGGAGCGCAAACTAGCTCCATTTTGCCGGCTTCTATTTTGGCGATATCTAAGATGTCGTTAATAATATTCAGCAGGTGTAAAGATAGGTGGTGGGCTTCTTCTAAAAACTGATTTCTTTCTTCGGCATCGTCTGCCATGCCTTCTAAAATCAGCTTTAAAAAGCCAATCATGCCGTTGAGGGGGGTACGAATTTCATGGGAGACGTTAGCGAGAAACTCACTTTTGAGGCGGGAGGCTTCTTCGGCTTTTTGTCTGGCAACTTCTAGCTCTTTGTATAAGGTAGCATGAGCGATCGCTGTGCCTAACTGATCGGCTACTTCTTTGGCTAATTCTAATTCTGCATCTGTGAGTGGACAGCATTCTGAGCGTAAATTCAGCGCAATCAAGCCATTAGCTTGGTCTTGATAGCAGGTAGCCACTACTAACATCTTATTATGCTTACTGAGGCTATACCCTGGAATTTCCATGACAATTGGTTCCAAGGTAGCTAACGCCTGTGCAAAGGCTGGCTCAGTATTCACATCTATTTCTGTACCCACCAGAGAAGGCAGTTCTGGTTGATGATACTCTGCTATTACCCGCACTTTTGAGCTAGCGGGCTGGTAAGGGCAAATAATACACCGTTCTAGCCGTAATGCTTTGCCTAGACTATCAACTGTTTGCTGCCAAATTACATCTAAATCTAGTGTCCGGCGAATATTTCTGGTAAGTTTATTGACTATTCTTTGGTGTTCCTGCGATCGCAAAGCTAAGTCTATCTGTGTAGACGTATGAATTGCTACGTTTACTTCTTGGTTATTCACTTTCAGTTGTAATAACCTACCTGTCACCAAGACTGCACTAGCTGTAGTTCCCAAGGGCGGGATAATCGGACAAATTGCCAGCTCCAACTCGAATAGATTTTGTTCACAATTAAACCAACATTGACACCTTTCGGGAACCAAGTTAGTCAACACCCGATGCAATATCTCCATGTAGGAAGCTTTATCCACTGGTACAAAAGCTTTCTGTTCGTTGCATTGTGTGACTATTGTGTTCGGTTTAAATCCCAACAGCTCACTTTTTTGCCAATAAAACGACAGGTAACGCCCAGCCCCATCCTGCGTATATACCAACTCAGCACCGAGGGCTGGTAATAGCCCATCACCCTGATGATGTAACGATTCCAGATTTTGAGTAAATATGTTTGGCAATTGGGAGTTGGCAGTAATAATCATTAATCGAGTTGGATAGACAAATGGCAACTCAAAACAGTTTTACTAAAGCTAGGCAAAGCTTCGCATTAAATATTACAGCTTTTACGTATTTATTTTTACGTATTTTAGCCGTTCTGGAATCTCAGATTGACAAACTTTACATTTTTCAGCTTTATTCTTTACAGCCTATTAATGAAAGGTCAATCATTCCATTCTCCCCTAGGTGGAATTGGCATCCTATGGGGGGTGCGTGTCAATTCATCATCTCTGAGAATCTCACCTCGTAACCATTGCCGAATCGCTACCTCAATGACTTTACTAGGATTATCGGTCAGGTGCTGAATTTGCTCCAGTAAATCCGAGTCCAGATGGATAGAGATTTCTACCTTATCGGTGGGCATTGATTCCGCATCGGTAGCTCGTTCTTTCATATTCATAGGTTTATCTACTCAAAAACGCTCTGGTAACACGCTTTGTCAAGCAGTTATCTTTACTGTTAGGGCTGTTTACTGACAAATGAGAAGAGTGGATATTTAGATATTTCCCCAAAATCTCATCAAATTAACAGCATCAACTGGCAAGTGTGGATGTTCATCAAACTTTCTAGACATGAATCTAGAAGTTTTCTCAGTAAATTAGAACATCAGGACAATTACGGGTGTAAACCGCCCTGATATCTACACTATGTACTGATATATCTTTATTGTACGCTTCAGGTCGATGAATACTAGCAGAGAAAAATGGACTTTATAGAGATTCTTAAAAAGTCCCTC
>NZ_CAWMSA010000044.1:52508-135547 GCF_963870205.1 Anabaena sp. CA = ATCC 33047 | reverse complement strand
ACCAATGACCAATGACCAATGACCAATGACCAATGACTAATGACCAATGACCAATGACTAATGACTAATGACTAATGACTAGCAGCATCTTTGCTAAGAAAGCATTAAAATACATTAAGTAAATTGCTTTTAACCTTGGTTGCTGCTTCAGCAAGAATTTGTATATGACTGACGTTCCCGCAGTTCGCATTCGCAATTTTTGTATTATTGCCCACATTGACCACGGGAAATCCACCCTTGCCGATCGCCTCCTACAAGCCACGGGGACTGTTGAAAACCGGCAAATGAAGGAACAGTTTCTCGACAACATGGATCTGGAACGGGAGCGCGGCATTACAATTAAGCTGCAAGCTGCCCGCATGAACTATCAAGCTAAAGATGGTCAGCAGTATGTGTTGAACCTGATTGATACACCAGGTCATGTTGACTTCTCTTATGAAGTGTCACGCAGTTTGGCGGCTTGTGAGGGGGCTTTGTTGGTGGTTGATGCTTCTCAAGGTGTAGAAGCACAAACTCTGGCTAATGTCTACTTAGCCCTAGAACATAATTTAGAGATTATCCCTGTTCTCAATAAAATTGACTTACCTGGGGCTGAACCTGACCGGGTAATCAGCGAAATTGAAGAAATTATCGGTCTTGATTGCAGTGGGGCGATTTTAGCTTCTGCCAAAGAAGGAATCGGGATTGATGAAATTCTGGAAGCGATTGTAGAACGCATCCCACCCGCACCTGATACTGTAGATGAACGTTTACGGGCGTTAATCTTTGATAGTTATTATGATGCCTATCGGGGTGTAATCGTCTATTTCCGGGTGATGGATGGTCGGTTGAAAAAAGGCGATCGCATCTATCTTATGGCTTCCGGTAAGGAATACGAAATCGATGAGTTGGGTGTTCTCTCCCCCAACCAAAAGCAAGTCGATGAACTCCACGCTGGGGAAGTGGGTTATTTAGCCGCCGCTATTAAAGCTGTAGCTGATGCGCGGGTGGGTGATACCATTACTCTGTCTAACGCTAAAGCCTCAACACCTTTACCCGGTTATACAGAAGCCAACCCGATGGTATTCTGTGGAATGTTCCCCATTGATGCTGATCAATTTGAAGACTTGCGGGAAGCTTTAGAAAAACTGCGGCTGAATGATGCGGCGTTACATTATGAACCGGAAACTTCTAGCGCGATGGGTTTCGGTTTCCGGTGTGGTTTCTTAGGCTTGCTGCACATGGAAATTGTGCAGGAACGTCTAGAACGAGAATACGACTTGGATTTAATTATTACAGCCCCATCTGTGGTTTATAAGGTAATCACTAACAAGGGGGAAGAACTGTATATTGATAATCCCAGCCATTTACCAGCACCCAACGACCGCGAACGCATCGAAGAACCCTATGTGCAAGTAGAAATGATTACACCGGAAACGTTTGTGGGGACGTTGATGGAGTTGTCGCAAAATCGCCGGGGTGTGTTCAAAGATATGAAATATCTCACCCAAGGACGCACCACCTTAACTTATGAGTTACCTTTGGCGGAAGTTGTTACCGACTTTTTTGATCAAATGAAATCGCGATCGCGCGGTTATGCTAGTATGGAATATCATCTCATCGGTTATCGTGAGAATCCCCTGGTGAAATTGGATATCATGATTAACGGTGATCCCGTCGATTCCTTAGCAATGATTGTTCACCGTGATAAAGCTTACGGTGTAGGTCGGTCAATGGCGGAAAAACTTAAAGAATTAATTCCCCGTCACCAATTTAAAGTCCCCATTCAAGCGTCAATTGGTAGTAAAGTCATCGCCAGTGAACACATTCCCGCTTTGCGGAAAGATGTACTCGCCAAATGCTACGGTGGTGACATCAGCCGCAAGAAGAAACTGTTACAAAAACAAGCTAAAGGTAAAAAGCGGATGAAATCAGTCGGTACAGTCGATGTACCCCAAGAAGCTTTCATGGCTGTGTTACGTTTAGACCAAAGCTAATCCATAATCAAGATACCCAAAACCCTAAAAGACGTTGCAACCCAACGTCTTTTAATTTTGAAGTTTATCTTCCTGTAGAGACGTTGTATGCAACGTCTCTACATTTCTTAATTAACCGAAAACTGCTATAACTTTTGAATTTTGTAGGCTTGCCTTCCCGTAGGGTATTTTGAATTTTGAATTCCCCAACGGGGTGGGGGGTAAGAGACTACATTCCACCTGAGTGGGGATCAGTTACGCTGATAAGTTTCATATAGATTTGCTGATTAACTGATTCTTGATAATTTTTGATCAGCTTTTTCCAAAAACGAGAAAAACATCAGAAAATTTTAGTAAATCTACCTACGGTAATAACCACTCTCAGAAATTTAAAGTTTTATAAAGTAAATGCGCTTTTAGGTAACACAGTCTTAGAAGCTAGGATACCTACCATTTAGAGATTTGTGAATTTTGAATTGCTGAAAACATTGGGGAGTCTAGTTCATGAAGATACTGGTACTAAGTTGGGAGTTTCCACCGAGAATAGTTGGCGGTATCGCGCGTCATGTGGCTGAGTTGTACCCCGAATTAGTCAAACTAGGCCATGAAATTCATTTGATTACGGTAGAAGTTGGTAATGCTTCGATGTATGAGGTGGTGGAGGGGATTAAAATACATCGAGTTCCAGTTTCCCATAGTAATGACTTTTTTCACTGGGTGGTGAATTTGAATCAGAGTATGGGACATCACGGGGGTAAGTTAATTGTAGAGGAAGGGCCGTTTGATATTATCCATGCTCATGATTGGCTAGTTGGGGATGCGGCGATCGCTCTCAAGCATAC
This sequence comes from Anabaena sp. CA = ATCC 33047, assembly GCF_963870205.1. Taxonomy (NCBI): domain Bacteria; kingdom Bacillati; phylum Cyanobacteriota; class Cyanophyceae; order Nostocales; family Nostocaceae; genus Anabaena; species Anabaena sp. CA = ATCC 33047. The sequence continues at coordinate 132,750 of NZ_CAWMSA010000044.1, read as the reverse complement.
CTTTAAAATTCCCCTGATTGCTACCATCCACGCTACAGAATACGGACGTTACAACGGCATTCACAACGATATTCAAAATTATATTCACGGTAAGGAAAGCTTACTGGCTTACGATGCCTGGCGAATTATCGTCTGTACCAATTATATGCGCCAAGAGGTAGCGCGGGTTTTAGCTAGTCCTGGGGATAAAATTGATGTGATTCATAACGGTATCCGCCCGGAAAAGAAAAAACATCACGAAGATTTCCACGCCCAAGATTTTCGCCGTCAATTCGCCGCCGACCATGAGAAAATAGTCTATTACGTGGGACGGATGACTTACGAAAAGGGTGTATCAGTGTTAATGAATGCTGCACCCAAAGTGTTGTGGGAAATGGGGGGTTACGTCAAGTTTGTGATTGTTGGCGGAGGTAACACAGATAATCTCAAACGTCAAGCCTGGGATTTGGGAATTTGGGATAAATGCTATTTTACAGGCTTCATGTCAGACGAATATTTAGATAAATTTCAAACTGTGGCTGATTGTGCGGTGTTTCCTAGCCTTTACGAACCCTTTGGAATTGTAGCTTTAGAAAGCTTCGCCTCACGAGTTCCCGTAGTCGTGTCAGATACAGGCGGTTTCCCAGAGGTAGTGCAGCATACTAAGACTGGTATAGTTACCTGGGTGAATAATCCTGATTCTTTGGCGTGGGGAATTTTGGAAGTTTTAAAAAATCCTGGTTATCGTCAATGGTTGATTGATAATGCTTATGAGGATTTAGGGATACGCTTTAGCTGGCCGAAATTAGCCGCACAAACTGATGCTGTTTATCAAAGAGTAGTGCAGGAGCGATCGCAGGTAGAATGGTAAAAAAACGCGGAGTAAGGCTGAGGTTTTCGCAGAGTTACGCAGAGAGTTAATAGTTACTCTCAGTTTTTTGCCGTTAAAAAACAGTACAATCCCTGTACGCTGGGAATTTTGCCCTTGGGAGTGCGACATTAAGCAATAGTTGCAGTTTGCTCCAGAAGATTAGTATGACAAGGGCATTCCCAAGTATAGCAAGGTTCTTGAAAACAGCAAGGGCTATGCTGTTGAGGGTGATTACCCGTCTTACAGCATACCTGAGATCCAACTTCGATAGCAAGACTGCTGAGATTCTGCCGTCATTACCCGCATTAGCTGGGCCTGTTCTCAACTTGGGTGGCGGTGGGCCTGATGTGGAATCAGCTATCCAGTGGATGATTAACCAAGTCAGAGGCGGTACTCACTCTGTGGAGAAAATTAATGTTGTGGTTCTCCGCGCCAATGGTGGTGATGACTATAATCACCTGATTTATGATATGAAGGGGGTTAACTCTGTCGCTACCTTGATAGTGAGCGATCGCCACAATGCCAACAGAGATGATATTGTGCATAAAATCCTCAATGCTGGTGTAGTCTTTTTTGCAGGTGGCGACCAATGTCAATACATCCGCAATTGGAAAAATACCCGACTGGAAGCGGCTGTATTGTCAGTTTATCGCAAAGGTGGCGGCATTGGTGGCACGAGCGCAGGGGCAATGATTCTCAGTGATTATATTTACGATGCTTGTGCTTGTGAAGACCCGATTGAAACTAAGGATGCTTTAGATGATCCTTATGAGAATATTTCCTTTACCTACAACTTTTTTCAATGGCCGCATTTGCGGGGTACTATCATTGATACGCATTTTGACACTCGCAAACGCATGGGGCGAATTATGGCCTTTATTGCCCGACAAATTCAAGACGGTGTTTGTCAAACTGCTTTAGGTATTGCGATTAGTGAAGAAACATCAATAGTTGTCGATAAATATGGTATTGCCAAAGTCATGGGGAGAAATGCGGCGTATTTGGTTTTAGGAGATCATCCGCCAGAAGTCTGCAAACCCGGAACCCCATTGACTTATTACGACTACAAAATTTGGCGTTTTCCCAGTGGTGATACTTTCGATTTAAATAATCTACCCACTAGGGGTTATTATTTCCGCAGCGTCAAGCGGGGTAGGTTTGATTATGATCCTTATTGATTGCTGAGATGATGTTTTTCCAATCAATCAGCATAATAAAAACCCCTCTCCAAACCTCTCCCCTACAAGGAGAGAGGCTTTTTTACACCCCCATTCCCTTGTAGGGAAGGGGGGCTGGGGGGGTTAGGTTTGAGAGACTTTGCTGTTAATAACAATACTTTTTCAACATACTCTAATAGGGATTATTGTTAATTTCAACAAGATAGGAAATAAGTTAGTTTGGAAATTCTGTTTATCGTTTCAATCCCTGATAGGGATTATTGTTAATTTCAACGAGGGCTACGATTGGGACGGGCGAAATCTTATAAGTTTCAATCCCTGATAGGGATTATTGTTAATTTCAACGCGAAGAATATAAAGCCAATAGAGGCATTAATTTCAGGTTTCAATCCCTGATAGGGATTATTGTTAATTTCAACCATTTTATCCGTGCATCCTACTATCCGAGTAGGCGTTTCAATCCCTGATAGGGATTATTGTTAATTTCAACGTAAACAAAAAGGCTGCCTGTACAAATACCTTGAAGTTTCAATCCCTGATAGGGATTATTGTTAATTTCAACTCCGATTTGGAAAATACTAGCTCACATCCAAATTCGTTTCAATCCCTGATAGGGATTATTGTTAATTTCAACTTCAGGATTTTAAGGAGAGACACCCTCACCTAGCAGTTTCAATCCCTGATAGGGATTATTGTTAATTTCAACATCGCCCGCACCGTAAGGGCTAGCGATGAATCCGTGTTTCAATCCCTGATAGGGATTATTGTTAATTTCAACAAGTGAAGAGAGAGGCGATCGCTAGTGGTGCGATGTTTCAATCCCTGATAGGGATTATTGTTAATTTCAACCGTTCCGGCAACGTTCCTGGGATTTTTTGTTTGGGTTTCAATCCCTGATAGGGATTATTGTTAATTTCAACACGGTTGAGTCAAAGCAGCCGCAAGGGTAAACAGTCAAGTCATGTTTCAATCCCTGATAGGGATTATTGTTAATTTCAACAATGAACTAGAGTCTATTAAGAATCATAGTATTCGTTTCAATCCCTGATAGGGATTATTGTTAATTTCAACCCCAAGTTAATGGCTGTATTTCGAGGTATACGCGTTTCAATCCCTGATAGGGATTATTGTTAATTTCAACATAGATGATCACGTTTCCGTGCGTGGGTTGTTTTTGTTTCAATCCCTGATAGGGATTATTGTTAATTTCAACCTTGGTCGTACAAGTTTTCCCAGATATCGATGGGACAGAAGTTTCAATCCCTGATAGGGATTATTGTTAATTTCAACCAATTCATTATTCGCTAGGAGTCTTGCTGGAGACGTTTCAATCCCTGATAGGGATTATTGTTAATTTCAACCTGAAACTACCATTTACACAGCTTGGTAAGGTTTGAGTTGGCGTTTCAATCCCTGATAGGGATTATTGTTAATTTCAACGGTAAACTTATCGGTAAATCTATCATTTTGCCAAAAAGTTGTTTCAATCCCTGATAGGGATTATTGTTAATTTCAACTTTACTGATGTACGATTATCAGCGTATAGTGCTAGTTTCAATCCCTGATAGGGATTATTGTTAATTTCAACCTCATAGACCTTACAGGCAATTGCTACTATCACGGGTTTCAATCCCTGATAGGGATTATTGTTAATTTCAACACTATATCTATCCCTAAGGCATTGATTACAATGCCTTCCCAGTTTCAATCCCTGATAGGGATTATTGTTAATTTCAACTTGAGTTCTGTATTCCAGAGATGGGATTAAATCTGTTTCAATCCCTGATAGGGATTATTGTTAATTTCAACATTACGCGGGTAATTCCACTGCGACTATAAATCCTGTTTCAATCCCTGATAGGGATTATTGTTAATTTCAACTCGATGATGTATCTTCCGTCCTTCCATCCACAGGTGTTTCAATCCCTGATAGGGATTATTGTTAATTTCAACTGGTGTAACCGGGATGGTTCTGGCGAATGTTTCGTTTCAATCCCTGATAGGGATTATTGTTAATTTCAACTTGGATTAGAGTTTTTTACACAACAAAAGAAGTATCTGCGGTTTCAATCCCTGATAGGGATTATTGTTAATTTCAACATATCGTGTTTCTCCAGCAAAAAACGGAAATTCGGTAGTTTCAATCCCTGATAGGGATTATTGTTAATTTCAACCCCTGAGTCGTGTTATAATGAATACATAATTATTTCTAAGCGTTTCAATCCCTGATAGGGATTATTGTTAATTTCAACTGCGGCAGCCCGAAAGCTAATGTATATGAGGTTTTCAAGGTTCAGATTCGCGGATGGGTCTATCATAACACGAGAAAATGTCAGTTGATTTGACTAAAATAGCTGAAACCCTTACTGGGTAAGGTGCGCGGATGGTTTCAAATTAATTTTTCTGCAAAAGCCTATGGTGTAAGGGATACAGCGATTTTTGCTGAGGAGCGATTTTCAACACCTACCCATCCGCGCATCAGGTAAGGAAAATGGTCAAAGGGGAGCGATCGCTAACTCACTGTAATTGATTGTAAACTCTCAATGGTGGCGATCGCGTGTTTGGCGACTAAATCAATTTCGGCTTGAGTATTAAACCGTCCTATGCCAAACCGAATAGAAGCATAAGCAAGTTTTTCTGAGTGTCCCAAAGCTGTTAGTACATGAGAAGGTGCTGTTTTAGTTGATGAACAAGCTGAACCAGAAGATACAGCCATTATTGACTGTAACCCTAGTAATAAAGCCGCACCGTCTACCCCTTCCACACTAATATTTAAGTTTCCCGCTAACCTCTGGGTAGGATGTCCATTAAGATGAATTCCCTCTAAATGTGAAAGCTGTTCCCACAAACTTTGTCGTAACTGGGTGAGACGTTGGTTTTCAGTCTCTTGTTCAGCCAAAGCTATCTCTACAGCTTTGCCAAAACCGACAATTTGCGGTGTATACAAAGTCCCAGAACGCATACCCCGTTCATGTCCTCCCCCGTGTTGTTGTGGTGCGAGTTGTACTCTAGGGTTGCGTCTGCGAACATATAACGCACCGATACCTTTCGGCCCGTAAACTTTATGCGCTGTCAGAGACATTAAATCTATGTGCATTGTTTGCACATCAAGAGGTATTTTACCAATAGCTTGGGCTGCGTCTGTGTGAAAAATTATCTGGCGTTGATGACATAGTTCGCCAATTTCTGCCAATGGTTGTAAGACACCAATTTCATTATTAGCCGCCATCACCGAAACTAAAATTGTTTCAGGACGCAACGCTTTTTCTAATACTGTTAAATCAATTAATCCATCTGATTTAACTGGCAGTATAGTAATATCAAAACCCAGATTTTTTAAATATTCACAAGGGTCAAGCACCGCACTATGTTCAGTCGCCACAGTAATAATATGCTGACCTTTAGAAAAATAAGCTTCCGCTACACCTTTAATCGCTAAATTATTTGCTTCCGTCGCCCCGCTAGTAAAAACAATTTCTTCAGGTGTGGCGTTAATTGCATCGGCTAAAATTTCCCGTGCTTGTTTCACAGCCGCTTCTGTTTCCCAACCGTAAATATGATTAATACTAGATGGGTTGCCAAATTTTTCTGTAAAGTAAGGTAGCATCGCACTTAATACCCGTTCATCTACAGGCGTGGTGGCGTGACAATCAAGATATATAGGACGATTCGACATAGGTTTTATCTTATTTTTGAATTAAGTTTTTTCAGATTGCCATAGCTTAAAATAATTCATTTTTCCTTTTTTAATTAGCTGTTAATTCTTGCAATTTATTTAACACTGCTTGCGCGTGACCTTTAGCTTTAACGTTCGCCCAAACATAAGCAATCTTTTTGTCAGGTGAAATCAAAAAAGTTGAACGTGCTACACCCATATATTCTTTACCCATGAATTTCTTTAATCGCCAAGCACCGTAAGCTTCAATTAGTTGATGTTCTGGGTCACTTAATAGGGTAATATTCAAGCTATGTTTGTCTATAAATTTGCAATGAGCTTTCCCTGAATCGGGACTTACACCTACAATTTTAGCTCCTAATTGGCTAAATTCTGATTGTAATTCTGTAAAGTCTTTGGCTTCGGTAGTACAACCAGGGGTGTCATCTTTGGGGTAGAAATAAATTACCAACCATTGACCGTTAAAATCATTAAGACTCACAGAGTTGTCATTTTGGTCAGGGGTAGAAAAATCTGGTGCTGGTTGTCCGACTGCGGGAATATTGCTCATGTTGCGCTGGTAAATCATGTCCGGTTAAATATTTACCATAAAGGCTGACGCAGGTAAATTACAAAATATCCAAAATGTAGGGTGCGTCAGTACGAGAAACCCTAGTAGGGGCGGGTTTATAAATATCTTGGATTGCTCAACTAGGGTATTTGTGAACCCGCCCCTACTATACCAAGAAAATATTCCTACTGACGCACCCTACTAACAGTCGATTTGGATAATTTATTTTTTGATGTTCTCTAAAGCTAAGGGTTTGAGCAAATGGTAAGCAATGCCCACCCTACAAAAATTATGATCAACCTATAGGTGCAAGATGTTTGTTGATGTTAGTCTTCTGCGAGAATTTGGCAGTTGATTTGTTGAAATTGTTCAACCTGGAAACAATTGTTTTGGTAATCAACTTTTTCACCGTCTACCCAAACTTTTTGTACTGCTAAACCGTGAATATGGAGTTTAACGTTTTTGTAGGGGAACGGGTAATTTCCTTGCTGTTGCCAGATAATTTCTAAGTTATCCTCATCTCGCTTGATATCAAATTCATCTAACCGCCAAGCAGCATAACCATCACCCGCATCACTATACACCCTACCCGCACCAACTCCAGTTACCGGGGGATAAATATGGAGGATGAGTTGTTGATTTTCTGCCATTGGTAACACACAACCCGCTTTGACAAATACAGGTATTTGCTCTTGTGGTGCGGCGATGTCAATTTGATTGCCACCTGAAAATCGGGTATCATCCCAGAAGTGATACCAATGCCCATCAGGTAAGATGATTGGGCGTGAAGTTGCACCTTCTTCAACAATGGGAGCAATTAACAACGCCTCACCTAATAAAAAAGCATCTTCCACAGCCCAGAGTTGGGGGTTGTGGCTGTCAGCCCAAAATAAAGGACGTACAAGGGGATGGCCAGTTTGGTTGGTTTCCCATGTTAAGGTATAGAGATAAGGTAAAAGTCGATAGCGCAACCAGAGAAAGTCTCTGGCTATACTCAGAATTTGTTCGCCAAAAGTCCAAGGTGTGCGGGGTTTGACGTTGTTGGCACTATGGGTACGAAAGAAGGGTAAAAAACATGACATCTGAAACCAACGCAAATATAATTCAGGACTGGGATTACCCTTAAAACCACCGATATCAGCCCCACTGTAGGGAATGCCAGAAAGACCCATATTTAATACAGTGGTAATTGTTATACGTAGTCCAGCCCAACTTGTTTCGATGTCTCCTGTCCAAGTCCAGGCATAACGTTGTAAACCTGCCCAACCTGCACGGGATACAATGAAAGGACGATGTTCTGGTTTGTATTCTTTTAAGGCTTCATAAGCTGCCTCGGCTTGTAGTAATCCATAGACATTATGCGCTTCAAGATGATTGCCACCTCTGCCTTCGAGAAAATGCAGGGTAGAATTTGGCGGTAGGGAAGGATCACCCCAAAGGACAAAAATCCCTGGTTCGTTCATATCATGCCAAAAACCAGTGAAGCCTAAGTCTAGGAGATATTCATACTGACGACTCCACCAGTGGCGGGCTTTGGGGTTGGTGAAGTCAGGAAATGCACACAGTCCAGGCCAGACGGGGGCGATGATCAGTTTATCATTGATGGTTTTGCAAAATACTTCTTGCGATCGCCCTTCTTCAAATAATTTACTTTTCCGGTCAGCTTTCACACCAGGATTCACAATTGCAATTAAATGCACTCCTCTGTCTACTAATTCCTGGTTAAATTCCGTTAACTGAGGAAAGCGGTCAGGATCAATGGTAAAGGCGCGAAATCCTTCTTGGCAGTCTATATCTAAATGAATAGCACTCAAAGGTAAATTATGATTCTTAAATCCCTCCGCAACTTCCCGGATGGCTGCTTCTGTTTCATATCCCCAGCGTGATTGATGATAACCAAGCACCCAACGGGGAGGCAAGGCGGGACGACCTGTTAATTGGGTGTAACGGTCTAATAATTGCGCTGGGGAACCGATACTAAAATAATACCGCAATGCTCCCCCATCAAAGTCGGCGGCGGCGTAACCGTTAAAGCTAAATGTTGCTTTGTAGCTATTTTCATAGAAAATCAAGTAACTCCCCGACTGATGCAAACCCAGATACAAGGGAATGCACAGATAAAGCGGATCTGTTCCGGGGCCATATCTACCACCTGCGTCATAATTCCACATTAAATAACTGGTGGTAGCAGGTTTCCCCTCTTGCGGTGTTCGTAGGTTGAGAGGTGCAGCACGTTCACCTAAGCCATAGATATGTTCTTCTGGACGTAGTTTAGCTTGATGCACCCAACCAGCAGTTTTGAGTTGGGGGGGTAGTTCTTCGCGGATAATTTCGCCTAGATAATTTTGATAGATAAGACTACCATTTTGATTAACTATTACTTGTAATTCTTTAGTGGAAATTAACCAGCTATTGCCCATTTTTTCAAATTCAACTGCTACTTCTGACCAATCTTTGCCAGCCATAGCATAGGGAATCGGTGCTATTCCTGGTTGCCAATTTACACGCACGAAATCAGCAGCTAAAAAATGTATTTCCAGTTCAACTTTTTCAAAGTAAAATTTTGCGCCTTGCGGTATAGGTTCAGCCTTGAGGATATCACCAATTTCTGCAAACACTTGTTTGGCACTGAGAAACGGACGCTCTAATAAATCCCTTTGCATAGGATAAAATAGCGAACCAAAAAAGCGTCGCAATTTAATCAGGCGTAAGTTCAGTAGAAGTTGTTTCCAATTCATAATGGGGAATGGGGACTTTTGACTCTTGACTGGGGATTGGGGATGGGAAGAGATTGGGGACTGGAAGGGACTGGAAAAGAATTTCTACCTTCCTTCATCCCCCACCCTGCGGGTAGGCTTACGCCTCCGTACCCCTCCGGGTAAGCAAGCTACGCGATAGCGTCTCTGAAAGAGAAGGAAAGCAAGCTACATCCTCCTCATCTCCCTCATCTCCCTCATCTCCCCTACTCCCCTGCTTCTTCCTAACCTTTCTCCAAGACAATCACATCTACTAGGGGTGTAACATTAAACCCTTCTCGATTTAATCGGGTTTGAATTGCCTGTGTAAGACGAGAACGAATTTCCCCAGCAGATGCGGTGACTCCTTGTTGACGTTGAACATAAACAACGCATAGCAAGGTATTTTCTCCTTCTATATTGGGACGAGTAAAGCGAACATTAGACTCAACTAATTTGGCTAAATCAACTTGCTTTACAACATTTTGCAGTTCTGCATTAGCTTGTTGGGCAATGGTGGAACGTTCTAAATAGGGAGAATTAATAAATTGCCAAGTGAGAAGCAGACTCAAGGCGATAACGGTAATTATCCAAGCCAAGCGAGTAACCAGTTTTTTACCACGTTGATAACGAGTTCCTTGAGTTGACAAACCATAAACTCGGAATAACAGGGAGGCTGATAAATTGATGCCGCATAGTTGCAGTAATAGTAAGAATATGCCATCTGTCACCATATCCCATCTACCAATGGCGGTAGCCATACCGACAATTCCGGTTGGGGGAGCTAAGGAAGCAGCAACTAACATCCCAGTTGCCGCCCCAGATACTAGGCTATTTTGCTGGGATTGTACTAAGTTCAACGCCCCGGCTGCTCCGGCTGCGAGGGGTAAAAATACTGCCACTGCGGACACTTGGCTATTAGCAATCATCAAACTGGTAGCAATTTCCTGGCGTAAAATCAGGCTGAGTGTCCATGTGGTGAGGATGGTGACTGCTAATGCTACAAAATATCTCAGCAGACTGCGCCAGAGTAGTTGATAGTCTCCTCGTGCTGTGGCGATTGCTGTATTCATTGCTGGGCCGGCAAAGGGAGCAATTAGCATAGCAGCAACTAGCAAAAAAGTTGTATTTGTGTATAAACCAATCCAGACTACTATCCCAGCTACCGCCGCATAAGCGAGAAAGCCACGCCAAGAGCCGACACTTTGCAAGCCAGAAAGAAAGACTTCTATGGGGCTGAGGGTTTCTACGTCTTTGACTTGTTCTGGTGCTTCCGATGCGGGTGGTTGTAGAGGGATGACCGCAGAAGGAATCAGTGTAATGTGTAATTGGGGTAAGTCTTGTAATTTGGCTAACAGGGGGTCAACTTTATGATTAGACACATGAAGTATTACCACATCAATGGCTTCATCTTCACCATTGTGGGCGGCAAATTCGGCTAAGTTCTGTGCATCGAGAGATTTGGCGATATTAATAACAGTATCTCCATGCCCTCTTGGTACTTGAATAATTAGCTGACGCATATTTCCTCCTGTGGCTAAAATTCTCACATTACCCAGGCGATCGCTCTCTAGCTAGGGAAGGATTTTGCTGATAAATTACGAACTAAACAGTGGTAATTGGAAAGAGTCCTATTCCCCATTCCTTACTCCCTACTATATTTGACTTAATTACGCCTCAAGGTGAATATTGCTGAGTTAAAAATCTCTCTTGAAGCGGCTTATTTATCAATCACCAGGCAGTATTATTTAAATGTTAAATTCATGTTAAAAGCCGCACAATCTGTTGATTGCTGGCAAAATGGAGGCGGAATTGTGCCTTTTGGTCAATTAATGGGGTTTTTCTTAGTCATTATATCTTTGTATATTATTTGGCAAATTCGTCAAATAGTTTTGATTGCATTTGCTGCTGTAGTTTTGGCAACTGTTTTAAACCATTTTGTCCAATTTTTACAGAAATTTCGGATTAAGCGAGGTCTGGCTATTTTTATAGCTGTGAGTATTTTATTATTTTTAATCTTTAGCTTTTTTATTATCCTCGTACCTCAGTTGATTGAGCAATTACGAGAATTAAGTAACCTGATGCCAATGGCATTAGATCGGATTCGGTTATGGAATGATTGGTTAGTACGAGTAATTCCCAATGAATTTTTAGATAATGTTCGTAATTTTAGATATCTGACTCAAGGTTTACAAGGCTGGTTAAATCGCATCTTGAATAATTTTTTGTTTTTAATCAGTAGTTCCCTGACTATTGCTTTAGGAACACTACTATTATTAGCATTGACTATTATGCTCTTAGTAAATCCCGTTGCCTATCGTAGAGGTTTTATCTTTTTATTTCCGGCTTTCTATCGTCCGCGAGTTCATGTAATTCTCAATAAGTGTGCATTATCTTTAACTGGTTGGATTAAAGGCACACTGTTGACTATGTTATTGATTAGTGTTTTCAGCTATATTGGGTTAGCACTTTTGCAGGTAAGATTACCACTAATCAATGCAATTTTAGCAGGATTATTAGAATTTATCCCCAATGTAGGCCCTACTTTGAGTGTGATTCCACCGGCTTTGTTAGCTCTGATGGATTCCCCTTGGAAAGCTGGCGCAGTCGTATTCGTATACTTTATAATTCAACAGGTAGAAAGCTTAATTATCGTGCCTTTGGTAATGAAAAGTCAAGTATCACTATTACCAGCAGTTACTTTATTATCTGTAGTGATATTTGGCTCATTTTTTGGGTTTTTGGGTGTGTTTTTAGCTGTGCCTTTAGTGATTGTTTTACAGATTTGGATACAAGAAGTTTTAGTGAAAGATATCCTGAATATGTGGCAAAATTGATATCCAGTTATGGATGATTTTTGATTTTTTAACTAGGCAATTGCGGCTAAATCATGGTCTATGGTTTTCATGCCTAAGCGCGCACGAATTTCACTTACTTGTACGTCCCAAAACTGATCCCATTTTTGGGCTATTAGTTTACCAGGAGTTTGAGAACCTAGCCGATAGCCGCGAGCTATTTCTGTCATTAAATCATTGAATTTTGTTGGTTGATACAGACTGATCCTTACCATACCAAAACTTACCAACATCACACTGATAGGAATTGAAGTTTGAGCTAACACAAATGCTTGTAGTCCTATTTCTCCAATAGCATCAGTCTCAAATCCAGTGACTACATGATAAATATCATGGGTAGAACGCCACAGCATTTTAACATAGGAAATATCATCAACTACAGGGACTTGTTTATAAAAGTAAGGGTCGAAACCTCTAGCTTTCATCTCTCTGGCATAGATATGACCTAAAGTTCCCTCTGGGAGTTTGGCTAAGTCATCTAAATTAAAAGGTGCAGGTAGCCAGCGTTCTTCAAATAAGGTGTTGACTTCTGGAATTTTTTTTAATTCTTCAACTGCTAACTGCGCCATTTCTGTTTGATCAAGTGCATCCTCAAAGTCAAATACTGGGTCAGTATTCCCATTTCTGGGTTTTAAGGCACTAGCGGCTAAAAATTCTATGTAGGCGAGGAGTCCTTTGTCATTGTTGTAGTTAATTATATTATTCATGATGATTTTGTTAGTTGAAAATTTACGCACCAAGCCAAGAGGAAAATATGTACCTCAATTTTTGGTAAACTAATCACCATTTTCATGAATCTATAGAGGTATTTATGATAAATAATAATTGCTGCCAACAAAAAAACCCGACTTCGGAAAGAAGCCGAGATTTTTAAGACTTAAACTATTTGCTAAACTTAAGTATACTCACTTAAGCATTGACCAAATTTGCACAGCTAAAAACTTTTTCTGTTAACCATTTATACCAACTCTCTAAACCAGCACCTGTAGTAGCAGAAACCTGAAAAATCTGAATGTTGGGGTTGACTTGTTTAGCGTATTCTAGACAACGCTGCACATCAAACTGTACATAAGGTAATAAATCAATTTTGGTGAGAATCATTATCTCACTCGCACGGAAAATATGGGGGTATTTAATCGGTTTATCTTCCCCTTCTGTGACGGAAAGAATTACAACTTTCGCCTGTTCTCCTAAGTCAAATAAAGCTGGACAGACTAAATTACCCACATTTTCAATCATCACCACCGAGTTTAATGGTGGGTTGAGTTGTTGTAAACCTCTTTCTATCATTGATGCGTCTAAATGACAGCCTGTTCCTGTGTTGATTTGCACAACTTTACAGCCTGTCTGTTTAATTTTTTCCGCATCGTTAATCGTTTCTTGGTCGCCTTCGATGACGTTGATGGGTATCTGTTGTTTTAGGTCGTTAATTGTGCGAGTTAACAGAGTTGTTTTCCCTGCACCTGGGGAACTCATTAAATTTAAGGCGAGAATATTCCGACCTTTGAACCATCCCCGATTTTGGGCGGCTAACAGGTTATTTTTTCCTAAAATTTCCTGTTCTAATGATATAGTTGTCCCATGAATTTGGGCGTGCATTTGTGATGATTCATGGTTATGATCATGGTCGTGATGGTGAGCATGGGTAATCACAGTACCATCTGGTAAAGTGTGAGTATGATGATGGTGCTTGTGTTCCATTTCTCCTGTTTCTAAGTTAGTAATTTTGCTGTCAGCATCATCTGAACAACCGCAGGTTACACACATACTTCCTCTACTTCTATCTCCTTAATTTTTAGTTCTTCGCCTGTAATTAAATCTAGGTGGACACTGCCACATTCACATATTCCAAATGGTTTTTCTAAAGGAATTTCTGCACCACATTGACGACATTTTGCTAAACCAGGAATTTCGATAATTTGTAAAGTTGCGCCTTCTAATGCTGTACCTTGAGAACATATATCAAAGCAAAATTTGATAGCATCAGGCATAATAGCTGAGAGTTTGCCAATTTCTACGACAACTCGCCGCACTTTTGAGCCGTTGGCATATTCATTGACAATTGCTACTATATTTTGGGTAATTCCTAGTTCGTGCATGAATAAATCTTCTTAATTGTTAACAAATTCTTGGTAATTGGTCGCCGACTAGCATATCAACAATACGTTCTGTGCCGAAGGCTGTTTTTAATAAGACAACCCCTGGAGGTGTAGAAACAACCTCACCAATAATACAGGCATTTTTTCCGGCTGGGTGAGATTTCATTGCTGATACAACTGTATCGGCTTTGTCATTTGCTACTACTACTACTAACTTACCTTCATTGGCTAGATATAAGGGGTCTAACCCCAAAATTTCACACATTCCTTTAACTTCTTCCCGCACAGGAATTGTTGCTTCATTGATGCGTATTCCTACATTAGAAGTTAAAGAAAATTCATTAAGAACTGTGGCTAAACCTCCCCTGGTTGCATCTCGCATGGCGTGAATTTCAGGACATACGTTAAGGATGGTTGCTACTAATTCATGTAATGGTTGACAATCACTTTCTATGTTAGTATCTAATGCTAATTCTCCACGGGCAATTAAAATTGCTGCGCCATGATTTCCTAATTCCCCATTAATAATGATGGCATCTCCTGGTTGAATGTTGTGGGCGGAAATATTAACTCCTGTGGGGATGATACCAATACCAGCCGTGTTAATAAATAATTTATCTGCTGCGCCACGATGCACTACTTTTGTGTCACCTGTAACTATTTGCACTCCTGCTTTTTGGGCGGCAATTTTCATGCTGGTGGCGACACGTCGTAGGGTTTCTGTGGGTAGTCCTTCTTCTAATATGACGCTACAGGTTAAATATAAGGGTTTAGCACCACTGACGGCTAAATCATTAATTGTGCCGTTTATTGCTAATTCTCCGATATCACTGCCAGGGAAAAATAAGGGGTCTACTACATAGGAATCTGTGGTAAATGCTAGTCTATCTCCTTGGGGTAAAAGTTGGGATAAATTAACACTTGCTTGGTCTTCTAATTGGGAGAGAATTGGATTATCAAAACTGCTGACAAAGATATCATCAATTAAATCGCGCATGGCTTTTCCGCCGCTACCATGTGCGAGGGTGATGTGGGTATCTTTGATTTTATTTTGGCGGCGACGAATTTGTTCAATTTTTTGTAAGAGAGGGTTGGGTGTGGCGTTGGTTTGGGGAATATCCATTTTTAATATTTTGTAATTTGTAATTTGTGGTTTTTGATATTTAATATTAGGTAAGGTGCGTTACGTGATGGGTAACACACCCTACGCTTTATTTTTTAGTGTTATCTGCCTGTTTCGTCGTGTCTACCACGATGGCGATCGCAATGTAAAATACCATTGACAGCCCAATTTTCTCGCTCAAATTCATCAATGTGAATTGTAATCCATTCGGGCTTGGTATCTAATGCTGCAACCATAGCATTGGTAATGGCTTCTACTAAATGCCGTTTTTTCTCGATGGAATGTCCTCTGGCAATTTTCACGGTGACAAATGGCATACAATTTTCCTCGCAGTGTTGTTGTGTGAAGTGTATCGCTGCTGTTGTGGAGGTTATGAAGGGATAGTCACTTTTGGCTGTTCAACTGCTGATTTTTGCATCACAGTCGAGAATCTGCCATATTTATAGTATGCTGCACAAGCCCCTTCTGAAGATACCATACAAGTACCAATTGGTGTTTCTGGTGTGCAAGCTGTACCAAATACTTTACATTGCCAAGGTTTCAGCACTCCTTTGAGAATTTCACCACATTGACAAGCTTTATGATCTGCGATTTTTTGGTTAGGAAGAGTAAATTTTAATTCTGCATCAAATTGGGCATATTCTGGGCGAATTTTTAACCCGGAATTAGGTATTTCATTTAAGCCTCGCCATTCAAATGTTTCACGCACTGTAAACACTTGATTCATGGCTTTTAAGGCGTTTTGATTACCTGCTGGTTGTACGAGTCGATTGTATTGGTTTTCGACTTGACAACGATTTTCTACTAACTGCTGTAACAGCATCCAAATTGATTGCAAAATATCTAAAGGTTCAAAGCCAGAAACCACTACGGGTTTATGATATTGTTGGGCAATAAATTCATAAGGATCAGTGCCTATTACCATACTGACATGACCAGGCCCGACAAATCCATCTAGTTGTAAATCGGGGTTATCTAATAAGGCTTTGAGGGCGGGAATTACGAGGACATGGTTACTAAATACGCTAAAGTTTTGTAGATTTTCTTCAGCAGCTTGTAGAATAGTAAAAGCGGTGCTAGGGGCGGTAGTTTCAAAGCCAATAGCAAAGAAAACAACTTGTTTATCGGGGTGATTTTTGGCTATTTGTAAACTATCTAGTGGCGAGTAAACCATGCGAATGTCTGCGCCTGTGGCTTTAGCTTGCAGTAGGCTATGTTTAGAACCAGGAACGCGCATGGTGTCGCCAAAGGTTGTTAAAATGACGTTGGGGTTTTGGGAGATGGCGATCGCATCATCTAATCTACCCTTGGGCATGACACACACTGGACAACCAGGGCCATGAATTAATTCAATATTTGCTGGCAATATTTCTTCGATACCATATTTAAAAATAGAATGAGTATGCCCGCCGCATACTTCCATAATTTTAATGTGTTTATCTAATTGGTAACTTATTTTTTCAATCTCACGCCGTAAAGCTGCGGCTTTTTCTGGTTCTCTAAATTCGTCTACGTATTTCATGGTTGGGGACTGGGTATTGGGGACTGGGTATTGGGGACTGGGGACTGGGAGGATGAGGTAGACAAGGTAGAAATTCTTTCTCAGTCAACCGTCAACAGTCAACAATCTCCATTTTGAATTTTGTAGGCGTAAGCCTTCCCTACGGGACGCTACGCGATGCCGTAGGCTATGCGTGAATTTTGAATTGTTTATTCTGCTTGTACGGCGGCGATTTCTGCTAATAGTTGTAAGGTTTCGGCTGCTTCTTGTTCGTTAATTCTATTCATGGCAAAGCCGACATGAACTAATACCCAATTTCCCACACATGATTCTGGGGGATGTTGTTCATCTACGATGCAGGAAATGTTAACTTGTCTTTTTACTCCACCAACGTTGACAATGGCTAGTTTGTTGTTTGTGTCGGTGATTTCGATGATTTGTCCGGGAATTCCTAAACACATTTTTATTTTCCTTGATGAGTGGGATGAAGAGTTTTTTTCACGCAGAGGCGCAGAGACGCAGAGAGTTTGGGAGGGTTTTTCGTGGGGTATTTAGAAATATATGATATTATTTATTTTTGATGAGGTTGGCGGCTGTAATTAGGGCTTGTCCTAGGGATAGTCCGCCGTCGTTTGTGGGGACTTGGCTGTGTGTTAATACGTTAATGTTTAACTTTTGTAACTGCTGGGTTACTAAGTTTAACAAAATACAATTTTGAAATACTCCTCCTGTGAGTATGACTTGATTAATTAAGTTTTCTTGACGCAGATGGTTAACTGTCTCTACAATGATGTTAGCTAAACTTTTGTGAAATTTGGCGGCTATCACTGGCTGAGGTGTTTTCTGCTTTATATCATTCAGTAAGTGTTGCCACATTGGGCGCGGGTCTATACAATAAATACTATCTGAAAAGCGCAAATTAAAGGGATATATTCCTATTTCTTTATGATTCTTTAATTGAGAGATATCAACTGTAGCTTCCATTGCGATCGCAGCTTGTCCTTCATAGCTACATTGTTCTCGACAAATGCCGATAGCCGCCGCTACAGCGTCAAACAGCCTTCCGACTGAGGAAGCTAAGGGGGCGTTAATGCCTTTTTCAACAAGCTGATTCAGCAGTTTTATGGGTTGCTGATTCAAAAATTGTAATAATTCTAAATCACTATATTCTTGTTGGCAATCATCCCAAAGATTAGCAGCGAGTAAATGGGCGTAGGTATTACGCCAAGGTTGATAAATTGCTTGTTCACCGCCAATCATTGCTACTGGTTTAAATGTGGCAATGCGTTTAAATTGGTGGTAGTCTGCTAAGAAAAATTCTCCTCCCCAGAGTGTACCATCTGCACCATAACCCAAACCATCAAAGGCGATACCTAAGACTGGGGTTGTATCTAAAGGAATGTGATTTTCTGCCATGCAAGCGGCAATATGGGCGTGATGATGTTGAATAGGATAGAGTGGGAGTTGGTTAGCGGTGGCGAGTTGTTTACCGAGTTTGGTAGAGAGATATTCAGGATGTAAATCAACTGCGATCGCTTGTGGTTGATGAGCAAATAAATTTAAATATAAACTCAGGGTATCTTGATAAGCACTAAACGCCGCCGCGTTTTCTAAATCTCCCAAATGTTGCGAAAGAATAGCTTCCCCATCTCGCAATAAACAAAAGGTATTTTTTAACTCACTACCCATTGCTAAAATTTGCGGCACCTTATTAAATCCCGGTGGTAATTTTAGCGGTGCTGGTGCATAACCTCTAGCCCGGCGAATTGTTTGTAGTTTATTGTCCACAACTCGCACCACGGAATCATCTACCCTGTTGACAATCTCCCGATTATGTAAGAGAAAATAATCAGCAATTTGACCTAACTTTTCTTTAGCTGTATCATTATCTATACATTGCGGTTCATCAGAAATATTCCCACTGGTTAACACAATCGGGCGATTCATCCGCCGCAAAATTAGATGATGTAACGGCGTATAAGGTAACATAAAACCAAGAGTATTTTGTCCCGGTGCTACCGAAGGCGCAATAGAATGGGGCATTGGGCATTGGGCATTGCCGAAAAAGTCTCCCTTGTCTCTCTTGTCGCCAGTTTCTAAAATTTCTTTAATTTTGAATTTTGACTTTTGAATTTTGAATTGATTTGTCCCCAGTCCCTTCTTTTGCAACAACACAATAGGCGCGGCTGGACTGGTTAATAATTCTTTTTCTCTATCATTAACTAAACAATATTCTTCAATAACTGCAATATCCCTCGCCATTAAAGCGAAAGGTTTATCATAGCGTTTTTTACGCTGACGCAATTTTTGTACAGTCGCCTCTTGTGTCGCATCACAAGCGAGATGAATACCACCAATACCTTTAATGGCAACAATTTCACCCTTTTGTAACAAAGTGCAAACCGCATCCACATCATCCAACATCGAAAACATGGAAGCCGTCACAGGTTGACTATCAGCCCTTTCTAACCAAGCTTCAGGGCCACATACATGACAAGCTACAGGTTGGGCGTGAAAGCGACGATTTTCAAAATCGTGGTATGACTTTTCACATTCGGGACACATTACAAACGCAGACATACTGGTGTTGCATCTGTCGTAAGGGATAGCGCGAATAATACTTAAACGAGGGCCGCAATGAGTACAGTTAGTAAAAGGATAACGGTAAAAGCGGCTAAAGGGGTCAAAAATTTCTTGCTGACATTGGGGACAGGTAGCCGCATCCGGGGCAATTTCGGTTTTAGATACACCGCTAACACTACCAGAAATCACAAAATCATCAAAATTCAAATCCCCTGGATATTGAGTTCTCACAAGTTCCGTGATTTTTGCCAATGGCGGACATTCTTGTTGTAATCTGGTGACAAATTCTGTTAAAGCTGCGGCACTACCACATACCCGAATTAACACACCTTCACCGTCATTACACACATCCCCCCGCAAACCACAGGCTTTAGCCAAACGATAGACAGTGGGACGAAATCCCACCCCCTGCACAGTACCGCGAACTCTAATTGCTTCCGTTACCATAAACTAATCTGTATTAAATAGATATACCTGGGTTGCTTATTTTTGTATTTTTAAACTTGCCATAACAAAATGCGATTATTACCAGAATCAGCAATTACCGCCGTTTTGCCAGAAACGTTAATTCCGTAACACCAATTTAATGTATTGCGTGTTGGTAGCCCGAAGTTACGATTTTCACTTTTACTTTTAAAGTTGTCTTGTCCAACCATTCCATCGGCTACTGCACCCTGCAATGATAATATTGACTCTGGTTTCTTCCATCCTAACAACCGAGAGTTAGCAGTATCTGCAACTAACAGCCATTCTCCAGCTACAGCTACGCCATAGGGCATACTCAAACTACTCGCACTAGGGAAATAAACACCCTGATTCATTTCCACAAATTCAAAATTTTTTTGTCCTAAAACCACCGCACAAGGGGCATTATTTTCTGTTGGTATCCCCTGCCAAATCATCACCCGATTATTACCCGCATCAGTGACAACTAAATTATCATTCCAGACAGTAATATCATGACACCAACGCATACTAGCCGCCGTCGGAGAACCGCCACCGTTTTCATTACGAGAAATCATGTCTGGCTGTCCCAAAACTATATCAGCAGGTTGACCATTTGCTGTTGGTAATTGCCGCCAAATTAATAACCTTCTATTACCTGTATCAGCTACAAATAGCTGACCTTGATAATAGAAAATACCATAAGGCCAGTGCATAGTATTAGCCGCAGGTTGTTGACTTCCCCGGTTAGGTTGATTATCAGTAAAATTAGCTTGTCCTAAAACTAAATCTGCTGGCACATGGCTATCTTCTGGTAACTGATGCCAAATTAAAACCCGATGATTCCAAGCATCTGCAACAGCTAAACCTTCCCCACATACACAAATCCCAGTCGGTACACTGAAAGTATTTCTTCCCGGTGTACCTTTAGCATTTTGTCCCTCATGAAAAAAATCAGGTTGTCCAATTACCCAGTCAGCCGGTTGACTATCTCTAGTAGGTAAATTGCGCCAACCTAATAACCGATGATGTCCCGTATCTGATACCCATAAAGCCCCAGTTTCCGACACCAAACAAGCAGCACGAGGAGCAAACATAGTAATAGGAGAAGGTGCTAAAGGAACTGCTAATAAATCCGGCTGAATCACATCTCCTAAAATCACCTCTGCACCTTCAGAGAAAAACTTATTAGTCATTCTCTCTGCGCCTCTGCGCCTCTGCGTGAACTTTTACTAATTTCTCCTACCACATCCTGCAAAGCTTGAGCAACTGCTGCGGCTTGTGCTTGTTGTTGATGTTGACTAAATATCTCCCAAGCTTCATGATAATAATTACGAGCTTGTAAAAGATTTTTGAGATTACCTAATTCTGGTTTTTCTAAGTCATCAGGTAAATTAAATAAGGCGTTAGCTTTATTGGCAATTGTGTTAGCATATTCTAAAGGAGTATCTTGAGGACTACGTACTTTTAAAGCCTGATCATAAGCGGCGATCGCTCGCAAATTATTCTCCACAGGATGGGAACTCTGTAAATATTGCAAAGCATTACCCAAGTTGTTTTGCAACATCGCATATTCCCTAGGGTGGTCAATGATGTTAATATGCTGAAGTGCCGCCTCAAAAGTCTGTACAGCCAAGCCTTCATACAGGTTTGACTGTGACGCATCCCCAACCATAGACAGGTAGGCGATCGCAACATTATTAGCCAAAATCGCGTATTCTTGAGGATAATCTTGGCTAGTAAATACCCGCATAGCCTGATGATAAGCCGCAATGCTATCCGTCATCTTGGCTAAATTAAAAGGCACTAAAGATTGCAACAGCAACCCCAAATTCATCTGTGCTTCTGCCTCTTCCACAGACCCGGCTAACTGCCGTAAAATTGGCAAAGCTTCCTGATAATTAGCCTTGGCTTGTAACAATAATTCTACCCCAGCATCAGGAATAGACATTAAAGCCCCTGCCATCCCCACTTGAGAACGAGCTTTCCACAGAGGATAATCAGAATCACAGAGTTTATAGGCTTGTTGATATAACTCAACAGCATTCCATAAATCCTGGGGAGTCTTAGGTTTTTTCTGTAAACCTTGCGCCAATTCAATCAGCATTTGAATTTTTTCTTCAGTTGTTGCTGATTCCGATGTAATGGCAGCAAGTGCGGCTTTGACGGTTGAATCTGTAATGCTGGGAGTCATCTAAGGTTGAAGATGAAAGTTGGGTATACTTGAAAAGATTTTGACTATTTAAACTAGCAATTTCCAGTAGTTTAACCTTTTATTTCTCAATAAAATGAGGCGAGTTTAACCAAAATAAATAAAATCTAAATTAGATAAAGTAACGCACCATTTAACAACAGTAAAAAATTGTAGGTTGGGTTGACTTCAGGAAACCCAACACCAATATATTAGTTGGGTTACACTGCGCTTAACACACATCTTGCACCTGTTCCTTGATGATAATTTTTGTAGGGTGGGCATTGCTTGTCTGCTGCTCAAACCCTTAGTTTTAGGTTGTTAGCTGTGCATCGCCTTACGCTGATTGAGAATGATGCTAGATATAACTTAACCCAACCTACATCTAATGCACTATTTTAGCTTTGTCAGTCCCCTAAAACCTATTCTCAACCTAGTTGCACAAAAACCTTATCTTCCCTAACTTGTAACGGATATGAAACAAGAGACATATCAGGCGCAGTTAAACATTCACCCGTCTCTAATCGATATTGAAATCCGTGTTCAGCACAGGTAAGAATACCATTTTCAACCTTACCTGAATCTAGAGGAGAAGCTAAGTGAGAACAAGCATTACGATAACAAACTATATTCGTACCTTTACGGGATAAAATCAATGAATTTCCGGCAAAATTCACTGTTAAAATCCCAGACTCAGGAACTTGATCAATAGTTGCTACCCTCACCCAAGCTACTGATTTCTGAGGTAACAATGAACTGTGAGAATTAGCAGCACTATCATTAACCGCAACTACCTTGTTAATTTCAGGACAATGGTTTTTAATTGCCTGTTCTACACCCTGAGATAAAGTTAAAGTAGAAGCCGGACAATTACTGCAAGTTCCCACTAATTTGACTTCTACTGTATCTGGTGGTTTAAACGCCACTAACTCTATATCCCCTTGATGGCTTTGTAAACTTGGGCGCACTTCCTCAAGGGCTGCTTGAATGCGTTCTAAAATCGGCGGTTGTGGTGGTTTAACTAAGTCGTGATATAGCAAAACTGCATACACAACTTCATCTTCTACAGCTTTACGCAACGCTGACATTGATTCTTGCTTGAGGCTTTTAATTAAATTTGTCAGTGCTGCTTTGTGCAGAGTTTCAATTGCTGTTTTCAAACCAACAACTACACACCTTTGACTTTCATCCCACTCAGATACAATGGCTTCAAAGCGGTCAATTTCTCGGATGTATTCTTCCAGGTTGGTCATTAGTTATTAGTCATTAGTCATTAGTTATTAGTGGAGATACAACTGATAACAGAACCAACTTACTTTGTTTTGAAGTCTCTGAAGAGAAAGGGCATAACTAAACCTGTGATGAGACTAGCCAAAGTGATTGGTAAACAGAACGGAATTTGTAATTGAGCTAGTAATATTAGCACTAGCAAACCTACACTAACACCAATTGCAGTTTGACGAACAAAATAAATGGGGTCGCGTAATAGTTTACCTTGCAAAAATAGCTTGAGAGAAAACCAACCCAATTCAATCATATTACCTCCTAATAATTACTGAAATATTGTTAAAAAAGCAAACCCGAAAATTATAGCGGGAATTGCTCCAGCCGGGGCGAATAATGCTCCTAGTGTGGCAGAAAAATAATAACCCATCTCTTTCCCAGCAAGCATCATTCCACCAATAGCACCACCAATCATTGAGATAATTGTGGCTATCACTAACCACAATAATCCTGTGATTAGAGTTAAGTCACCTGTCACCATATATGAGATAAATTCTCTCAGATTGGTATCATTGAAAAATTCCGTCATCTCCTTTAATTCTCCCTGTAGATAATTCGTAATTGCCAAAACTATTCTCTACTCGCTAGTCTCTAGCAGCTTCAGCAAGTATACTTATTTGCACAGACAGCAAGTTTATGCAGTGCGATTACCCCAGAATCTCACGCATCATTTTTCTTAATATAAAACAATTTAATTATAAAATTCTAGAGGGTAATTGCTAATCTGTTTATTTGCTTTAAATACTCATAGTAGCGAGTTTCGTATCATAATATAACAATTTTTCTGATGAATAAAACAAGCGTATTTATACTTATAAATCAATATTTAGGTGCGTTACGCTGTCGCTAACACACCCTACAAATACCTATCAAGAAAAATCTGTTTCATAAATTACGCTTTGCAGGAAATATTATTTAGATTTAATTTTTAGTTAAATATTAATTTTTATTTAACAAATTTAAAATTTATAAAAAAATGCTTTATTTTAAAGATTAAATCTAAATACTCATCACCAGGTGAAACTCTACAAGCGTCAACACCTGCGTCATAAATGGTAAACAATAGACAAATTAATAGCCAATGACTAATGTACTCTGGCTGCAAGGTGGTGCTTGTTCGGGCAACACCATGTCTTTTCTCAATGCCGAAGAACCGACAGTCTGCGATTTAATTGCTGACTTTGGTATCAAGGTAATTTGGCATCCTTCCTTGGGATTGGAACTAGGCAACAACTTACAAACCCTATTATGGGAATGTATTCTGGGGAAAGTACCTCTAGACATTTTAGTATTTGAAGGTACTGTAGTTAATGCCCCCAATGGTACTGGTGAATGGAATCGGTTCGCCGATCGCCCGATGAAAGATTGGTTAGCTGACTTATCGAAAGTTGCTAAATTTGTCGTGGCTGTAGGCGACTGCGCTACCTGGGGAGGAATCCCCGCCATGTCACCCAACCCCAGCGAATCCCAAGGTTTGCAATTTCTCAAGCGGCAAAAAGGCGGCTTTTTAGGTAAAGATTTCCGGGCGAAATCAGGCTTACCAGTGATTAATATACCCGGATGTCCAGCACACCCCGATTGGATTACGCAGATATTAGTGGCGATCGCCACCGGACGCATCAACGACATCGCCCTCGATGAACTGCATCGTCCTCAAACCTTCTTCAACACCTACACCCAAACCGGCTGTACTCGTAACGTCCACTTTGCTTACAAAGCCTCAACCGCCGAATTTGGTCAACGTAAAGGCTGCTTATTCTATGACTTAGGTTGTCGCGGCCCCATGACGCATTCCTCTTGTAACCGCGTCCTCTGGAATCGTGTCTCATCCAAAACCCGCGCCGGAATGCCCTGTTTAGGTTGTACAGAACCAGAATTTCCCTTCTTTGACCTCAAACCCGGAACCGTCTTTAAAACACAAACCATCATGGGCGTTCCCAAAGAATTACCACCAGGAGTCAAAACCAAAGACTACGCCTTACTGACAATGGTCGCCAAAAATACAGCCCCCGAATGGGCAGAAGAAGACTTTTTTACTGTTTAGGTACTGGGGACTGGAAGGGACTGGGGACTGGGTAAGAGTTTTCCCACTTCCCAATCCCTAATCCCCAATCCCCGATCACCAATTAGGAGAGGAGAATGGGAATACAAACATTAGATATCTCACCCGTCGGTAGAGTCGAGGGGGATTTAGATGTTCGGGTGGAAATCGACAACGGACAAGTTGTTAACGCCTGGACACACGCCGAACTATTTCGCGGATTTGAAATTATTCTCCGAGGTAAAGACCCCCAAGCTGGGTTAATTGTTACGCCTCGTATCTGCGGTATCTGCGGTGCTTCACATTTAACATCTGCATCCTGGGCATTAGACACAGCCTGGGGGACAGAAGTTCCTCGCAACGCCATCTTAGCTAGAAACCTCGGTCAAATTGTCGAAACTATCCAAAGCATCCCCCGTTACTTTTATGGATTATTCGCCATTGACTTAACCAATAAAAAGTATCGCCGTAGCCGCTTTTACGATGAAGCTGTCAACCGCTTTGCTGCTTTCACAGGCAAATCTTATGAACTGGGTGTAACGATTTCTAGCAAACCTGTAGAAATTTACGCCCTGTTTGGTGGACAATGGCCTCACAGCAGTTATATGGTGCCTGGTGGTGTGATGTGCGCCCCCACTTTAACAGACATTACCCGCGCTTGGGCAATTCTGGAATACTTCCGCACTAACTGGTTAGAACCTGTATGGTTGGGTTGTTCTTTAGAACGATACGAAGAAATCCAAACTTACGATGATTTCATGGACTGGTTAGAAGAAGACATCAAACATCGGATGTCAGACTTGGGTTTCTATTGGCGCATGGGTCTAGATGTTGGTCTAGATAGATACGGTGCTGGTGTTGGTAAATACGTCACTTGGGGATATTTACCTCATGAAGACAAATACCAAAAGCCGACCATCGAAGGACGCAACGCCGCTATGATTATGAAAAGTGGTGTGTACGACAGCTTCACCGATACACATACTTTGATGGATCATACCTTCGCCCGTGAGAATACTACCCATTCTTGGTATGAAGAAGGGGAAGCAGATGTTCACCCCTTTGACCGCACCACCAAACCCACCCAGAACAATCATAAAGACTTCAAAAATGCCTATTCTTGGTCTACTGCGGTGCGACATCAAGATTTCGGACGTTTGGAAGTCGGCCCTCTAGCGCGTCAGTTAGTCGCAGGTGGTCAGCATGGCGAGTCTTGGCAACATTACGACGGGTTTATTCTGGACGCTTTCAAGAAAATGGGCGGTGCTAGTATTCACCTGCGTCAGCTAGCACGAGTTCACGAAATTGTCAAGTTATACCGGCAAGCGGAAAGATGTTTGCGTGAGTTCCAGTTGAATGAACCTTGGTATATTAAACCGACGGAAAAAGACGGACGCGGTTGGGGTGCAACGGAAGCGTCACGGGGTTCTTTGTCTCATTGGGTAGATATTGAAGAGGGCAAGATTAAGAATTATCAAGTGATTGCTGCTACTACTTGGAATGTCGGCCCCCGTGATGGTGAGGGAGTTAGAGGCCCGATTGAGGAGGCTTTGGTAGGTACTCCTATTGAAGATCCTACTGATCCTGTGGAGGTGGGACACGTGGCGCGATCGTTTGATTCTTGTCTGGTGTGTACTGTTCACGCCCATGATGCGAAGACGGGTGAGGAGTTGGCGCGTTTTCGCACTGCTTAGTTGAGGTGGAGGTTTAAACGCTCCAGGGGCGCGGAGGTAAACGCGGAGGTACGCGGAGATTTTACTATGAGTGGCTAATGGCTAGTTATTATTTGGTTAGTCATTAGCTCATTAGTATTTTATGGTTGAAAATTGCCATAAAAAGGTGTAATAAACACTCTAATGTTTGCCATGCTCAGTAATTTTTCTCATAGCGAATTGGTAAAGGTAAGCAGCAGAAATTAACCACAGCCACCAGAATCTTAGCAGGAAAATATCATACGTTAATCTTGGTCTTTTTAAATCAGTATAGGTTTGTTGCAAACTGGTAAAAATCAAAATGTTATCTTGTTCAATTGTGTAAAGAATTGCATACGGAAACTTGCGCGTCAAACATCGCCTAACGTCTTCATCGACTAAAGTCCAACGATTAGGGGACTCTCTAATTTGGTAAACTGCATTCTCAACAGCATTAATAAACGCTTGTGCTACCTCAGCACGTTGTTGTGCGTAATACTGAACAGCCTCTGCATATTCAGTCAGGGCTTCAGGGTGAAATACATATTTCATTGCTCAAGCAGTCGCCTCACTTGAGCTAAAGCTTCATCTCCTGGTATGGGTTCTACACAACCACTTCTAATCTCATCTCGCCGCTTCTTGGCTTCAGTATTCCAAGCCGCTTGAATGGTGGGATCTGTATCGAATTCCAAACTTTCTACTATTTTCTCTGCCAACAACGCCCTCGACGCACTAGGCAAAGATAAAATTTCTTCTGTTAGTTGCTCAATTGACCGCATAGCTTTGCACAGAAGCCTAAATTTTGCTGACAGTTTAAGAATAATCTAACATGGCAGCAGCATCAATCTTGTATCATGACTTGTTAGCTAGAAGCGATCGCTCTCTCCAATGCAACCAGCTATGAGTATAATTTGATAGGGCTGAGGAGAAGCGATCGCTCTTCCCGACTACACAATAAATCTAATTAATCACGCGCATCGTCAATTAAACAAGAAGCATATTTTTCAGTCTTGGCTTTTGGGCTATTGGTAAGCAGTCCAGCTACAAGGCTAGTTGGGGTAATATCGCCTTTCAGGTTTACCCAAAGTTCACCCAATAGTGAATTACTACATTTTACTTCTACTTTCTCCCCAGTGTCAGAGCCAAAATCAGACAGGGCTTGATCAATTTCCTTGATGGTAAGTTGTCTACCAATATTACTAGCAATTAGTCCTTGTACTGGCGATTTGTTAAAGGCATCAAGTATGGCAATTGATTCAGCAAAATATTCCTCTGCTGAACCTGGGTAACAAGTACCATGTTTAATCCACTCATGTCGATGCAGATTTGATCGAGTTCCGGGCATCACTGTTTGTAGTCTTTCCCAAGTCTCAGGCGAAAGTTCTTTCTCTATAGCTGGTAGTTTTGACCAAGTTTTCTGTTTATCATCAGTAATATCACGTTCACTCACATTACAGTAAACATTAGATTTGGGTTGCGGCCACAAACCGTGTAACACGAAATTTCTAGCTTCAAATCGGTCGGGATTTGCTGCTAGAATTTGACACTCAGCTTTGTCTGGTTTGCCCTCACAGAAAGCGGGTTGCCAACTCAGGGCGAGTAAATAATCATCTCCTGTAGGAATTGCAACAATTGGACGGTTTGTATCAGTTGTGTCCCCAGTCGAACCAACAGCACTCACACAGCTAACAGGAACCCAACGCTGAGGCGGATTAACGCCAGCAATTTGTACAAGGTAGTGGGAGGCGTTATCTTTATTTTTCCCAACTATTTGATAGACTTGCCCTGGTGTCAATCTCACATTATCCGGGTTAGTTCCTTTTTTAATTGAGCTTACGGCTTCGCACGCACTTGTAGCGGTGAATTGACCTTGATAAGAAACAAAAGCTAACGCAGGGTTAGGCAATAGTATGAAAGAGAACACCAATACTATGACTAATGCAAGTATTTTTTTGAGCGATCGCACCATACATACTCCTGAATATTCTACTTTTACCCATCTTGACCAGTCCAGCTTTTCCTAATTTCGTCCAGTAGTATATCTGGACAGTTTGTAGCTCAAATTGCCTCGATTATAAATCAAGCAGACAGACGTTTATCAGCATAAATATTTAAATTAAAATAAAATTATTACCTGATTAATGTCCCTAAATTTACTTAACATATATTCACCAAAATATTTTAACCTTTCTTTAACATAACTGCTTGATTACTAACTCAAAACCAAGCGTTTATCTCCCCCCATTAGCCACGCACCTCTGCAAAAGTTTTCTTTCTATCTAATTATTTAATAGTCGTAGCGTAACGCACTAAAAACTAGAGAAACAGTAAGTTAGGCTTACTGTCATGTACTCCCACAAAACTGAAATCTATTAGGTAAGCTTGTGTCTGATTTAGAACTACACAAATATCTCCCCAAACTTCCTGAAGAAGCACTGCAAGAATTTACAGAATGGTGTGTTTTAGAACAGGCAAAGTTAGCAGGTATAGAATTTACTCCAGATACAACCAAGTTACAAAACCTCATACCAAATGAGTATATTTGGCAAATTATTGATCAATTCATGAAAGATAGACCAGACCAAATTAAAGCAGGATTAGTATCAGCAATGGCTGGTAAAGAAGCTGATAGTCATGGTTTAGTAGGTTCTGCAATTATGGTTGATTTTTTAGCCCTCTATGTCAAATATTTAATCCCCAGCATCGGCAACACTCCAGAAGAAGCTAAAGCCTTAATTAGTGAAGCTGCTATTCAACAGTATGAAAAGCTTTCTGAACTGGCAGATAAATATAATGTAAAGTTTTAAGAGCATTACAAACCTAAGCCCCCTTCCCTACCTCTCCCTAACCCTCTCTTTGTAGGAGAGGGAAAAGGAAAAACTTTTTTTAGCTGGCATGGGGGTTTAAAAGCCTCTCAAAACTTGTATACCAGAGTATGACTAAAACTGGTATAATTTCATTATTTCTATTTTAATTAAGCTAGCATCTTTATCAATAAATAATTATGGTCAGTATTTACAGTATCCCGATTAATTCTACACTAGGAATTGCACGTCATTATTACCTCAGTCAAGATGGCAATTTTAATAATTCTGTAGGTTGGGGGACTGCTGGAGTTGAATGGCATGGAAACGTTGAACTAACGGAAGAAGAACTAAAGCGTATTCATGAATATGCTGATATATTTGGTGCATACAATATTCACTCTAACAACTGTGAAATGTTTGCTTGGTATGTCAAGACTGGAAAACAATATTCCGGTCAAACAGAGGAAATTCGAGTGACAAAATTTGGTGCTGCTTTCGTCTCTCTTGTTCAGCCTGTTCATACTGTTCGCAGTATAAAATATCTGGAAATTGAAAAGGCTATTGTTGCTAATCTCCAAGCTAACTTAGACGAGGTGAACCGAACTAAACTTATGAATGATCAGGCTGCACGAGATGATTTTTGGCAGCGTCGAGATGCAGGTTTGATTCAAGCCAACTTAGATGATGTGAAGCAAAATAAACTTATGAATTATCAGGCTGCACGAGATGATTTTTGGCAGCGTCGAGATGCAGGTTTATCATAAATAATTAGTAAAAATGTTAACTATAATTGGTTGCGGAAATCTCAATCGCAGTGACGACGCTGTAGGTGTAATTCTTGCACAACGCTTACAAAAATATTTAGCAGAAAATCCCCATCCTCACATACAAGTTTA
Source organism: Anabaena sp. CA = ATCC 33047 (assembly GCF_963870205.1). Lineage (NCBI taxonomy): Bacteria > Bacillati > Cyanobacteriota > Cyanophyceae > Nostocales > Nostocaceae > Anabaena > Anabaena sp. CA = ATCC 33047. Next base: position 102,246 of record NZ_CAWMSA010000044.1, on the reverse strand, counting down.
TGACTGTGGAACAGCAGGAATGGAAGTCATGTTTCAAGCTAGAGGTAGTAAACAATTAGTAATTATTGATGCCAGTTCAACGGGTTCTGAACCTGGCGCAGTATTTAAAGTTCCTGGTGCAGAATTGGCAGCATTACCAGAACCTAGTTATAATTTGCATGATTTTCGTTGGGATAATGCTTTATTTACCGGAAGGAAAATATTTAAAGAGGATTTTCCGCAAGATGTGACGGTTTATTTAATTGAAGCTGCAAGTCTTGATTTTGGACTAGAATTGAGTCCCGTTGTTCAAAATTCTGCTGATGTGGTTTTTGCAGAAATAGTTGGGATAATTCGGAATTATTAGAGATTAGGGAGTAGGGACTGGGAAAAATATTTTCTCCCTTGTCTCCCTTGCCTTTCTTGTCTCCCTCATCGTATGATTAGGCCCTATCCTGATACACAGAGAGTTCATCTACTCTCATCTCAAAAGGTACGCCTTCACTTTCTGGGGGACAAACCCGAATCTTGGCACTGCTAACTATTTGCTGGAGTAGTTTACCCATTGGTACGAGTTTTTGCAAAATCCGCCAGTTGGTAAATTGATCAGGACATTCAATCACCAATGTCATGGCATTGGCTTGAGTTGTCACATACCACCGACAATTAGATAAGAGGTTTTGTAAGGTGCGATCGCACGCTTCGTAAAAGCATCTACTAATAGAATACTCTAGTTGCTGTCTCAACACAATATCAGCCGATGATGGCTGCATAGGATGAAAGTCATCACCGTTAAAAGAAAAACTGCGTCTTTTCATTCTTGTTGACAATCCTAACTTAAATTCCAATTACCATTGCATACAGCACATCTTTATTTGTTTCTAAGAATTCCTGGGTTTCATCATCATAAAAAGCACCAATGCCACTACATTGAATACCTATATAATTACTACCCAGATAAATCCTGTGTCCTAAAAAACCAGCTATTTGCATAGCAGTTTGATAACTGGTATATTCAGACACGAAAAATAATATCGCAGCACAATCTCTAGCGAGTGCTTGATTTACACACAAGTAACCAGTTTTGTCACTGAAATTACCTGCTTTCACCAAATTCACGCCTTGATATAACCCTGATGTCATCCCCTCAACACGATGCACCACCGAGTAAATTTCTACTGGCTCAAAATTTTCTGTTGGTATTGGCTGCTTTAGTAGTTGCAAGATATATAAATATTGTTCTTGCAAAATCGACTCTTTCCGGAAACGTCTAACTGAACGTCTATCCCAGACAGTTTGGTAGAATTTATCCGGCTCAAAATTAAACTGAGGTTGCTGAAGTTGTTGTTTGCGGCTGGTTTGACAAGCGGTTGTTTGATAGCTATCTTCAATAAATTGATTAGCTACAAAATAATCTGTACCACAAACAAAAGGAAGCTTCAGCCTGAGTCTTCTAACTTGCTTTTCCTGTATTTCACCAGATACTGCACAAGCACTAATAAACTCCTTATTCTCAAACCCCAAATCTGTATTGAGAGCGAGTTTATCAAAATCAAAAATTAGCTGGATATCAAGTTGGTTAAGATAAGCTGAAGCAGCAACAGCACCTAAATGGTGTCCGCTATCTAACAAGCAATATCTCAAACTCCTGTCTTTATATTTCCAGCTAGACCTATAATAAACAGAACTAATTAAAAAAATGAATCCCTTGATACTTCTGCCCGGTATAATATAACTCTCTAACCCATCATCAATTAATTCATAGATGAGTGTTAGACAATTATTCTCAACTTCTAAATGATAGATACCGTCTACTATTTCCGCCATTCCGCGAATCTGTACGTACACCTCCGTAGGATACAACGCCCCTGCTGACGGATTTACCCGCAGTTTGTAGGGAACATTTTTATATACCTTTGAGAAGGTAACTGCACTGGTTAACCAGATAAAAGAGTGAATTTTATTATTGAGATTTAATTTCACTCTTCTATAAAACTGGGGATAAACTTTAAATGCAGAGGGTTGAGTAGCAGCATCAACATAATTTGGATCAAGTTGCACCGATAAGTAAGAATGCTTGGTAGCCTCATGGTAAGCTTTACCAGAAATATTACTTGGCGGCATTTTTCAAAATCCTTAAAACCTCAACAGTGCTGGCAAAATCTATAGCTTGATAATCATCCAAATTTTTTAAATCTAAGTTAGGATAGTATTGTAAAAGTAATTTCACAACTTCCGCTTTACCTGCTGATGCAGCATACATTAAAACCGTTGCACCATTGTCATTTTGATTATCAATATTAATCTTGTTCCCTAGAAGCAAATTAATTAAATCGTAGTGATTGCCAAAACAAGCAAACCATAAAGCATTATTACCATCATTGTTTCTAGCATTAATTTCAGCACCCGCATCAATTAATTCTTTAACAACTGCAAAGACTCCCTCCTTAGTAGCTTTCATCAAAGCTGTATCGCCGTTTTCCCCACGCTGATGTAAATCCTCAATGTTGTAGCCTTTGAGTTTCAACCATTGCTGAGTTTCTGCACTCAAATTTGAGGGAATTTTTTGATTCATAATTAGTTGTAGCATTTACACACAATTCGCCAAATAAAACTAGGACTTACGCAATTGCCACATTAGTAGGTGCGTCAAAAAAGATAATTCAGTAATTATCAATATATGTTTGACACTGATGCACCCTACAAGAAAAAGGTAATGGTGGGCATTGCCCACCATTTCTAAACACAATGCTATGGAATGCTGATGATTAGAGTTGTCAAGTCATACTCTAAACAACCTCGTGATTACAAAGAAGTAGAAATACTGAGTATTCTGCTTCCTGTAATCTTGCGCTAAACAGTAGCGAATTCTGGTGTTTCAGCAAATAGTTCTCTAGCAGATTTCTCAGTTTTAGGTAAGCCATAGAAATAGGCTTCTTTTTCAAGTTCGTCTACAAAATCCCAAGCTTCCATCGTCCGTTTAGAGTCTGGCCCATAGTTGGCAGAAATTGCACGAGCATCTGAGATAGCTTTGTGCAGTTCTTTCCGCAAGAAAATGAGTTTGGGTTGAGCAATAAGTTCACCCTTGCTAACAATATCAGTGACAGAAATTACCCCAAATAATTCACCTCTAATTACAGGCGCACACCATATATTGTAAGTAGAAAATAAACGCGCTACATATTCTACATCGAGGTCAGGATCAACAACGATGCAGGGTTTCGTCATAATATCATAGACATGAATTCTTTCAGGATCTTTACCATAAGCTACAACCTGACTTGCAATATCAGCCACAGTGACGATACCGTAAGCATCCGCACTATGACGAGGTTCTACAATTAACGCACGCAGTCCTTTGAGCCTTAATAGTCTGACTGCATCTGCTACAGTTGCGGAGCCGCGAATAGTAGCTACATCTTGAGTCATGATTTGTTTGGCTCTCATAATTACTGCTCCTTATGTTTGCAAGGAAGGGAATTATTTCTAAACTGTTGCAATATTCCCAAACTGCATCTGTGTAGACTGCACGCTTAACTCTAATTCAAATTAAATTGTGAGTTATTGTACTTGCTACTGTCTGAATAACTTTTAAAGTAATTAGACAGACAATTTATACAGTTTAGTCACTATTTCAGACCTTAATCATTCTGGTTGCTTTTCCGTCAAGACTTACGCAGTTTCTATATTATTGAAGCTATCTTACTGACTAACAAATTTTGGAACTTGACCAGTATTAAGGTAGGAATGGCTGAGATAACCCTTGAATTGCTTTGTGCTGAGGTTTCAGTTCACTAGCAACAATTTAGCTTACTTATATATTATCACTCCCATAAGGTTAGATGATTAACCTTTATAACGATTGTCGTATACATTGGTTAAAACCGCTTAAAAATTACGAAAAAAGCGACTAATTTTACATTTTTCCTGTATCATGCACCCTATTTAGTTTTTCAATAAAATTAGGTGATGGTGTAGATAGGATTAGGGTAAATATATTGCCATAAAATCATCATATATATGTATCACATACAAACAATTTATCAAAGTTGATAACCCCAGTTGATTTAATCAATTGGGGTTATTCGGATTGATGAAGCAAAAATCAAATTAACTAAGCGATAGAGCTAATGAAGGCAATCAGAGCTATAGCGTTACTTTATCTCAGCCATAAAATTACTGAGTCTAGTCTTGACTCCGCATCTTAGCTGCGTGCGGTCTTTAAACGGAGGCGAGTCTTAATAAAACTTTATTGAAGGCGTTTAAAAACCAGTTGACACACATCTATCTCAGGATATAAGTTTTACATAGCCTAGAAAGATTGATAATTAGCAGATTATCAATCACAAGAGAACTAGATTCCACTCAGTATTATCACCGAGAATCGATGGGCATAACTTCTTAAGTTAAAGAACATCTATCCATTTGGATGGGTGGGATTCGCTGGCGCATATTTACGCTTGCTGTGTCGCTAACTCGAAAAAATCACAAATTCCAATCTGAAGTAGTCACAACGATTTGTTACTTCGGTTAAGGTACATCCAAATCAATAACCTTCCATTACCACATTGCATTAATTATTTGGAGCTAAACAAGGAGTATGACCATGAATTCATTGAAAAAGTTTATGGGCTGGGCAAAGATTTTGACATTTGCATTTGCTCTTTCATGTCTGATGTTCTGTTTCCCTACCGGGGCAATGGCAGATAGTTGCTCTCCTGGAGCATACCCCATTGGTGGAAGTCCGTTTAAAACTATTAAGATTCAGGGTGGGTCTTTTGAAGTTGCTACTCCTGTAGCATGCTTGACCGAACGAAGAGTGATTCGTGCTGTGACAGTTTCCTTGAAACCTGAGACGGCAACTGGAAGCATTGACACCATTGTAATTACGGGTCCTGGAGGAAAGCGTGAGTTTGGTTGCGTAGATCAAAAAGTGAAGAACGGCACTAACCTAATTAAAGCTTGTGGTGGTACAGCTGTTTTAGAACCTGGAGATACGATATATTCGGCCAAAGGAAGCGGTTTTGGCTCAGAGCCAGTCAATTTACAAGTTAACTTCAGCGACAATTTCCAATAATCACAAATCTTGGCTTAGTTTAAGAGTTGATATAGCTATTATTCCAAACACAAGATAGCTCGATCTCATGCAAATATATGCAATTTTAGCTATTTGTGTTTGGAATTTATTGACTTTTTTTGCCAAGTAATTATCTTGATGATGGCAGAAAAAAGTATTTATCCAATCAACACAAATAACTCATTGATACTGATGGAAGACTTGCAAAAAGACAGCACTAGCAAAATATTTAATGCTGATTTAGCGTTTATCGCTTTCTGTTTCTTGATAGTTTTATTTGGATTTGGTTACACGCTGACCATCCTGCCAGAAATCGCAGAATCTCAGTTAATTAATCAAACTCGCACCTGTATTACTGGTGGTTGGAAATTTGGCTTGATTGTCACCCACATTCTCACTTTTGCCTTGATTCCGTTGGCAATGAGAATTTTTTATGGTGGCTTAAAAAATTTGGGATTGGGATTCAGAGTTATTTTTGCTTCCCAACTAGGACTAGCTTTTATTATGGTGGCGATCGCCTCTGAAATAGGCTGGCACGTTACCCAATGCTGGTATTATGCTAACGATTTTACCATGCTGAATTTCATGTTCTATTTTTTCCTGATTTCAGCATTTGTATTGTGGTCTGATGGCTTGGTGATCAAAACAACTTTCCTCACCAGATTAGTTAACATTTTGTTCGCCATCAGTTTGTTAGTTGTATCTATTTTATACCCTTTAGGGTATAAAGCTAATAACCCCAGTTTTAAAGTTCCAATCTATATTGCACTTACTATAGTTTTTGCAGTTTTGACTTATCGAGGTTATAAACTTCTCAAAGATTGGAAAATTATTCTTGTGCCAATTTTTTCAGTAGGAGTTAACTTAACTTTTGTATTTCTTCTAGACAAGTATGGCGGCAATCCCTATACAGATCCACAAGTGACTTTCAATGCTTTATTTCATATCCTGCATGACTTAGGCGGAACAGAAGCAGGAGTAGCTATCTTCACATGGTTAGTCTATGACAAAGGTATTGCTCAATTTAGGAGCAATAATCCAGAAAAATTAACCACAAGCAAAATATTAGCCACCAAAAATTAGCAAATATGCTCCTATCAATATTTGATGCTGGGAAGATGAACAACATTTTGTTAATCTTGTATCCTTTGGGACATCTGACACTAGCTGCGATCGCATGGCTATTAATCGGTTGGGGAATTAGTCTGTGGCGAAAATCATCTAGCCTAGCAATGATTGTTACTCCCTTATTGTTAGTCAGTCTCAGCTATGACAATTTTATTTTAGGAACAGGAACATTCATTGGTGCAGGAGAAGCTTTAGAAAATCTCAACATGATTCGCTATCTCCTACACTACTTAATTGTGCCACTGTTCATTGTGATTGGTGTGGAACTGGCTCATCGTGCGGGAGCAGCTTGGGCGACTACATTAGTCAGAGTTTTATCCTGGGGAATTGCATTCGGACTGGCTGGGATAGATATTACCAAAAATTACCTAGGGATGGAGTTGAAACCAGAATTTTTTGCAGGAATGTTGCGTTATGTTCCTGAAAACCTCACTGCTCCACCAATTATTACCATTGTAGTTAATTTGTTCATGCTACTGATTGGTATCGGCATCTGGGTAAGACTGAAATGGCCATTGTTATTTATAGGTACATTTATCGGGCTAATTGGTAATGCTCTTCCTGCATCAACATTCGGTACACTTCCGGCTAGTGGTTCTGAATCTGTTATGGCTTTCAGTTTGTTATTAACAGAGCAGACAATACAGTTTTTCCGCAACGTACCTGCTGAAAAGCAAAGACACAAAGAAACATTGATGGTAGATGTTGCAAATCGAGAAGCTTTGGAATGGGAGCATACTATCCACAAAAATGGCTACACAATATATCAGTCAGGAAGTCATATTCAAGGTAATTTTATCCAAGTCTATGTTCCTGATGCTCCTTACCGTGATCAGCAAGGCAAACTGAGGTTAATTACTTACTTGCACGGCTTTGCTTTGTGTATGCCAAAATTCTATGAAGACCATTTGGAAGAATTGGCTAAACAAGGCTACTATGTAATTTTTCCAGACTTTCAAAAAAGTACCTATCCAGACGACCCAGAAGCCATAACAGCCTCCGTAGAAAATCAAGCACAAAATCAATTATCCTGGGGTAAAGTTCTGCAAGGTGTGATTGCCAAAGGCAAGAACTTTAAGCTAGGAGATACTTTGAATCAAGAGCAGAATCGGCGGCGGAAACTGGGAATGGTGGCTCGCAAATTAATTAAACCGACTTTCTTAAAGTATCTTCGCGTTTCCTTAGCCTTAGTCGTGTTCATCCTGGTGATTAAATTATTTTTCTCATGGTTTAATCGTCGCTATGGACAGAATTTAATCAAACTCATTTCTACTGTTGGCTTAAGTCTGTTGCATAGCCCGATAGAATGGATTGACCAAGCAATAGACATTACTGATATAACTTGGAAAAAGTTATCTGATCATCATCCCAATATCGCCCAATCAGACTTTGATTTTTATGTATTTGGTCATTCTTTGGGAGGATTATTAGCACTGAGTTGGCCTCTTTATCTTGAGCCAAGTCAACAAAAGTTTTTACCAAAACAAATTATTACTGCCGATCCAGCCCCAAGTACGGAGATGGGCATTCCGCAGATAGCCCTCTGGATTTTAAAACTGTTCAATTCTCCGTTTGCAGAACAACCAATCAACATTCGTACAATCGGCAGTAAGTTAACACTACCCATAGGCATTTTACATGGAGCAGATGATAGAATTGTCAAACCAGAATCTTGGGTAAAACCAAGATTTTGGCAACAAAAATCCAATTTTGACTGCATCGCTAGTCAAGAGAAGAAAATCTACTTTTCTCTTTCCAACAAAGACAAAAAGTATTACCCTCCCTTAATTGCTTTTCATAACCAGGCTGTAACCGATACCACCTATTATGATGATGCGTTGTTTGAAAATTTTGGTGGTGTCAAGACAGAGCCAAATCCTTATAATTTGCAATATATTTGGCTGGGTGTTGATCGAGTAGTGACAAACAAAGCCAATGTTAACCAGTTACTCGATCAATTTAATCTGCCTGGAAGTCCGATTATGATTACAGATACTTTGCCAGAGAAACCAATTAATTGGAAATTGATAGCGATCGCTATCTTAACTCTGCTAAGTTTTTTGGGTTTAGGATACTGGTTTTGGCACGGATATACAGCTTTGTAATACCAATTTTCTCAACTCCAAAAATTCAGATATTGAGGCCAGCCTATTACAATGGGTATGAAAGGCATCAAATCAACTTTTCTTACCTAAAATGAATCAGGATGAACTATAGATTTCATCCTGATTTCAGCTAGGCTTTCAAAAGCTGTAAATGGTAGCGATTACCGCAATTGATTAAACGAGATATGGTTCTTGATGGGTTTTGATTGTGCAGTTAGAACGGGGGTAGGTAACGCACAATAGAGCGAATCCTTGAGCCACCTGTTCATCATCTAAGAACTTTTGCTCAGATTGGTCAACTTCACCTTCAACAACTTTGCCTACACAGCTAGAGCAAGAACCAGAATAACAAGATACAGGTAATTCAATACCGTTATCTGCTGCTCCGTCAACAATTGTAGTGTTTTCATCAACTTCAATTGTCGTATCGAGGTTTTCTTTCTTGTTGATCAATCTAACTTGATAGGTAGCCATTTTCCGATTCTCCTCAAGATTTATCAGACGGAACTAATTTCTCGAAGTTTTTAAATCTCCCTTGACTCTTCGAGAAGGGGCGCAAAGAGAGACACTGCTTTTGTTGCGAAAAAATCAGCAAGTGTCTGTTTTGTCTAAGGGAAACTTTTCAGATCAGACTGAATGTTCAGGGTTAAGTCTGAAATGGGATTAACTGCAAGGTACGCCTTGAGGGGAACAATCACCAGCTTTGAAGGACTTACCACAACCGCAGGTACTGGTTGCTTTAGGGTTAGTGAACTTAAAGCCACTTTCAACCATCCCTTCTACAAAATCGATGATCAGTCCTTCTAATAAAGGCGCACTTTTGGCATCAACGTAAACCAAAACTTTACCTTGTTCGATGACTAGATCATCTGGTTGAGGTTTGCTAGTGATTTCCATTCCATATTCATAACCACTGCAACCACCGTCGTTGACGGAGATGCGGACACCTTTAGTAGTTTTTTCATCAGTGTCACTAGCTGAACCTCGCAACAATCCCCGCAGACGAAATTCTGCTTTTTCTGTTAAAGTAACGGTCATTAAAACTCCTGATTTGTCGCGATTAGTTTTTGTGATTCTAGGTGTGGGTGTGTTTGTAGAGATGTTAAAAGCAGGTGTAGCGATCGCCTGACCCATTCAACCATCAACTATGTGTGCAATTGCTGCTAGTTTCCATCGCATTGGATTGTGCATACCTCCAAGGCGCATTGTTACCACATACCGGACAAGAGCGATCGCGTTGAGAACGCCGCTTGGCAAATTCCATCCGATTTAAGTCAATCGTCAGCAATTGCGACAATAACGGTTGACTAAACCCAGTAATCAGCTTGATTGCTTCCAGTGCTGTCAAACAAGCCAGTGTACCAGACACCGCACCCAGCACAGAAAAACCACGCCGATCCCACTCAGGTTTCTCAGGAAAGAAACAGGACAAACACGGAGTCACACCCGGTATAATCGTAGTCAGGTAAGCCTCCATCCCACTCATCGCTGCTTCCACCATCGGCTTACGCCAGCGTACACAAGCTGTATTCAACAAATCACGTTCTGTAAAATTGTGAGCGCAATCCAGAGCCATATCAGCAGACTGCACTAACGCATCTACATTTTCCGGTGTGATATAGTCATGAACCGCTTCTATCTGGATGTCAGGATTAATCGCCTGTAGAGTTTCTTTCGCTTTGAAAACCCTTGGTTTTCCTACCCAATCATCCGTCATCAGAATCTGACGATTCATGTCATCTAGCCGCAGATCACCGCCTCGGACTAGGATGAGCCGCCCAACGCCCGCTACTGCTAGGTAAAGCGCAGCTGTACCGCCTAATCCCCCCACACCAGTCACTAAAACTGTCGCCGACTTCAGACGCTTTTGAGCTACTTCGCCAAAATTAGGGAGCATCATCTGGCGACTATATCGTTCTAACTCGGTAGGCGTTAGGTTGATCACTTTATACCTCCTAATCAGAAGAAAGTTCTGTCAGCGTAATTACATTTTTTGGTTTGTCTTTAAATACCTTGAACAACTTTTGTTCTTGAGGTGTTGATTCCAAAAATGTCTGATAAGCTTTCTGCAATGCCAAACAATATTGATTTAATCTTTCTTCTGTACTGAGGTCTGGATTGCTATCAATTTCACTGATAAGTTGAGAGAATTTTTTTAGAATATGTAAACGATTTACATGAACAATTTTGGGGTCGTATTCCAATTCAAAGAATTTGAGAAATTCTTCGGCATCGGCAAGTTTTTTGAATTCTTCAATAGTTTTAGTCATTTACCTTTCTCCAATTGCTTAAGATGTTGCTTCAGTTCATCAAGCTGGCGATATATTTCATAAGTTGCGGCTGCAACTTCCATTAATTGTGTGTAATTTGTGGGTAAGCCTTCTGCTAAGTCGTGCAGATCCATTTTCATCTGCCCGGCTTTACTGTTGAGGCGTTTGATTTTGTTTTTGAGTTCTTCAATGCTGGTTTCTTCTACTTGCATTGTTGGGTTTTGTTTTGAGTTAGGGGGTTTCTTGCATAAAGACTTTGGCGTTGCCAAGAATATTATTTAAATCTCACGCAGAGGCGCAGAGGCGCAGAGGAGAGCGCGAAGGTATCTATTCTTGTGGTTCGGTATTTATGCAAGAGGTTCGATGAACAAGGATGAAAATATTTATTCCCTACTCCCTACTCCCTATTTTTACAGTTTGCTGACTTCGCGGAAGCGGTTGGCTAGGTCTAGTCCTTTGGTGACAAATTTCTCGCCTTCTTCGGCTAGTTGCTCTAGGGATTCAAAACCAAAGCGGTGTGCGTCGCGTAAGGTTTTGACGGTGAGTAATAGGCGACCGGAAAAGACTAAGGCCCAGCCAAAGCCTTCATGACTTAAATCAATTACTACTTGGGAAATTAGTCCGGTTTCTTGTTCGATTCTGGCAGCTATGGCGCGGAAAAATGACATGATTCGCGCTTGGGTGACAGGATCAACTTCACCTTCTATGGGAATTTCCCTTTTCTTTTTTTTGGGAACTATGAAGGGTTTTAGAAGTAGTTCGTCAGACCAACTGCGGAAAACTCCGTAAGTGTCTTGTCCGCGAATTTGTAATACTAAGGCTTTGAGAAATGGGGAGTTGGCAACTACATCTGTGGCGGTGTCGTTGACGCTATTTTCTGCGCTCATACTGTTGCTTCGTCTTCTAATTCATCAAGAAAGTTTTTGGTTTTGGGTTGCAATGCTTTCCGCAACCAAGGGGGAGGATTGCCTTTGAGGGTTTGAACTAATTTATTGAGGATTTCTTTAATTTCTTCTTGTTCGGAACGTGCTTTAACTGGGGTAACGCCTTTTTTGATTAATTTAGCGGCAGCAGTTCCACCAATTGCTGTGACATAAACTATGGCGCAGTCAACTAATGCGTCTAGTTTTGGTGCAACTTTATCTTCGTTGCCGTCTTGTTTTAAGTCACCTTCAAAGTTTAATGTTTCTAAAAATTGATATCCTTCTGCGTCGATTTCGTAGACATCAATTTCTCTCGCCCAGCCAAAGTGAGCATTAATATGAACGTGGTCGGTAGTTGTAAAGGCAATTTTCACTTTCATTCTCCTGCTTTTTTGGTCGTTGGGGATGGGGCATAGGGAATTGGGCATTGGTAATTTCTCCTCAATTCCCTAATTTTGAATTTTGAATTAATTTGACACCAGCCCCCATAGATGTTTCATTCGTTCTTCTTCTGCTTCGAGAAATAAGTTACCGATGCCAAATAAGACTTCCATTGAGCCGCGATAACCTACTTTTGTGAATAGACCATTACCTAATCGGTCATAGATAGGTATACCGAGGCGATAGAGAGGTATGGATAGACGTTTGGCGATCGCAGCTACGTTAGAATTACCAATCAGCAGGTCAGATCCAACTGCCAATTCTTCAAAGTCTTCTAAATCACCAATGGTAACGCTCTTGATGGGGAGTTTTTCTAAGAGGGGTGAGCGTGTGGTGGTGACGGCTGCATGAATTTGTGTCCCCATCGATTGCAGAAACCGCACTGTTGACCAGAGTAAATCCGGTTCTAATGCTAATGATACTCGCTTGGCACTAAAGTAAAAGTGCGTGTCTAACATTGCATCTTGCAGTTGACGGCGTTGACGGCGATACTTTTCGGGTACGGGGCGACTGCTCAGTATGGCTAGTGCTTGTAAAAACTCGTCTACTGGTTCTAGTCCCGTGAGTTCACTGAATACTTCGTAGGGAATGTTAAACCGTTCTTCGAGTATTTTGGCTGCACCCCGCATACTTTCACCCAAGGCGATAGTAAAGGCGGAACTACCAATTTCTTGAAGTTGTCTGATAGTTGTACCACTAGCTGTTACCGCACTGTAACCATCTTCTAGATGTCCATCGAGTGATGCGCCGATGTCAGGGACAAAGATGGGAATTAATCCAAAAGAGGTGACAATCTCTTTGATTTCTTGCAAATCCCCTGGTGTGAAGGCAGAACCAGCGAGAATTGTAACTTGTTCGCTTCTGATTGCTCCTGCTTTGGGGATTTCTTTGACTATACTCTCGACAGCTGCGGCAAAACCATCTTGCAACGCCCCTTTAAAGTCGGGTGTGGGTGCAAAGATAACTGGAATGTGAGCGATTTCTGGATGGCGATCGCGGATATCCTTCAAAAATTTCACAATATCATCGCCTCTAGTTTCTGTGAGTCCAGTGCTACACAAACCAATAACTTCAGGATTGGACTTCTCTACTAAGGTTAGTATCGCCTGTTCGATGTTTTCTTCTCCACCCAAAATCGTAGTTACTTCCGTCATCGCTGTGGTAGCTAGGGGAATTGCTTCCCGAAAATGACGGACTAACACCACTTTGGCAAAGGCTGTACAACCTTGCGAACCGTGAAACAGAGGAATCATCCCCTTCAATCCCAAAAAAGCCAGAGATGCACCCAAAGCTTGACTTTGCTTTAGAGGATTCACTGCAACTGATTTTTCGGGAACAGTAACAACCGCCATCAGATTAACTCCTCGATAGATGCCAAAGCGCGATTTTGATTTTTTGTATATTCGTTAGCCCATGTCCCCATATCTTCGTCCCAAGGTGCGGGCTTTCGGACTTGTTCCCAAATCGGGCTGTAGAGGGCTTCGTACAATTCCCGCGCCATTTCCAACATTCCTACATAGCCGGCGTAGGGATGATGACGTTCTTGGTTGATATCGAGGAAAGGAATCCTGGCTTTCAGGGCGGTGTATTGGTTACGACCACCGGCAATTAACATATCAGCTTGTGTATCTTTGACCAATTGCAGCAATTCTTTGGCGTTGCCCTTTTCTAACATGATGCCTTCAGTACCCAGCAATTTCTTGATTTTTCCCTTATCTTCTTCCGTACTCTTTCGGGTACTGGTAGCAACTACTTCTATACCTAAGTCTTTAGCTGCGGAGATAATTGACCAACTCTTGACACCACCTGTGTATAATACAACACGCTTACCTCTGAGGCGATCGCGATAGGGAGCGAGAGCCAAATTTAGAGCCGCCATTTCTGACGCTATCAACTCCTCTGTGCGTGCTTGTAAATCCGGGTCGCCCAATTGAGCCGCAATATTCCGCAGACACCGATTCATATCATCGATGCCATAAAAAGATTCTTCAATGTAGGGGATGCCGTATTTTTCCTCCATCTTTTTCGCCATATTGAGCAACGCCCGCGAACAAATCATGACGTTCAGCTTGGCGCGGTGAGCATAGCGGATTTCTTCAAATCGAGCATCACCTGTAATTTTCGACAGGACACGAATACCCAATTTTTCTAGTAACGGCAGGACTCCCCACATTTCTCCGGCGATGTTATACTCGCCAATTAAGTTTATATCATAGGGGGTGGTAAACTCCGGTTCTGCTGTCCCGACAACATAATCTAATAAAGCTTCACCACCGAAACGGTTGCCTAAGTTCTTACTACCAATGAAGCCAGGAGCAAATACAGGGATAACAGGAGTATTAATTTTTGCTGCCGCCGCCTTGCACACAGCATTCATATCGTCACCAATCAAGGCTGTTACACAAGTAGCGTAGACAAATACCGCAGAGGGTTTGTAGCGTTTGTGAATTTCTAGAATTGCCTTATAGAGTTTCTTCTCACCACCGAAGATGACATCATTTTCTGACATATCGGTAGTGAAGCCCATTTTATAGAGTTGGGGGCCTGAAGAGAGACTACCACGACTACCCCAAGAATTACCAGCACAGGCGATCGGCCCGTGAACCAAATGAGCCGCATCGGCAATAGGTACTAAAGCAATCATCGCCCCGTCAAAAGCACAGCCACCTTGAGCCGCACCCGGTTGTGCTTGTTGTGTACAAGACTTATTCTTCTTTGCACCGTGTTTCTGTTGATTATGCTCGCATCCCGGCTGATTCAGCAGTTCGTTGATTTTGCCTTGGGTGTTCATCGCAAAAATGGGTTTGAAACCCCGTCCTTTAGCGAAGCAAAGGACGGCTTTACATATCTTCTAGGCAACAATTAACCCGTTGGAACGACGAATCAATTGCACTTTGCTAGAAGCAATCTGCCCTAACCGTTTCCAGTTAGCATCGCTGACAGATATCTGTTTTTCAGTGTCACCACTGACATAACCAATTCCCTTGGGCGAATGAACCAAATCACCCTTACGTAATCCGTGGCGAGTTGTAGAACCACCGTATTGACGACGTACCCCACCCTTTGCAGGAAGCATCAGGTGAAGTTGACGGCGAGATAATGGTGGTCTACGAACACAAGTGAATACAGCAGGTGTAATCACAACATCGCCAAACCAATCAGCACCATCAATCTTTGTCGTGTGATACTGTCGGTACTCCACAAAAGCTGTTGCTGCAATAGCCACACCATCAACCGCATGAGTATTAAACTCAGGCTTGGATTTGTCTACCTTATTCTTGGTTAGCCCCAAGTGTTTGCGAATTGATGCAGTTTGATAGCCTTCAACTTTAACAACTGGTGCAAACTGTTCTAGCTGACTTAACATCCATTTTTGTCCGACCATTACAGGTGAAAAGTCTTTACCTGACTTTGCTTTTTTGCGTCCACTGGTGAGGTCTACATCAGCCCGAACATACTCGTAGCGTATTTCTGAGACTGGGTAAATTTTGCATAACTCAGAAACTATTCTCAGTTCCAATTGACGATTAGCCCGGATTGACGGCGCAAGTTTACCTTGACGGCAATTATCAAAACGTTTCTGGCGATGTGCGCGTTTTGAAAACACAACCTTGTGGTTAACTCTCCTACTCCGACGACTACGCCGCATTAATCGCCTTGCATCCATCCGGTTACGCACTGTCTGAAACGGCAAAATCAGATGTGCTGTATAAAGAGTCAACTTAGCTCCTTGAACACCAATTCCAGAGAACTTCTTGCCAGGGTCAATCCCAATGACAATATCTTGGGTTGCTCGTCCAGATGGCTCGCCAGTCAGTTGAACATAAAATTGTCCCCCGTCCGACCAGCGTTTTACTGCTTTACCCGATGCTATCCACTTCCTTGCTCGTGCAGGTGTTGTGGGCATCAGTGGTTGGTGGTTTTGATCTACTACAGGTACTCGCATTTTTTGGTATAACCCATAAATGTTTAAGTCCCTTCCCGCAACACAGCTAAGATGTCTTGGCTTTACTCAACTCCTGAACCAATCAGGATTACAGAGGGCTAAACTAGGGAAGTATTTAGCCGTGTGTACCAAACCGTGTCTCAATGCGGTATTCACTTCTTGCGTTGCCTAAATTGGTTTAGGCAATCCCCGCCCTAAAAGTGCAGGGTTAGTGAACTCTCTTCTCGCGCTAGATCGACATTTTTAATTTTAAGTTATCAGTCATCAGCAATTAGTTAATAGCTATCAACTTATATACTGATGACCGTTCTTCATAAACTTCTTGCAAAAATCTTCTTTAAACCACATACACCAACTCATCTATCGGCGTATATTCGCACGGCGGTTAAATTTTCATAAACTAGACTTTTGCAAGAAAGGCCGCGATGTAATTAGGTAACATAAACAGCAAGAGGAATTCTTTTCCCTAGCCGCTTCTAGCCTTTAGTTTCTAGCAAATGTACTTAGTGACATCCTCTCCACATTCATCAGTTAGATAAGATAAAGCGCGAAAACGCAATCCTACAAAGTCGTCATACAGAGGATTGAGTTTACACAATGCTGGAATATGGAAAGTCCGTCCAAATAAATTAATATTTCGCTCAAAGGGACAACAGCAAGGTATAACCTGACAGATGAGATGAGCGAAACGAGCATTTTTAACTGGAATATGATTAACCCAACGACGCAAAGGATGGAGAACATCAAATGCGCCAGGTTGTTTATAGTTGGGTGGATGGAAATTAGGATGATGATGGTGAGTGTGAGTTGTGGACATACTAGATTCCTGAGATGAATAGAGTCAATTGGCATTGGCAAGGAAAAGGAGAAAGGAGGAAGGAGGAAGTAGGAAGGGGAAAAGGTGGAGAGGAAGTTATCTCTTTTACCTTTTCCCTAAAATCTAACCCTTAGTCTCTAACTCCTAGCCCCTCTCGCAATTTCTAGCGAATCAAGTCGAAGGAGATGTCGGTCTTACCGGTGATGTTGGAGTTGCGATCCAATTCATCTAGAATTGTGTTAACAACCCAGTTGAGGATGTTTAGACCACCTTGGTAGCCGAGGGTAGCGTAGCGGTGTAAGTGATGGCGATCGAAGATAGGATAACCAATGCGTACCATTGGGATCTTAGTGTCGCGCCACAGGTACTTACCGTAGGAGTTACCGACGAAGAAGTCTACAGGCTCGGTGAACAACAAGCTACGGAAGTGCCACAAGTCTTTTTGAATCCAAACTTTAGCTTCTTTACCGAAGGGGCTAGCGGCGAGGATAGCTTCCATTTCTTTCTTGAAGGCCTCATCGCCATTGTTGCAGAGGATGTGTACAGGTTCAGCACCCATCTCTAACAAGAAGCTGGTGATGGAGATGATCAAATCGGGATCGCCGTAGATAGCGAACTTCTTACCATGAATCCAAGCGTAGGAGTCGGTGATAGCATCAACTAAACGACCGCGTTCAATTTCCAATTCTTCAGGAATGGGCTTACCGGTCAATTCAGAGATAGCAGTCAAGAACTCGTCAGTACCCTTAACACCGAAGGGACGCAGAACTTTTGTTTCTTGGTTCCACTTGGTTTCGATGTATTCGCGGGTCTTGGGTGTGGTGTAAGCTTGGAGAGCAACTGTAGCTTTAGCGTTGATAGAATCAGCCGCATCTTCCAACTTAGTACCACCTGGGTACATTTCGTATTCACCGGTGTTGGGTGAATCAAAGTAGTCGCTGGTATCAGACAGAATGGTGTAGTCAACACCCATTACACCCATCATCCGCTTCAATTCGCGGTTGTTACCTACATAGGTATCAAAACCAGGAATGAAGTTGATTTTGCCGTTGCTGGTAGCTTTCTTCTTACCTTCTGTCAGGTTAGACAGAATACCCCGCATCATGTTGTCGTAGCCAGTGGTGTGAGAACCTACGAAACTGGGGGTGTGAGCGAAGGGAACGGGGAAATCTTGAGGAATAGAACCAGCATTTCTAGAGTTGGTGATGAACGCGCCTAAGTCGTCACCAATAACCTCAGCCATACAGGTGGTGCAAACAGCAATCATCTTAGGCTTGTAGAGTTGGTAAGCAACTTGCATACCTTCAATCATGTTGTTCAAGCCACCGAATACTGCTGCGTCTTCTGTCATAGAAGAAGAAACTGCGGAGCAAGGCTCTTTGTAGTGACGGCTGAGGTGGGTACGGAAGTAAGCAACGCAACCTTGAGAACCTTGAACGAAGGGAAGAGTACCTTCAAAACCCAAAGCAGCGAACATCGCGCCTACGGGTTGGCAACCTTTAGCGGGGTTAACGGTTAAAGCTTCACGAGCGAAGTTCTTTTCCCGGTATTCCCAAGTTTTTGTCCACTCAGAAACTCTTTCAACTTCTTCAGCAGAGTGTGCGCCTTCAAAGTTCTTTCTCTTGTTTTCAAATAGCTCGGTGTATTCTGGCTGTTTGAATAGATCAACGTGGTCTACAATTTTTTCAGGATTCTGTGGCATTTGTCTATCTCTCTACGCTTGCTGGTTGGTTTGTAAGTGATGAGTTGAATAGCCTGGGGGTGTAATTCCCCCTGAAGGGAGTGGCGAGTGATGAATCATGAATAATGAATGAAAGTATTCATCCAGCATTCAGCATTCACCATTCCTCCCTCGTTTCCTGGGGCGCAAACACCCCAGGCTATCCGTTTATTTCCCTGGAATTAATTAGGCTGCAACTTTAGCCTTTGCAGAAGCTTTCTTCCAAGGTGCGCCAATCAAGTCCCAAGTGGGGCTGTTGAGGGCGAGATCCATATCACGGGCGAAGATAGCGAATCCGTCGTAACCGTGATAAGGGCCGGAGTAATTCTTTTTATGGTTTAATGGCTTTAAACAGCTTATTGTTTACGGTAATCTGTGTTAGTCATGAACATTGTTTGCTGAGAACACATTAATTTTTAGGCTAAATATAGGCTAATACCACAGCGATGCAAAATCAGGGTCAAGACAAATATCAACTAGCCTTTGCAGACTTAGAGCCTCTTTCATCTACCGACGGCAGTTTTCTCGGCTCAAGTCTGCAAGCACAGCAGCAAAGAGAGTTTATGAAAGCAAAGGTATTACAAGAATTAGAAAAGGTAAATCTGCGTTTGAAGTCTGCAAAGACCAAAGTCACAATTAGGGAATCACACGGAAGTCTGCAATTAAGGGCGACATTACCCATTAAACCAGGGGATAAGGACAGCAGAGGAACTGGGAGAAAGCAATACAATCTCAGTTTGAATATTCCTGCTAACTTGGATGGACTGAAAACGGCTGAGGAAGAAGCTTATGAATTAGGTAAATTAATCGCTCGTAAAACCTTTGAATGGAATGATAAATATTTAGGCAAGGAAGCTACTAAAAAAGATGTGATAACCATAGGTGAGTTACTGGAAAAATTTGAAGAAGAATATTTTAAAACTCATAAACGCACAACCAAAAGCGAACATACTTTTTTTTATTATTTTTCTCGGACTCAGCGATACACTAATGCTCAAGATTTAGCAACTGCGGAAAATCTTATCAATTCCATTCAACAAATTGATAAGGAATGGGCGAGATATAATGCAGTTAGAGCGATATCGGCATTTTGTCAGACATTCAACATCGATATTGATTTATCTCAATATTCCAAAATGCCTGAGCGCAATTCTCGGAATATACCAACTGATGCGGAAATAACTACAGGAATTAGCAAATTTGAAGAGTATTTAAATATCAGAGGTAATCAAGTTAATCAAGATGTTAAAGATAGCTGGCAGCTTTGGCGGTGGACGTATGGAATGTTAGCAGTTTTTGGTTTACGCCCAAGGGAAATTTTTATTAACCCTGATATTGATTGGTGGTTAAGTTCAGATAATTTAGATTTTACATGGAAGGTGCATAAAGACTGTAAAACTGGTGAAAGGCAAGCATTACCTTTACATAAAGAATGGATTGATCAGTTTGATTTAAGAAATCCTAAGTATTTAGAAATGCTGGCGACAGCAATTAGTAAAAAAGATAAGAATAATCATGCGGAGATAACAGCATTAACACAAAGAGTTAGTTGGTGGTTTCGCAAAATCGGGTTAGATTTTAAGCCTTATGATTTGCGTCACGCTTGGGCAATTCGAGCGCATATTTTAGGAATTCCCATCAAAGCGGCGGCGGATAATTTAGGGCATAGTGTGCAAGTTCACACCCAGACTTATCAGCGTTGGTTTTCCCTAGATATGCGGAAGTTGGCAATTAATCAGGCTTTGACTAAGAGGAATGAGATTGAGTTAATTAAGGAGGAGAATGCTAAGTTGAGGATGGAGAATGAAAGGTTGAAGTTGGAGATTGAGAAGTTAAAGATGGAGTTGGTTTATAAACGGAGTTAAATCTAATTAATTAGATAATAGAGTATTTTATGCTGAGGTAAAACACAATTTATGAGCTAAGTAATTGGACGAAGCTTTTTTTGCCGAGCAGTAGCAGCTTTAAGTTTACTATAAACAGTTTGGTAGTCACTAATACCCCTTAGAACTAGACGACAAGTTTCTGGTTTATATAATAAATTATGTTTGGACATAAAGTATAGAATGTATGATTTGTTTGAAACTTCAAGATTAATGTTACCCAATGAATAAGTCGAACTATCGCTATATCCATACCCAAAAACCTGATCACAGCTTTCCCCTCTGATATCTCGCAATTCAATAGATATAATTTTAGGTGTAACATTATAATGATATACTAGGTGTATATTCTTGTTTGTAATTATGTAATATTCTCGTTCCATAATAAATTTGTTTGTTTTATAAGATATCCAATAGATGATTCCTGGCAAAAATAAAGTTAATACAAAAATAAAAATTTTAATTAACCAAAAAATCGGTTGTGTAAAAATTGCTACAATACCTATTATGATCGCAAAGATAGACATTGATAAAGATTGGAACTTGATCAATGTTTCTAGTTGAGGACAATTATGGTAAATAATTCTTTCGTGATCACCAACTATTTTAAGATACTCTTGTGATCGCTCTTCTAGAGGAAGAAATGTATTTTTAATTTCTTTTCTAATAGTTTTAGTCATAGCAGGAAATATTGTGAAAAAGGGTGCAAGAGTTACACCTAAAAAATAAGATAATTCTATAAGCTTTGTGTAAAATAATTTCATAAACAATATAAATAATATCAAAAATTAATTAGGAGAAATTTTGGCTAAGTAAATATATCTTTGAAATACTCTCAAACCCATATATCATTATCGATTTCATTTCGATCAATCTCCTGCTCTGCCTCATCTTCTTCATCTTCATCTTCATCTTCATCTTCATCTTCATCTTCATCTTCATCTTCATCTTCTTGTTCCTGCTCCTCATCTTCCTGCTCCTCATCTTCTTCAGAGTCATCCTCTTCTTCTTCTTCACAGTTGTCCTCGTCTTTCTTTTCCTCATCGCACTCTTCCTCATCATTGAGCGCATCCTTAGCTGCGTCATAAGCATCTTCACCAGCTTTTGTTCCTGCTGTTACTGCTGCTGCTCCTCCCGCAAGTTGCGCTCCTCGAACAAGCGCATTCACTACTGCTGAATACCAAGGCATATTTTTATTAATCTGATTTATACGTAAATTTTACACAAATCAGAATTATGTGTCAAAGATTAGCTCCTATAGGGTGCATCAGCTTGGGTATTTCATCACAAACATGAATTAACGCTGACGCACCCTCCAGAATAATCTTATGCTAAAAGAGCATTAGCGTAGATATCGCCTCAACAGAACAAAGATAAAGTCGCGGAAGTAAAAAGCATATCCACAGGCGATCGCAACAAAATAATAGGATTTGATACTATTAATGGAGTGGGCGATCGCTTATCGCCAAAACCGCAGATTTGCAAAAACACTATGGCAAAGCGTAAGAAAAACAATCTCCAATGGATTAAAGAAACGCTTGAACTCAAGCCTGACCATCGTTGGGAAGCACCATCAGGCTATAAAATCTTTGTAGCAGATCGGGGGGCTGTGCGCTTCAATGTTCCCCAGAATTGGTTTTTTGAGCCACAAGAAAAATCATTCAAGTTCAGCGATAGAAAACCGCCAGACGATGATTGCTGTCTAGAAGTATCTTTCAATCGTCTACCGCCTCGTGACTGGAGTCTATTTCCCCTAAAATCTACCTTAAAGAAGGTGGTAGAAGATGACGATCGCAACGTCATAGAAAAAGGGGAAATCATTACTGAAAAACGCCAAACCGCCAGGATTGTCTGGACAGAAATTAAGTTTATCGACACTCAGGAAGAACCACGGGAAGCATTTTCGCGGATTTGCATAGGTTTGGGTTCAAATGTGCAATGCTTGATTACATTCGATTATTGGGCAGATCAAGCAGAACAACTAACGCCTGTTTGGGATGAAGTGATGCGTAGTCTCACCCTAGGGTTATATATCCGCGATCCAAGGACTGGTTTGGCTTATCCAGATTAAGGCATAACAGGGCTATATCTTGGTTTTTTGTCAGGCGATCGCCTACTGTTAAATGAAGCGATGTCTGCGACGATGCTACACCAACACCCCATGTTAATCTAAAAAAATATCAATCAAAAGTGTTTTTCAATTTACCATTTCCATCTAACCAAAATTTAAGCAAAACCCAAAAACCAGACCCCATAAGAGTTATATTATCTAAAGCGGCAAAAATATATTGTTCCCAGATAACCCTAAAACCTGCATTTAAGCTAAAAATAGACTCATTTTTCTCTCCCCACCAAAAAACCTTACCTTACCTGACATTTGCACCCCATCGCCAGGTTCGGAGTAATCCCAAGAGTGCATTTGACGGAAGGGAAGACCCATCTTTTGGAAGACGTACTTCTCTTTAATACCAGAAGCGATTAAATCAGGCTTCTTAGCTTTAACGAATTCCTCGAATTCGTAAGCGGTAACGTCATCATAAATGATGGTGGCGTTATCGATGTAGTGGGTGGTACGTTTGTAGTCGTCGTTGTGAGCAAACTCGTAACCAGTACCAAGAACTTTGATACCCAAGTCTTCAAAAGCGGGAACAACGTGACGAGGACGTAGACCACCTACGTACAACATTACGGTGTTGCCTTCGAGACGAGGACGGTACTTCTCAACCACGGCATTCATGATTGGAGTGTACTTAGCAATTACCTTCTCGGCGTTTTCTTGAATCTTAGAGTCAAATTTAGCAGCGACTTGACGTAAAGATTCAGCAATCTTGGTGGGGCCAAAGAAGTTGAACTCCATCCAAGGCATACCATAAGCTTCTTCCAAGCTACGGCAGATGTAGTTCATAGAACGGTAGCAGTGGATCAGAACCAACTTAGCAGCAGGCCCTTGGATCAACTCGTTGAGAGTACCGTCACCAGACCACTGAGCAACAACACGTAAGCCGATTTCTTCCAACAGCATCCGGCTAGCCCAAGCGTCACCACCGATATTGTAGTCACCAATTAATGCTACATCATAGGGGCTTGGCTCGAAGTCAATTTTGTTTTCCTTCTTAGCCTTGTCAAAGTGAGGGAAGATCCAGTCACGGATAGCGTCGTTAGCAATGTGGTGACCTAAAGATTGGGATACACCACGGAAACCTTCGCAACGCAGGGGGATAACTGGCTTACCAATTTGTTTAGAAGCTTTCTTAGCAACAGCTTCGATGTCATCCCCGATTAGACCGATGGGACATTCAGATTGAATGGAAATACCACGGTTGAGAGGGAAAAGAACGTCGATTTCTTCGATCAGTTTAGTTAGTTTTTTGTCACCACCAAAAACGATGTCGCGTTCTTGGAAGTCGGAAGTGAAGTGCATGGTACCGAAAGAGTCGATACCAGTTGAACCTACATAGTAGTTACGACGACCAGACCAAGACCAGTAACCGCAACCTACAGGCCCGTGGCTGATGTGGATCATGTCCTTAATAGGACCCCAAACCACACCCTTAGAACCTGCGTAAGCACAACCACGAGCGGTCATTACACCAGGAACGGATTTGATGTTAGACTTAACGCCGCAGTCAGACTTACCTTCTTCGTGTACATTCAGGTGTTTTTCGCGTTTTTTGCGAGATTTTTCGGGATAAGCTTTCAGAACGTCTTGGATGAGTTCCTTATGTTCTTCTACAAGATTCTTGTTTTCTGGAGGTGTCATAGTCTGCCTCAGTGACTTTTACGAATGGAAAATAGAAGTATATGGGGAGAGGGGAGAGGGATGGGAAGGGAGAGTGGGAAGGGGAATTGCTTCCTCATCTTCCTTTCTCCATGTCTCCTAATTACGGTATGACCTATTTAGCAGCTGCGGGCTTACCAATGACATCAGCGTGCTTGGTATCGTCATCAAGAATACCGTATTCGATCAACAGGGCTTCCAATTCATCCATTTCTAATGGAGTAGGAATGGTGAGTTTTTGGTTGTTGATGATCTTCTTAGCTAATGCGCGGTATTCGTGAGCTTGGTTGCTGTCAGGAGCGTACTCGTTAACGGTCATACGACGCAATTCTGCGTGTTGAACGATGTTGTCACGAGGTACGAAGTGAATCATTTGGGTGTTCAAACGTTCAGCCAAGTTTTCGATCAATTCAGCTTCACGGTCAACTTTACGGCTGTTACAGATCAAACCACCCAAGCGTACACCACCGGAGTGAGCATATTTCAAAATACCGCGAGCGATGTTGTTTGCAGCGTACATCGCCATCATTTCACCGGAGGTAACGATGTAGATTTCTTGTGCTTTACCTTCACGGATAGGCATAGCGAAACCACCGCACACAACGTCACCCAATACGTCGTAGGAAACGAAGTCTAGGTCTGTGTAAGCACCGTTTTCTTCCAAGAAGTTAATAGCGGTGATGATACCACGACCAGCGCAACCTACACCGGGTTCTGGACCACCAGACTCTACGCACTGAACACCACGGAAACCGGTCAGCATGATTTCTTCGAGTTCCAGGTCTTCTACTGCACCTTTTTCAGCAGCTAAGTGTAATACGGTGGTTTGAGCTTTGGAGTGGAGCATCAAACGGGTGGAGTCTGCTTTGGGGTCGCAACCTACGATGAGAATGCGTTGACCCATTTCTGCCATAGCTGCAAGGGTGTTTTGGGAGGTGGTAGATTTACCGATACCGCCTTTACCGTAGAAAGCTATCTGTCTAATGTTTTCGTCAGTCATTTTTCTGTTTTCCTGCTAGTTGTTGGTTAGTTGGTCGGTCTTTGTGTTTGGACTCACGCCTGTAGAGCTATGGCGGTGAGGGTTGGTAGAACGTCGCCGAAAGGGGGCGATCGCTCTACTGAAAACACGCTAAAATTTGTACTCATGATCCTTCCTTATGTAGTTGTGAAAGTTCTTTTGGGTGTTAGTTAACTGTTGACTGTTAACTAAACTGCTTGTACTACTAAATTGGGGCTGATGCGATCGCGTAATCTCGATTCAATCGCTATCTTTAAGGTGGCTGTAGAGCTTGGACAAGAGCCACACGCCCCTTGCAGCACTACTTTGACAATATCACCGTCTATGTCGTAGAGTTCTACATCTCCGCCATCGGCTATTAATACGGGTCTAACTTCTTCGTCTAATACTTTTTGAATTAGGGCAATCTTTTGAACGTTGGTTAATGGTCGTTTCTGCCCAGAATTAGCTATATTTGGAGATTGATTACTGCCGTTCTCATTGCGAATTGTTGCGGCGTTCTTTTCCTTTACATCTTTAATGATATCATCAATCTTAGCTAAACAGGAACCGCATCCGCCACCAGCTTTAATGTAATTTGTTACCTGTTCCGCAGTAGTAAGGTTATTTTCGATAACTACACGACGAACCTTATTTTCACTGACACTGAAACAAGTACAAACTAATGCACCTTCATCATCGTCATCATGGGCAGCCAGAGGAATGCCACGATAGTTATAGATAGCAGCTTCCAGAGCTTCCTGCCCCATCACAGAGCAGTGGATTTTGGCTTCAGGCAAGCCACCGAGGTAATTAGCAATGTCTTTATTAGAAACTTTCAGGGCTTCATCTAGGGTTAGACCCTTAATCATTTCCGTCAACGCGCTAGAAGAAGCGATCGCACTGGTACAACCAAAAGTCTGGAAACGAGCATCAAGAATCTTATCAGATTCTACTTCCACCTTGATGTGCAATCTCAGCGCATCACCGCAAGCAATACTTCCTACTTCTCCCGTAGCGACCTTCACGCCAGGCTCGCCGTTTTCTTCAATAACTCCCTGATTCTTGGGATCGTAAAACAGTTCTAAGACCTTATCTGTGTAGTCCCACATATTTATTTAGTTATGAGTGCTGAATGATGGTATTAGGTATTGGGTATTGGGTACTGGGTATTGGGTATTGGGTATTGGAATAATTACTGAGTACCCAATCCCTATTCCCCAGTCCCCAGTCCCTAATTAACGATGTGCAAGTGTTTGTTCTTGGGATTGCAACCAACCCGCTTCATCATTTTTGAAGGGGGAGAGAGCGCGCAGACGTTCTACAATGTCGGGCATAACCTCGATTACTTTGTCGATTTCGGCTTCGGTGGTGTAGCGACAAAGACTGAAGCGAATCGAACCGTGTAATGTGGTGTATGGTAAACCCATAGCCCGGAGGACGTGGGATGGTTCTAATGAGCCAGAGGTACAAGCAGAACCAGAAGAAGCACAGATACCGTATTTATTTAACAATAGCAGGATAGCTTCACCTTCGATGTATTTAAAACCGATGTTGGTGGTGTTTGGCAATCTCTGCGTAATGTCACCGTTAACTTCGCAGTCAGGAATTTTAGCGAGTAAGGATTGTTCTAGGCGATCGCGCAGCCTTTTCTCTCTCTTAATTGCTTCCTCTAAGTGAAGCATTTCCAACTCTGCGGCTTTCCCTAAACCGACAATTCCCGGTACATTTTCTGTCCCTGCACGCCGTCCCCGTTCTTGGTGTCCACCAATCAACAAGGGGCGGAATCTCACACCACGGCGGACATACAAAGCCCCGATACCTTTAGGTGCGTGGATTTTGTGACCAGACATGGTTAACATATCTACGGTGCTATGCTTCATATTCAGAGGTATCTTACCTACTGCTTGCACCGCGTCTACATGGAATATAGCACCTTTTTCCTTCACCCGCAACCCAATTTGTTCAATTGGGAATATCGTCCCGGTTTCGTTGTTGGCATACATAATTGTCACCAGGGCGGTGTTACCTGTCAACGAGGCTTCTAGTTCATCTAGATCCAACTGCCCCTGACGATTCACAGACAGATAGGTAACACTGTAACCTTGGGTTTCTAATTGTTTGCAGACATTCAAAACTGCGGGGTGTTCTACCTGGGTAGTGATAATGTGACGCTTTTCTGGTTGGGCTAACAAAGCGGCGCGAATGGCAGCGTTATCACCCTCAGTTCCACAACTGGTAAACACAATTTCTGATTCATCAGCACCCAATAGGGCTGCAACTTGTTCTCTTGCTGTTCTGACTGCCTTGGCTAGTTGCCCACCAAAGGTGTGCATACTAGAGGGGTTGCCGTAATATTCCGTTAAATAAGGCATGATCGCCTGTATAACTTCCGGGTCTACCTTAGTGGTAGCATTATTATCCAAATAAATTACGCTCATTTCTATACCCCTAAGATTTCACCCTGATGCTTTTCCAACTGTTTCGCATAGATTTCTGAATAGCAAGTAAACCAACGCTCCCAATAGTCTTGTTTTTTTGTTAATTTCGCTATAACTTGGTTATAGTAAGCAAACCAACGATCCCAATAATCACTAGGTTCTTTTACGCAACCATCACGGGTAGGACAAACCGCTTGACATTGTGGGACGGTGTGGATACTATCAGCGCAGTTTGTACATAAGTCGGGGTCAATCCAACGCTTACCGTCTTCAACAACCAAGATTGCATTATTAGGACAAACAGACAGACAAAGCTTGCAGGAAATACATTGGCTGGTAATTTTGTAAGCCATGACTATTCTCCTTATTGGGCATGGGGGATTGGGGATTGGGTACTGGGTACTGGGTACTGGGTATTGGGTGTTGGGTATTGGGTATTGGGTATTGGGTATTGGGTATTGGGTATTGGGTATTGGAATAATTACTTAGTCCCTAATCCCCAGTCCCTAATCCCCAGTCCCCAGTCAAGAGTCCCCAGTCCCTAATCCCCAGTCCCCAGTCCCTAGTCCCTAGTCCCTATTCCCTTCCTTGACGTATTGTTCGTGAAACTCTAAAGCCACCTTCTCAATCACGTCGTAAGCTTCTACAGCCTGTATGCCAGCTTGAAGCAGTTTTTCTTTGGGTGATTCGCCAATTTTAGAAACTAGAACTGCTTTGCAATCTGCGATTGTTTTCACAATATTGTCAAATGTGGCTGCTTCGCCGTATCCACCTTGACAATAATGGTCTACTTTACGGTGACTGACAAACTTAACTTCACTACCATCCACTTCGTAAACTTGGAATTCCTTCGCATGACCGAAGTGTTGGTTAACTAAACCGCCGCCTTTGGTGGCAACTGCAACTAAGATTTTCGGGTTGTTAGCTGCTTGCTGCTTGCCAACTAATACCTTTTCTCTGGCTACTTGTAATTCTTCTCTAAATTTCTCAATACCTGCGTGAACTTCTTGGCGTTTGTCGTAGTCGTATTCTGGGGACATTTCCAAGAATTTATCTTTAGTAAATTCCTGACTGCGGTCTTCTCCTAATAAGCCTACAGCATCGGCGCGGCACTGACGGCAATGGCGCATCATTGTCATGTTGCCAGCACATTGGTCTTGGACTGCTTGTAGTTCTTTTTGTGTGGGGCCGCGCTGTCCGGTTAAGCCGAAGTATGTACCGTGTTCTGGTGCAGAAATCAAGGGCATGATGTTGTGCAGGAATGCACCGTTTTCACGAATCACCTTGTTGACTTCGATTAGGTGTTGGTCGTTAATGCCCGGAATCATTACCGAGTTGACTTTGCACAAGATATCGGCTTCTTTGAGGGCTTGCAAACCTTCTAGTTGCTTCTCTAGGAGAATTTTCGCGCCTTCTAAGCCTCTATAACGTCTACGTTTGTAGTGAACCCAAGAATAAATCTGCGCTCCGATTTCGGGATCGATGGTGTTAAGGGTAATTGTAACGTGATCTATATTGAGTTGTTTAATGCGATCAATGTGTTCTGAGAGCATCAAACCGTTGGTTGAGAGACACAGCTTAATATCTGGGGCTTTGTCTGCTATCAACTCAAAGGTGCGGAATGTCTTGTCTGGGTTCGCCAAAGGATCACCAGGGCCAGCAATTCCCAAAACTGTCATTTGGGGAATTTTACCTGCAATGACTAAAACTTTGTGGGCGGCTTCCTCTGGGGTGAGTAATTCGCTAACTACCCCAGGACGGCTTTCGTTAGCGCAGTCATATTTACGGTTGCAATAGTTGCACTGAATGTTACAGGCGGGAGCGACTGCAACGTGCATCCTGGCGTAATGGTGATGGGCTTCTTCGCTGTAGCAGGGATGTTTAGCAATGCGTTCTTTGAGCTTTTCATCTAATTCCACGGTGGCGCTGCTGTTGCTGTTGCATCCGCAACCACCTGATTTTGCTGTGGTAGGTGTCGATTCAGTAACGGAAGAGCCTGTAACTGGTGGTGTCATTGAATTTCGCAAAGGTCGGTGGACTAGCTGCCACTGTGGGAGATGCGGTTGCTACCCTTTTTGCCTGAAGAATTGAAGTCGCGTCTGTCACACTGACCGCAGCAGTTTGAACTGTGGCGGTAGCTTAGACACTTGTTTAAGGTGGCTTTGCTCAGTAGGGCAGTTTGTGAAGTCCTTGAGTTTCGGCTGGTGTGTGTCAACTTTGGGATCTTGGTAGAATTGTGTGTACAGCCGCGACTTCTCTTCACGAAGGCATAGTGCTATCTCATCCCTCCACTCACTCTTCGCTTTTCTTTTGTGTAGAAGCGTTAAGTGATTGGCGATATAAGATTTATAGCAGTCCTGTTTTACAGTCGTGATGCGCCACTCTGGAATAGAATTTATTGGATTTATTACATTTGTACTCAAAATCTAGAATTTAGATTATGACGACATTTAAAGAATTTTAAATTTTTTTTTCAGATGGGGGTTCTAGTATTTTTTGAGCAGGGTACGAGTATTTATGGTCTGGGGTTCAGGTTTTAGTTGTACTCATCTGTAACCCAAGCGTAGCAAAGATTTGACTGCTGTTTGGGCTGATTTCTGACTATACAGTTTTGTACTCAAACCCTCCTGTAATCATGCTGAAAGTGTTAATCTGCAAGGGATTGAGGGTGGAAAAACTGGAGTAGATTACGTTGTACTACTCCAGATACGTGCGAAATTCAATTCTGTATACAACATATCATTTTTTTTGAGGGAAAAATGTAATTTACAATTTTTTAATTATTCATTTACAGTGATGCTTAAAGTTGTTGAATCTTTTATATAGATAGAGTTTCAAGCTTTTAAAGCGGTAATTTTAATGCAGAATTTTGTCAAGAAACTTAACTTTGTTTATGATTTTCTTCTAGGTTTAAATACTCTGAGAAGTGAGGGATAACCAGAGGTAATTCATAAATCAAATCTCAAGAGAACTGAAAATAAATTCTTCTCAGGGAGTATATTGTTGTCTGCAATCCTTCGTCAAGGCGGAAAGTTAGAGGCGATCGCCTGCGGCACTGCACCCCAATGTGTGATCAGCCTTTAGATTTGAGGTATGGATACTGTAGCCTGTCTTCTAGTAGTGGCTAATTCATCTGCCAATTCGTTGACTAAGGAAGTAACTACCGCTTTCATAGAACCTGTGCTTTCCCACACTCGCCGTTGACGAATATAACTAGCTCCTTGATCTAATCTTGTTTCTAGTTGGTGTAAATATGAGCTATTGCCTAGGGTATCGGCAGTCTCGGCTAATGAATTCAAGATATCTTTAACTATATGCTTGATGGGTCTGCTATTACCTCGTTCATCTTCGATGTAGTTAGCGTCTAAACCCCAGCGAGATGCACGAAAGTAGTTTTCTTTCTCCAATAACCAAGGAAGGGGAGTTAATAAAAATCCTGTTTGCTTTCCTTGACAGTGATCATGCAAATCCACAATTAAAGAATGGATGAAAGCAGCCAGCATCATTGACTCTTTGATGGTTGGTTGAGCATCCATCACCCTGACTTCCAGAGTTCCCAATTCAGGTTGGGGGCGCAAATCCCAATGGATATCACGGATAATCTCAAACATCCCTGCACTTTGAGCATTAGCAAAGAAGTTACGAAAATCCTGCCAGTTTTGAAAGCTGGGAACGATACCATAGTTTCTCAACGATGATAAAAACCTTTGACGATAAGAGGCGAAACTGGTGTCTTCACCCCACCAAAAAGGTGAACTGGCAGACAAAGCTAACAAAATAGGGAGATAGGGTTTGAGTCTGCCCATAATCTCGATAGCTGCATCCCCGGATGGCATTCCTACATGAATCTGAAGCGCACAAGTCATCATTAAGTTGGCAAGATAGCCAGATATCCTTTGCTGGTTGAGATATCGGGGAATCGGGGTGATAGAGGCAAAGCGATCGCAACATGGATAAGTTCCGGCTGTACAAATAGTCATACCCAGTTCTTGACATCTAGCTTTCAAATCACGCAGAATTGCCAGAATATTGGCTTCTAACTCCGGGATATTGGAACAAACCTGAGAGGCAATCTCTACCATCGCTTGGTTAAATTCTGGCTGTATCCTAGGATTTTCAGGAGCTTGTGCCAAAAGCGGTAAAATGCCATCTACCAATTTCAGGGTATCGGGATTGAGCAATTGCAACTCAATCTCCATCCCCAGAGAGAATTCTGGAGAGCTTTGGAATGCTAAGTCAGCCATAATTTGTAATTTGTAATTCCTCATAGCCTACGGCTAGGTTTGCGTCATTTAGTTACAAACTGCTGTATCTGTATATTCTGCGATCGCCTCTCTCACCACTGCATCAAAGAAGGCTGCGCCCACTTTCAAAGCCTCTTCATCAAAGTCAAAGGAAGGACTATGTAAGGGGATGTTTTCACAACCCTGCTGGCAAGCACCAAATCTGACATAACAGCCGGGAACGTGTAACAAGTAAAAAGAAAAATCTTCTGCCCCCATACTAGGATGATCCATTGCGACTAATCCCTGGGAACCCAATAACTTAACTACAGCCCGTCGGGCCATTGCCGTTTCTGTTTCTGTATTGATTACAGGCGGGTATCCGTGGCGAATTTCTACCTCGATTCTGGCATTGTGAACTTCTCCAACGGCTGTAGCTATACGCTTGATGCCATCGATCAGGTAGTTTCGCACCTCTAAATTAGTTGTGCGGATAGTACCTTGTAAAGTGGCTTCCTCAGCGATGACATTACCCGCACTACCGGCTTCTACTTTACCGATGGTGACTACTGAAGGATAAGCTGGGTTGATTTCCCGTGAAACCAGAGTTTGCACAGCCATAATCAACAGTCCAGTCACAACCACGGCATCAACAGCTTCATGGGGTCTAGCACCGTGTCCACCCCGTCCTCTGACGCGAATAGTAAAGCCATCAGAATGAGCAGTGATGACTCCGTTGGTAGCCATAATCTCTCCGACATGGTAGTGACGGGTAACATGACCGCTAAAAATCGCATTCACGCCTTCTAAAGCACCGGATTGAATCATAACTTTGGCTCCAGCACCCTTTTCTTCAGCCGGTTGAAAGATAAAAACCACGTTCCCCGGTGGTGGATTTTCTTTCAATAAAGCTGCCGCACCCAATACCATCGCCATGTGACCGTCATGACCACAAGCGTGCATTTTGCCTGGGTGGAGAGAAGCGAAAGGCAACCCCGTGTTTTCTTCTCCGGGGAGGGCATCCATATCAGCCCGCAATGCAATTGTCGGCGCGCTTTGTCCAGCATTGATCAGCTTGGCTATGATACCATTACCCACCCCACCATACCAAAAAGGAATACCTAACCGTTTGAGTTCATCTATAACTATGGATGCTGTCTTTTTTTCCTCAAATGCCAGTTCAGGATGGCGGTGTAAATTCCTGCGTAATTCCACCATTCGAGGGAAGATTTTATCGGATGTCAGGATGTTAGTCATAGCATATCTCCTGCCTGATTCTTCCAATTGCTTTTATAGTTCGCTTGTTTTGAACTGCCTAAGTACAATGTGTCTCTATTTTCATGGCTTTAATTTGATGCTAAAAGAAAAATTTGAAGAACTTGTGAAGTAGTTTGACTTTCGTTACAAACATATTTATATTTAGCCCAATTATGGCAGTAGCCACAACTTTTGGAATTAGCTATTGAATTATGTGAATGCTAGGAATAGCAAGAGTTTACCTCCTGCCACCTGCCACTTGCTATAGATGAAATCGCAGCGCAACCCAACCAACATCAAACTGTTTGGTTTGCTGGCATAAATACCACTATTGAAAGTCACTCAATACCCATCTAATCGCTACACTGGGTTTAAATTTGTATTCAGTCAGAAAAACAGGGTAGCAGGAGGAAGTTATGAAAGCAGTTGTTATCCGTCAGTATGGTTCTACTGAAGTATTGAAATATGAAGATGTCGAAGCACCACAAATTAAACCCGATCAGTTACTTGTCAAAATTCATGCCAGTAGTGTAAATCCGATTGACTGGAAAATCCGCAAGGGGATGTTGAGTATGATGACTGGCTCAAAATTCCCAAAGATTTTAGGGTTTGATTTAGCAGGGGAAGTTATAGAAGTTGGTTCTCAAGTGACTCGCTTTCAAGCAGGAGACTCAATTTATGGTAGCACTAGCTTTCCGGGTGGAGCTTATGCCGAATTAGTAGCGGTTCCAGAAAACTTAGTGGCGCACAAACCCAGAAATTTAAGCTATGAAGAAGCAGCTACAATACCCTTAGCTGCCCTGACGGCTCTACAAGCACTGCGAGATCAAGGTAATATCCAAGCAGGACAAAAAGTTTTAATTAATGGTGCTGCTGGTGGGGTAGGTATGTTTGCAGTGCAAATAGCTAAAGTTTTAGAAACAGAGGTAACGGGTGTTTGCAGTACCAAAAACTTGGACTTGGTAAAATCTCTGGGTGCTGATTACGTCATCGACTACACCCAACAAGACTTCACCACAGCAACAGTGAAATATGACATCATTTTTGATGCAGTAGCAAAGCAAACATTTGATAAAAGTAAAGCCGTCCTCAAACCTAATGGGGTTTACATCACAACCTTACCAAGCCCAGCAATTTTATTGCAGAGTGTTTTAACAACCGTCCTGCCTGGGAAAAAAGCTAAATTAATCTTTGAAAAGCCCAATGCACAAGATTTAGTTTACCTGAAAGACTGGATTGAGGCGGGGAAAATCCGTCCTGTGATTGATCGCACATATCCCTTACAGGAACTAGCCGCAGCTCATGCGTATAGTGAAAGTGAACACGCATCAGGAAAAATTGCGATCGCTTGCGCCGGAGTGTAGCTATAAACAACAAGATACCCGACTTTTGTTAAGGGACTTGCAGATAAAACAATATCCAAAATGTAGGGTGCGTCAGTACGAGAAAACCCAGCTATACCCAGAAAATATTCATCCTGACGCACCCTACTAACTGAATTTTTTCACAATTCACCAATCTGGTTATTTCTCAAGTTCTTTAATCCGGTTTAAAGCATCTTGATAGTCGCTTTCTTTTCCTTGTTGCTTATACAAATCGGCAGATTTACGAAAATCTAAAATTGCTGCTTGCTTACGTCCTAAAGCAGAGCGAGCATTACCCCTGTTGTAGTAAGCATCTGCATCGTTGGGATTAATGTTGATGGCTTGGGTGTAGTCTTCAATTGCCGCTTGCTTATCTCCTAAAGCATAGTGAACATTACCCCGGTTGTTGTAAGCATTTGCATAGTTGGGATTAATCTTGATGGCTTGGTTGTAATCTTCAATTGCCGCTTGCTTATCTCCTAAAGCCGAACGAGCTAAACCCCGCTTGTTGTAAGCATTTGCATAGTTGGGATTAATCTTGATGGCTTGGGTGTAGTCTTCAATTGCCGCTTGCTTATTTCCTAAATCATCGCGAGCTACACCCCGGTTGTTGTAAGCATTTGCATAGTTGGGATTAATTTTGATGGCTTGGTTGTAATCTTCAATTGCGGCTTGCTTATCTCCTAAAGCCGAACGAGCTAAACCCCGGTTGTAGTAAGCTACTGCATAATTGGGATTAATCTTGATGGCTTGGTTGTAATCTTCAATTGCTGCTTGCTTATCTCCTAAAGCATAGTGAACATTACCCCGGTTTTTGTACGCTTCAGCATAATTGGGATTAATCTTGATAGCTTGGGTGTAATCTTCAATTGCACCGTGAAAATCTTTGTTGTTGTATTTTTCTAATCCTTCCTGATAGTAAGTATCAGCACTTTTCTGTTTTATTCTTACTGGAGGTGTAACAGGCTGAGTTCTGGGTATTGGCTGTGAATTTAAAGCTTGTAAAACTGCCTCAGCCGACTGATAACGCTGCTGCCGTTCTATTTGCAACAATTTATCGAGGATACGCCCCAATGTTCGGCTCACCCTTTGCGGTAACTGCTGTCTCCAACTATCAACCCAACCATAACCTTGTCGTTGCCACAACTGCCAAGGGTGAATTCCACTCAACAAATGAAAGCAAGTTGCACCGAGACTATATAAATCACTGGCTGGGTAAGCTTCACCTCCCTGCATTTGTTCCAGTGGCGCATAACCAAAAGAACCAATGGTTGTTCCTACTTGCGTCATCACCGTTGTTGTCAGTTGCTTGGATGCACCAAAATCAATCAGTACCAATTTGCCATCACTGCGACGAATGATGTTCTCTGGCTTAATATCGCGGTGAATAACTTTCTGTTGATGAACTATTTTGAGAATATCTAATAAATCCAGCAATAATTTTCTGACTTTCTGCTCATTGAAAGTTCCGTGCTGTTCTAATTCTTGTAATAAATTCTGCCCTTCGATAAATTCCTGTACCAAATACAGGCGATTATCTTCATTAAAATACGCCAACAGTGTGGGAATTTGGGGATGTTTGCCTAACTGTTGCAGTTGCTTTGCTTCTTGTTCAAATAATTCTGTGGCTTTATTGAGTGCGCCAGTTCCTTGTACTTGGGGTGCAAATTGTTTGATGACACAAGGCTCATTAAATTTGTCGATATCTTCTGCTAAATAAGTTTTACCAAATCCCCCACCACCTAATGATTTAATCGGACGATAGCGGTTTCTCAGTACGATTAAGGGAAAGCCGCATTTAGTGCAGAAATTTACGCCATCGGGATGGGGTGGGTTGTGGCAAACTGGATTTAGACAGCAGGACATGACTGTGCTGATATGGGCTATTGTATTTATTATTGCTTAAATATAAGTCATTCCTAGTATAAAGCGCAAAATATTTGATTGGTTAAGATATAGGTTAAGAAGCCAGCACCGTTGACGGGTTTCCCAGTTTGATTTCTGTGATTGCGAAGGTGCAAAGTAGGAACGGGTTGATGGAAAATTCCGTCTACACAAATAATTGATATAGCACATTTGAACAAGCCTGAAGTACATAAGGGCGGGCAGGATGCCCACCCCACAAGATTTATCATATTAAATATGTACTGGATTTAATCGCAAAGTGCTGTAAGTAGCTAGCATTGATTAAAAAGGTAAAAATGAGAGTAACCGTATGGTTAATTTACCTACTTGTGGCCAGATAAACCTTAAAATAGGTTTGACAATTTCTGGTGTCAATAATGAAATAAATAGCATCAAAAATGGGTTAATATTACTCAATCCTTGAAAGCCACTCACAATCATACTGGAGATAGTAGAAATTACACCCCATGCCCAATCATTTAAATTTTTAGCTTGAATCGGAGTAAATCTTTGTAAAAAACTCACTAACAATGGACGACTACAAGCTATCCCAAGAGTCGCGCCTATCCAAGTGGCTATTGATGAAAACCAATGACCTGAATGTAAATGATAAGCTAAAAAACCCGCAGGTACAAGGGAAGCTATTTCCCAAACTAAAATATTTAAATTTTTGCGAAAATAGCTCAATATTTCTTCTGTCAGCCAATAATGTGCCGAAATCACCCTTGCACAGTTTGGGTTGGTATTTAAAAAGTTATGTTGTATCTTGTGAAAAATGTCTCCATGCAAAAAGATATTGCTTTGTAAAACTATTTCTTCCTGATAATAAGAATTAAAGGTAAATTCAGTCTGTAAGCTGACTTGTTGTCTAATCTCTCGATTAAAAATAAAATTCACTATATTGAATAAAAGCAGAATATAAAATACAGGCAGCCATGTTATTTTTTTCGGATGATTGAGATGTTGATTGTCTCTTTTTTCTGCTGCCGCATGAGTTAATGTTTCAGCTTCACTA
The DNA here is from genome assembly GCF_963870205.1 of Anabaena sp. CA = ATCC 33047. NCBI lineage: Bacteria > Bacillati > Cyanobacteriota > Cyanophyceae > Nostocales > Nostocaceae > Anabaena > Anabaena sp. CA = ATCC 33047. Next base: position 64,977 of record NZ_CAWMSA010000044.1, on the reverse strand, counting down.
TCATGGAATTGTATACTAATTGGGTTGTAACTAATGCAGGTGTAGTAACAAAGCGGAATCAGCAGACTAGGAGGAATATATAAATTTTTCCCTGTTGCTTTGGCTTGCTGAATTTGTTGCACAATGTTGTCATTCAAGTTAAAAAAATATTGGCATTCTTTAACTTGAATTTCCAGGCGATCGCCTTGAGGAATTTGCAACGACAAAGAGATGAAACTATCGTTCATTGGGGGTAAAATTCGCAATACTCTGTACCAAACCCATCAAAAAATTTAACGTTCCACGCCATTGTTTCTCACCAGCTACTACCCCCTCATTATGTGCCTTTAAAATTAAATTTTTGGCATCTTCAGATAAGGTAAACAAGTCCTTATGATATCTAGTAATAATATCTCCATCTAGCTGCATCACAGTTTGGGCATAAATCACATCAATGTCTGTACTGTGAATATCTCCACCATCAAGGGCTGCTTTTAGTTCAGAAATTTTCCGCAGAGTTCGTACAAATTTATCATTGTGCAGCATTTCTTGAATTTCTGCCCGTCGTTCCGGCCAAGTTTCTCCATTTTCATCGACTTGACCATTCTTGTTGTCTAAAATTGGCGATGGATGCGGTAATATTGGTCTGCCTAGTTCTATGTGTCCTGGATCAGTTTCTATGATTTCTCCAGCCTGTTGTTTTTTCAGCAACTCTAGACGCTGATAATACCTTTCTATTTTTTGGCGTTGATGTTCATTTAAATTATCCTCAGCATCTAAAAGACAATAAAAATATTCTCTTTCTAGTTGTGCAAATAAACTTTTATAGCGTTTACACAGATTGTCTGCATCGCACTTATGTTGTATATCTTCATCTGGCATCTCTGCCGAATCAGGAATTCCTTTAACGTGAAAATAGTCAGCATCATTAATACAATAAATTTCTTGATAGGCATCCCAAGCATTAAATTTAGTAGCAGTAATTTTATCCACAACCATAGTATTAACTTCTAAAGCTGTGATATCTTCTACCAATAATTGTACAGATGAGACAAATTTCCCTAACAAGTTTCTGGCTTGAATCTGAGGTTTAACCCCATTGCCATTTTCAGTTATGACACCTTTACCATTCTTCATAGTCAAACCCTACAAAATATTTTATTAATCCTAATTTATGCACACAAATTAACCTACAGGTTTAGCTGTCTATCTGTAGTAATTAAAGTGTAAGTGTGTGCTATTTAGTATTAGTTAAATACGAGGATTAGATTGTTGTGAACTTTTACGAAATTTATGTAATTCTATCAAAATTCTATATATTTTATGGACACATTCTATATTCTTAGAAATAATTTCTCGACTTTCTTTGACTTGAGTTAAATGAAATTCCCGTAGTTCTGCATAGGGGCCATTACCCACATACTGACTACCAATTTCATTTGTGATGTCGCCATCAATGAGATTAATGACTGTATGTATGCGATTACCAGCTTTAGGTGTTTGTACTTTATTTTGTAGTTCATCGCCATCTTGAATAGATGACTCTGGTACCCAAGTAGTAATTTCTAATTCAGTTAAGTCCAATAAAGCAGATTTTACAGCACTAACTATGTCATTAACTTCCAACTCGTTGGCATTATTCAGGATGGATTTAAAAGCATTATTATTCGGCTTCTGGGTTCTTCGATGACTTAGAGAGGTTGGTTCAAAAGTATCTACCATGATGTTTTCGATCAGTCAAGTTTCAATAGGAACAATGGTAATTTTCAGTTCAGCAGCAAGTTGCTGTCATATTATTTCATAAAACTCAGTAAATCTAACACCATTACCAGAACCTCAGATCAGTTGTTGTGAACATAGGGAAATATCTGGTTTATATGCCATAATTTTCTCTATTTATAGAAATATTTATCTTAGTTTACAAAAAGAATAGTACAATATAACCCAAATTACTGATTTTTTTAATAACTTTTAAACTAAGCTGAAATACTTAGTGAGCATTACAATCAGTAGGATGTGGCACTCTGTTAAAAAGTAGCATAATATACTAAATTAACTTGTTGGAGGAATATCAGATAACTTATGCTGCTATCTCGTCAAACCCTGATCACGCCGTTGTTAGTCTGCTTGTGTATATTAGGAATAGGCTCTCTGCAATGGCCGAGGTTGCAAAAGCTGTTAAATAGTCAGCAATATACTGCTTTAGAAACTTTAGAAACAGAACTAGCAGCCGAAAAATTACGGCTGAAATTACTGAAACAACTGCCCAGTTTTGGTTATGATAACTTAATAGCAAACTGGGCATATCTAAATTTTTTACAATACTTTGGTGATGATGAGATACGGGCAAGAACTGGCTATAGTCTTAGTCCTGAATATTTTGAAATAATTATCGAACGTGACCCCAGATTTTTAAAAGCTTATTTAAGCCTTTCTACCAGCACTTCTCTGTATGCTGCCATGCCAGAACGGGCAATAGCTTTGATGGAGAAAGGTTTAAAATCTTTATCTCCCAAGGTTCCTGCAAAGTCTTATTACGCATGGCGTTATAAAGGCATAGATGAGTTATTATTTTTAGGAAATGCTCAAGCTGCCCAGCAGTCTTTTACAGCAGCAGCCAACTGGGCTAGTGAATATACAGATGATGAAAGTAAATTTATAGCGTTCACTTCGCAAAAAACTGCTGAATTTCTCAGCAGTAACCCTAATAGCAAATATGCACAAATTTCTACTTGGGCAATGATATTAAATAATCCAGTTGATGATAGAACTCGTAAAAGAGCAATTACCGCGATTGAGAGATTAGGGGGACAGGTAGTTACAAACCCAGACGGCACTAATAGCATTAAATTTCCAGAAACAGATTAGTCATTAGTCATTAGTCATTAGTCATTAGTTATTAGTTTCTCTCCTCCGCTTCCTCCGCTTCCTCCCAGTCCCTACAATGTTTTGGTACAATGGCAAACTCATTGAGTCGGAAACTTTGATATTAAATATTTATGATCCAGGGTTACTTTATGGTGCTACGGTTTTTACAACGCTACGGGTATATGGCAACTCCCTAGATAGTAGTTTAACTAACTGGCAAGCACACTGCGATCGCCTACTTTTTTCTCTCACTTCCTTTGCTTGGCAACAACCAGACTGGCAACGTTTGCGTCAAGGTGCAGAGGCGATGCTGAAACACTTCCCGGTTCTCAGAATCGCCATCTTTCCCGATGGTAGAGAATGGATCATTGGCAGACTCTTACCAGAGGATTTGTCAAGCAAACAACAGCATGGGGTGGTGTGCGCCATTGCTAATACAGAATTATCTCGTAGCCTCGCCACTCATAAAACCGGCAATTATCTCGGTGCATGGTTAGCTATTAACCAAGCTAAACCCCATGCCCAAGAAGCTATTCTAGTAGATAATCAAGGAAATTGGCTAGAAACTGCCACAGGGAATCTTTGGGGGTGGGCTGATGGGAGTTGGTGGACACCACCACTAACTGCGGGGATATTGCCGGGAATTAGCCGTCAGCACATCATTAGCTGGCTGCACCAGCAGCAGGTAAAAGTGAAAGAAATACCTTGGACACCGAAATTAGTTACAGGCTTAGAAGCGATCGCCTACACTAATAGTGTGGTGGAAATCATCCCCATTCATACAGTTGTTCAATCTAGAGACTCGCTACAATATGATCCCTACCATCCTAACTTTCAGCAACTCAGAAGCTCATTCTTAGCATGACAGATTAGTGATTATGTTATACCTTAAGATAAGTTAACATAATTCTAATAATGCCCTACGCACAAAAAGACGGGAGGATAAACCTCAGTGAATAAAAGATGGAGAAATGCGGGGCTGTACGCGCTGCTATTTATTGTTGTAATTGCGCTTGGGACAGCTTTCTTTGATAAACAACCCCAAAGTCGGGAAACATGGCGTTATAGCCAGTTTATTCAAGAAGTGGAACAAGACAGAGTTGAAAGAGTTAGTTTAAGTGCAGACCGTTCCACAGCGTTGGTAACGCCCAAGTACGACGCTAATAAGAAACTTGTTACCTTAGTCAACGACCCAGACCTAATAAATACACTCACTACCAAAGGTGTTGATATTTCTGTACTGCCTCAAACCGAAGAAGGATTTTGGTTAAAGGCACTCAGTAGTTTATTCTTCCCTGTATTGCTTCTAGTTGGCTTATTCTTCTTGTTGCGTCGCGCTCAAAATGGCCCTGGTAGCCAAGCTATGAACTTTGGTAAATCCAAAGCTAGAGTACAAATGGAACCACAAACTCAAGTTACCTTTGGGGATGTGGCAGGAATTGACCAAGCTAAACTCGAACTCAATGAAGTCGTAGACTTCCTCAAAAATGCTGACCGCTTTACCGCCGTTGGCGCGAAAATTCCTAAAGGCGTACTGTTAGTAGGGCCTCCTGGTACTGGTAAAACCCTCCTGGCGCGTGCTGTAGCTGGGGAAGCTGGAGTACCTTTCTTCTCCATCTCTGGTTCTGAGTTTGTGGAAATGTTCGTCGGTGTGGGTGCTTCCCGCGTCCGTGACTTATTTGAGCAAGCTAAATCAAACGCCCCCTGTATCGTCTTCATCGATGAAATTGACGCAGTAGGTCGTCAACGTGGTGCTGGTTTAGGTGGTGGTAACGATGAACGGGAACAAACCCTCAACCAGTTACTCACCGAAATGGATGGTTTTGAAGGTAACACTGGTATTATTATTATCGCTGCTACCAACCGTCCCGACGTACTAGACGCAGCCTTATTACGTCCCGGTCGTTTTGACCGTCAAGTTGTGGTTGACCGTCCCGACTATGCTGGACGTAGTGAAATCCTCAGAGTTCATGCCCGTGGCAAGACCTTAGCTAAGGACGTAGACTTAGATAAAATCGCCCGTCGTACCCCTGGCTTTACTGGTGCTGATTTATCCAACCTGCTCAACGAAGCCGCTATCTTAGCAGCTAGACGCAACTTAACTGAGATTTCGATGGATGAAATCAATGATGCCATCGATCGCGTCTTAGCTGGCCCCGAAAAGAAAGACCGGGTAATGAGCGAAAAACGCAAGACCCTAGTAGCTTATCACGAAGCTGGTCACGCCTTAGTGGGTGCATTAATGCCCGACTATGACCCAGTACAAAAAATTAGCATTATTCCCCGTGGTCGTGCCGGTGGTTTAACTTGGTTCACCCCCAGCGAAGACCGCATGGATACAGGCTTATACAGCCGTGCTTATCTGGAAAATCAGATGGCTGTGGCTTTAGGTGGTCGTTTGGCGGAAGAAATTGTCTTCGGTGAAGAAGAAGTGACTACAGGTGCTTCTAACGACTTGCAACAGGTAGCGCGTGTAGCCCGTCAAATGATTACCCGCTTTGGCATGAGTGATAGACTCGGCCCTGTGGCTCTTGGTCGTCAGCAAGGTAGTATGTTCTTAGGTCGAGATATCATGTCTGAGCGTGATTTCTCTGAAGAAACAGCCTCTACTATTGACGAAGAAGTGCGTAAACTTGTAGACACAGCCTACAGCCGTGCTAAAGAAGTGTTGGTAAATAACCGTCACATCTTAGATGAAATCGCGCAAATGCTGGTTGATAAAGAAACCGTAGATGCGGATGAACTGCAAGAAATTCTCGCGAATAACGATGTGAAAACCGCAGCGTTTGCTTAATTTCTCGTAGTTGAAAGTTTCATATATTAATTAGGGTAATTCTGAATTTATCAGAGTTACCCTAATTTTTTGATTTCAGGATTTGGTAGGGTGTGTTAGCGACAGCGTAACGCACCGTACATAGTATTTTAGTCCGGTCACGCTACTACGTATATGTATTAACTGTTGGGTATGTGCTGTTTTGGCAGTCTCCAAGCCAGTGCAACTAAATCATCTAACCGTTCACTATCAACAAACTCAAGTCCTGCGGCTGTTAAGGCGACTTTCACATCTTCCTCATGGTCTGTTGTAAAACCTGCGACTATCAATAGTCCTGCGTGTGTATCAGTATAACGCAACGTCCGCCGAAAATCATCAGCGAGGGCAATATGCACCCTAGACAAGATATTAGCAACGATCAGGTCAAAGCTACCTGTCGCCTCAATTTTAGGGACATCCTTGATTTCATTTCTGCCCATCCAATGCCCTAACTCACTACCGCTTCCCAGGCTTCCTTCCATGACTTTTACTTGCTGTTCCACTCCATTAAGTTGTACAGCATCCTGGGTTGCTTCTACGGCAATGCTATCATTATCTAAAGCTAAAACATTAGCTCCCAACTTCGCCATTGCTACACTCAAAATCCCTGAACCTGAACCTAAGTCAAGGACGTTCATACTAGGGATAATGTGCTTTTCTAGTAGTCGCAAACAAATAATAGTTGCAGGGTGTAAACCAGTACCGAAGGCTAAACTTTTTTGCAGTCGTAAAGTTATTTCATCTGCTGATTTCGATTGATAAACTGCATCCGGTGTGAGGATGACAAACCGTTTACCAATACGATGCACAAAGGGGTTTTGTAACTCTGCATTTGTGTCTTTTTCTTCAACAATTGTGGTTTCAATTTCTGTTGTGAGTCCGGTACGATGTAAAGGTGAAAGCAAATTGACGATTTTTTCTACACGCGATCGCACCTGAATATCGTAAGCTAAATATAAGCGAATCGTACATTGCCAATTCGTCGGCGTGACTTCATGTTGAGTGTATTCTGTAATTTGAATATCATTAATATCAATAGTATCAGCCAGCAGCGTACACACCCAATCAACCGCCTCATTTGTTGTATCGAGGCTCAATTCCATCAACGCCATACTCTTTTCCTCGTTAGCTGCATCGCTGTCGAGTCAATCTTAACCTGATGGTATGAAACTCACCCTCAGCCGATAACTTTTTCATCCTAACTGATGATGGCAGCATCTGAATATATCTGGTAAATATAACCCGTTAATCCACCTTAAATCACTCCAGTAGATAAACTAATTCATAAAATTGCCATCAGCAATATAAGAGGACTAAAGTCCTCACTACAAACATTTATTTAAATAACAATGACAATCAGGCTTGTCAATTAATGACTCAACTAGGGAATTCAGCGCAGTAGCAGCTAATAAGCCGCCGCCAATCGTTCCTTCAATGGTGATGAAAGGTATATTTTGTTGCATTAGTTGCCGCTTGGCTGCGGGAGCATGACTAAAGCCAATGGGCATTCCTATGACTAAGGAGGGTTGTATTTTCTGCTTTTGTATAAGTGTACAGGCTTCCAGTAATACCGAAGGTGTATAACCAATTATTAATATGCAACCCTCGCTGACTTGCTGTAATTTGGCTCGCCATTCTTGATGTTGCCAGAATTCCTGTTCGGCTTCTGTGACAGTATTAATATGGGGATTGTCTATTAAAATTTTGACTTGAGAGCCTAAGTGAACTAAGCGAGTTTGATCTAAAGCTGCGGCAATGGTGGGAATATCCACCATGATCTCACAGCCAGCAGCTAGGGCGGTGCGGCTAGCGGCGATCGCACCTTGACTGATTCTGATAAAAGATACTAAGCTGACATCACCACAAGCTAACACTAACTGAGATATTAAATGTTGTTCTATCTCGGAACGCTGGGATAAATCAGGTAGTAAGTGGTGCAATGATTCTGTAAAGGTTTCTGAGTGGGTGTGTACTGCTGCGTCTAAACCTTGCCAAAATTTATCTAAACTGTCTAACCCGGCTTGGGTTTCGACTTCGATTAATTTGAGTTGGGCTAAGACTTCTGCTTGTATAATTTGACAATGGCGATCGCGTCCTAATAATCCCTCTAAAGCTGAGGCTGTTTGGCGCAGTTGGGCTATTTGCTGGATTACCGCCCGATATTGTTGTTGTAATTGCGCGATTAAATTCGGGTTGGTGTCTAGTTGTGGTTCTACTTCTAGAATTTGCCGAATGTGATTGAGTTGGAATCCTTGCTGCTTGAGTGCCATAATTCTTTGCAGCCTAATCACATCTTTTTCAGTATACAGTCGATAATTGCTAGGCGATCGCACTGGTTGGGGTAGTAAGCCTAATTTATGATAATGTCGCACCATCCGGGGTGTAATTCCACCACCGACAGTTTCTGTTAGTTCTTTGATGGTGAAGAAGGTTGTATTCATCGTTACATTTGCCGAGCAATATTTTTTTGTTTCGCGCATACCGCTAAAGCGGAACCGCAGGGAAGGCGCATTCGCCGTAAGGCGTTCCGCTTGCGGTAGGCGCAAAGAAGAACGCGAAAATCACTATTTTTGCCTTCGCGTTTCCTATTTTTCTTAATTATAAGTATCCATACTCTTGACTTTAACATTGATGTCAAGGTTTAGCTTGAGAGTTGTCGTTTATCTGCAACTCTGATGCTTTACCCACAGCGTTTTAGCCAATTCACTAAAGAACACCCAGATACTTTAGCCGCTTTATTGTGCGGCTTATTTTTACTTTTGGGTTGGTTAGCTTTACATTTCGGTTGGTTGGGTGTAGCACTTTTTCTGTTACCTGCGGCTTATGTTATCGGTGGTTACGACAGTGCGCGGGAGGGTTTGACTACCCTGTTTCAAGAGAAAGAACTTGATGTAGATTTATTGATGATTGTGGCTGCTATTGGTGCAGCAGTTTTGGGTTTATGGCGTAGGGAATATTATTTAATTATTGATGGAGCTATTTTAATTCTGATTTTTGCTATCAGTGGTGCGTTGGAAGGTTACGCTATGCAACGCACTGAGAGGAGTATTCGCAGTTTGATGAGTTTGACACCAGATACTGCTAGAGTTTTACACGCGGGAGGAAATGAAGAGTTAATTCCCATTAACCAACTAAAGGTAGGCGATGAAATTATTGTTAAACCCGGTGAATTGATTCCTACTGATGGTATGATTATTTCTGGTGAGAGTACCATAAATCAAGCTGCAATTACTGGTGAGTCTTTACCTGTAGAAAAGACTGTGGGTGATGAAGTTTTTGCAGGGACACTGAATGGTTATGGTGCATTGCAACTCAAGCTACACAAACCAGCTTCTAGCAGTTTGATTCAGCGTGTAATTAAGTTAGTTGAACAAGCACAAACAGAAGCACCACCTTCTCAAGAGTTTATTGAACGTTTTGAAAGGGGATATGCAAAAGTAATTGTGATAGCTGGGGTATTACTGGCAATTTTACCGCCGTTTGTCTGGCGTTGGGACTGGGAAACGACAATTTATCGGGCTTTGACTTTTTTGGTGGTGGCTTCTCCCTGTGCTTTAATGGCGGCAATTATGCCAACATTATTATCGGGAATTGCGAATGGTGCTAGACAAGGTATATTATTCAAGAATGGGGCGCAGTTAGAAAAGATTGGTAAAGTCAGAGCGATCGCCTTTGATAAAACTGGTACTCTGACAACAGGACAATTGCAAGTATCTCACGTTATCGCGACTGCTAATTTTTCCCGTGATCATGTCTTGAAAACAGCCGCAGCTTTAGAAGCTTCCTCAGAACATCCCATCGGACAGGCAATTGTACAAGCTGCTAATAATTTAACATGGTCGCGTGCCGTTGAGGTGCAAGCCATACCGGGAAAAGGAATTGTGGGTACTGCTAACAACCAACAGGTAATAGTCGGGAATAAGACGTTTTTGCAGGAGTATGTCACCCAGTTACCAGAGGAGTTATTAACAACAGCGCAAACTTGGCAACAGCAAGGCGAAACTGTAGTTTGGGTAGCACAAGGGGCAGCAGAATATGAGATAATTGGGTTGATTGCGATCGCCGATCAATTACGTTCCGAAGCAGCAGCAACTATCGCCCAGTTGCGAGAAGCAGGGGTAGAAAAAATTATCATGATTACCGGAGACAATCAACGTACTGCTTCTAGTGTTGCTCAAGCCGTCGGCATTGATGTAGTATATGCTGAACTCCTACCAGAAGATAAATTAGATGTAATTCGCAGCTTACAGAAACAATATCACACAGTCGCAATGGTAGGAGATGGAATTAATGATGCACCAGCTTTAGCCCAAGCAACTGTAGGTATTGCAATGGGTGCAGCAGGTAGCGACGTTGCACTAGAAACCGCAGATATAGTATTAATGACAGACAGACTGGAAAAAATAGCCACGGCGATTACATTAGGCAAGCGATCGCAAACCATCGTCAAACAAAATATAATCATTGCACTAGGGTTTATTGCTTTACTGTTGCTCGGTAACTTTCTCGGTAATATCAACCTCCCCATCGGTGTAATTGGACATGAAGGCTCTACAGTATTAGTAACCTTGAGTGGACTAAGATTACTGAAATAGAAAGTAGGGGTTTAGCACTGCTAAACCCGTACAAAATTAGGTATCTGAAACAACTGATTTTTGAGGATATCATCCAGATTCATCCGCGTGCATCTGCGTGCATCTGCGTTTAATTATTTTTGCTTGATTTGAGCAACACCATCTATTTAATTGTTAACAAACACAGAAGAAATCAAGAAATCAAAATACAACTTATTGATTTAATTGACTATCATAGAAAAAAGCCTCATCATGAAGAGACAATATGCCAAAACGGATAGTCACCCAGATAAATACCTGGTTCAAACGAGATAGAATTGTCAATAACTTAGAAATTTTTCAAGACATCATTATCATCTCCTTGTGCGTCGGCTTGTTTTGTGTGATGCTCATCCGCCTCGTTGAGATGTTTTTATCTTTGTTAAACCCCTTAGATGTACGGGAAATCACCTCTGACATTTTATTTATTTTGATTTTAGTAGAATTATTTCGGTTGTTAATTGAATATTTACAAACTCAGCAAATATCCGTAGGTGCAGCCGCCGAAATTACGATAGTTTCTGCCTTGCGGGAAGTAATTCTCAGAGGAGTGCTAGAAATTCCCCGCGAGCAAATTTTAGGTATTTCTCTATTTTTAGGAGTTTTAACAGTTATTTTAGTCGCCATTCCTTTAGTGTCTCGCTTGTTTGAACAGGTGAGAATTACTCAACCAGAAACATCAACAGAAGATACAGAATTATTATCAGAACATTCGACTTGATGAGTCAAAGCTAAAAGGTTTGGAATATTATTTTTATGCTGGTTTGCTAGTAATAATCTGCAAGTGAGCCAAAACTGTAGTCTACTTAACAATTTGACTGGTCTAATCATAGTAAAAATGTAGTATTGGCGTTATATTCTGATGACATGAATAACTAAGTATTCCTTTTAATGAAGAAGATTTTTCTAGAGATTACGTAACCTATCAATTGGCAAATATTAGATTAATTTTTCCAAATAAATGTATTGTTTATTAAAATTATATTTTGCATTTGTGAGGATACACCGCAAAACAGCAAAGTTAAAGATAAAAAGAGCAATGATGTCTGTTTTGTAACTTCGCATTCAAGTAATAATTCCGCTTGCGCTGAGTTATGGATTTGACATACAAATTTATAGATGCTTGATGTAAGTTAAGCTGGAGTTCTCACTCGATAGAACAACAGACAAATCAGATTGTGAGTAAGGGGTGCTACATGAGTCAAGTTGTAATTAATGACACTACGTTACGGGATGGTGAACAAGCGGCGGGTGTGGCGTTTAACTTAGAAGAGAAAATAGCGATCGCCACCTTTCTTGATACCATTGGTGTAGATGAAATCGAAGTTGGGATACCGGCTATGGGGAAAGCTGAACAAAACGCCATAGCTGCTATTCGTGAATTAGGTTTGCAAGCCAAACTCTTAGGTTGGAATCGTGCAGTTATTTCTGATATTCAAGCTTGTATCGCCTGTGGTTTGCAGCGAGTACATATATCAATTCCAGTATCTAACATCCAAATAGCCGCAAAATTTCAAGGAAAATGGCAATTAGTCCTAGAAAAACTGAAAGATAGCCTCAATTTCGCCTTAGATAAAGGGCTTTTCGTCTCCGTAGGCGGAGAAGATAGTTCTAGAGCCGAAGACAACTTTTTGCTAGATGTAGTGCTGTCAGCGCAAGAATGGGGAGCATCAAGATTCCGTTTTTGTGATACAGTAGGAATTCTCGAACCCTTCACCACCTACACCAAAGTCAAACAACTGGTAACAGATGTAAAGATACCCATAGAAATGCACACTCATAACGACTTTGGCATGGCAACAGCCAACGCACTGGCGGGTATCAAAGCGGGTGCATTATCAGTGAATACTACAGTTAATGGCTTAGGCGAAAGAGCCGGAAACGCCGCTTTAGAAGAAGTCGTCATGGCTCTCAAACATTTATATCACTATGACTTAAAACTCGACACACCCCGTTTACTAGAGATATCAAGGTTAGTAGCATCCGCATCAGGTTATGATGTGCCACCGTGGAAAGCTATCGTAGGGGAAAATACTTTTGCTCATGAGTCAGGAATTCATGCTCATGGTGTACTACAAAATCCCCAAACCTATGAACCGTTTGCACCCGAAGAAGTAGGGAGAGAGAGAAACTTAGTTATAGGTAAGCATTCTGGAAGACATCTATTATCTAGTGTACTGCAAAAATACGGCATCAT
>NZ_CAWMSA010000044.1:3541-52371 GCF_963870205.1 Anabaena sp. CA = ATCC 33047 | reverse complement strand
GGGACTGGGGACTGGGGAATGGGGACTGGGGACTGGGGAATGGGAAGATGAGGGGGATGAGGGGGATGTAGCTTGCTTCTCTTACGATGGCGTAAGCCTACCCGCAGGGTGGGGGATGAGGAAGATGAGGGGGAATGACTAATAATTAATGACTAATGACTAATGACTAATAACTAATGACTAATAACTAAGTGAACTTTTTATGTCCTACTTTCGTAGTAACATTGATGCAATGGCTAGCTATGTACCAGGTGAACAACCACCAAGGGATACACCAGTCATCAAACTTAACAGTAACGAAAATCCCTATCCTCCCTCCCCTGCCGCCCTCGCAGTATTGCAAAATATTGATGGGGAATGGTTGCGGAGGTATCCCGAACCTTATGGTGGACAATTTAGACAAGCTGTTAGTCAAGTCTTAGGAATTCCCCATGAGATGATCATAGTTGGTAATGGTAGCGATGAACTCTTAAGCATCATCATTCGCGCCTGTGTCGAACCAGGGAAAAAGATAGTTTATCCCATGCCGACCTATGTATTATATCGTACATTAGCCGAGATGCAAGCGGCGGAAATAATCGAGATACCTTACCCAGAAGACTACAGCTTACCACTAGAAGCACTGATAAAAGCGGATGGGGCTGTCACATTTATTGCATCACCCAATAGCCCATCGGGACACCTAGTTTCAACCGCAGACTTGAGAGAATTAGCCAATCAAATAACAGGCGTGCTAGTAATAGATGAAGCTTACGTAGACTTTGCCGAAGAGAACGCCTTAGACTTAACGCAAGCATACGAAAACGTCATAATAATTAGAACCCTATCCAAAGGATACTCCCTAGCAGGACTAAGACTAGGCTTTGGCGTAGCCAACCCGCAATTATTAACAGGATTATATAAAGTCAAAGACAGTTATAACATAGATGCGATCGCCTGTGCAGTAGGAGCAGTAGCCATCAAAGATCAAACCTATAAAAACACCTGTGTCGCCAAAATCAAAACCGCACGCCAACAACTCACACAAAACCTAAAACACCTGGGTTTTCGCGTCTGGGAATCCCAAACCAACTTCTTGCTAGTGCAACCACCGCAAAACAACGCCGAATACCTCTACCAACAACTCAAACAACAACAAATATACATCCGCTACTTCAAACAACCGAGACTAGAAGATAAACTAAGAATCACCATAGGCACAGAACAACAAAACCAAACCCTAATAGAAGCATTAACCAAACTCCTATAAAAACTCCGCGTACCTTTGCGTTTACCTCCGCGCCCCTCTGCGTTTAAAAACCTCCCATAACTAGGGTGCATAAGACACCTTAAAACACCCTAGCACGATCACAAGCAATCAATTAGCTTTCTGAGTCGTCCTCAGTTTCCTTCTTCCGTCCCCCACCGTGAGAATGCTTACCACCCTCACGCCCGATTTCCGCCATGTGTTCCCTATCTTGACTGACAGTTTCGCCACCTTTACGCCCAGCTTCCCGCGCTTCCTCCGGCGTGAATTCGTGAGCAGTACCCTTTTCATGAGCAGCGCGCCCGCCCTTACTAGCAATTTCGCGTTGCTTATCTTCATCCATCGAAGCGAAACCGCGTTTGCTTGTATCTGACATAATCTTACTCCTGGTAGTCAGCCCGTGCAAATTTTTACTGGTTACGCTTTGAATTTAACTAAGCAAAGTCCTTATATTCATTACCCATTGGTGGTAATCATAGCAGTGGAAACCACACCTTTAGATATATAAATTAATTTAGGTTTGTACCCTAGTTTTGATCATTGCGACAATTTTATCTATCATCCATTAGGCAACTTGTAATTTACTCTCATGATTCCCACTCAGACTGAAATCAAACGCGCTCAAGAACTGCGCCAATTGTTGCAACAAGCCAGCTATGCTTATTATGTCTTAGATGCACCGATTATGGAAGATGCAGTCTATGACCAACTATATCGCGAACTGCAACAATTAGAAGCGGAATATCCCGAATTAGTCACAGCAGACAGCCCAACTCAGCGCGTCGGGGAAAAACCAGCCACACACTTTACTTCTGTGCGGCACAATATACCCCTATATAGTTTAGAGAATGCCTTTAATCTGGAAGAATTGCAAGCATGGGAGCAACGTTGGCGCAGACAAGTACCGCCAACAGACTCAGCCGAATACGTGACAGAATTAAAAATTGATGGTTCGGCTTTGGCGTTGACTTACCAAAATGGTATCCTCGTGAGAGGTGCAACTAGGGGTGATGGGGAGATGGGCGAAGATATCACCCAAAATGTGCGGACTATTCGCTCAATTCCGTTGCGGTTAAACTTTGATGGCTTAGAAAATCTTGAAAAGATAGAGGTACGCGGTGAAGCTTTTTTACCTCTGGAAGTATTCCAAAACCTCAACGAACGCCGACAAAAAGCCGGAGAACAGTTATTTGCTAATCCTCGTAACGCTGCCGCCGGTACACTCAGACAATTAGACTCTCGGATTGTAGCACAACGACGGTTAGATTTTTTTGCCTATACGCTGCACATTCCGGGGATGGATGACGCGAGTATTGCTAATACCCAATGGGAAGCTTTGGAACTGTTGCAAAAGTTAGGTTTTCGGGTGAACTGTGAGCATCGCCTTTGTCAATCTTTGGCGGAGGTGGCAGAATACTATAAATATTGGGATACGGAAAGACTAAATTTACCTTACATGACTGATGGGGTGGTAGTCAAGCTGAATTCCTATAAATTACAAGAACAGTTAGGTTTTACGCAGAAATTCCCCCGGTGGGCTGTGGCGTTAAAGTATCCCGCCGAAGAAGCACCCACCCGTGTAGAAAATATTGCGGTGAATGTGGGAAGAACCGGGGCTTTAACGCCGTTGGCAGAAATGCGCCCTGTGGAATTAGCGGGGACGACGGTATCAAGAGCGACTTTACATAATAGCGATCGCATCGCTCAATTAGATATCCGCATCGGTGATACTGTGATAGTCCGCAAGGCTGGAGAAATCATCCCGGAAGTTGTGCGGGTACTGAAAGAACTACGCCCGGCTGATACCCAACCTTTTGTTATGCCTAGCCATTGCCCAGTTTGCGGACAACCTGTGGTTAGAGAAACTGGGGAAGCGGTGACTCGCTGTGTCAATGCTTCCTGTGCTGCCATTCTCAAAGGTTCGATTGAACATTGGGTAAGTCGGGATGCTTTAGATATTAAAGGCGTGGGGGAGAAATTAGTGCATCAACTTGTGGATAAGGGTTTGGTGCATGCCGTTGCTGATTTATACACCTTGACAAAAGAACAATTATGTGAATTAGAAAGGATGGGACAGAAATCAGCAGAGAAATTAATTCAGGCGATCGCCCAATCAAAAAATCAGCCTTGGTCAAGGGTATTATATGGTTTAGGCATCCGTCACGTTGGCAGCGTCAATGCTCAACTCCTGACTGACAAGTATCGCACAGTTGAACAGTTAGCCACAGCCAAGCAATCAGATATTGAGGGGATTTATGGTATAGGTGCGGAAATTGCTCAGGCTGTTTATCAATGGTTTCGGATTGATGCGAATCAAAAATTAATCGCACGGTTAAAAGCCACCGGGTTAAAACTGGAGAATACACAAGTACAATCAGCAGTTAGTAGCAGTAATCAAAAATTAGCAGGTAAAACCTTTGTGATTACTGGAACTTTACCGACTTTAAACCGTGAGCAAGCAAAAGAATTAATCCAAACAGCAGGCGGTAAAGTTACTGACTCAGTGAGTAAAAAAACTGATTATTTAGTTGTGGGTAAAGATGCAGGTTCTAAATTAGCCAAAGCCGAAAGTTTGGGAATTACCCAATTAACAGAGGCGCAGTTATTAGAAATATTAGGTAAAACTGAGTGAAGTCATGCGATCGCACTTTGATTATATTGTGTGCGATCGCCTGGATCATATCTTAAGCGACTTGAAAATTTTCCGCTTCTGCCATCAGCTCATAACCATGAGCTAACTGCTCAACAGCTCTATCAATCAAGTCTAAACCTTGTTGAACAGTTTCAATCACACTTAATTGTCCCCGTAATTCCGCCGCACCTACAAAACCCTTAGCGTACCAAGTCATGTGCTTACGGGCTTGACGCACACCGCGATCGCCTTTATACTCCCATAAAGCTTGTAAATGATCTCTGGCACATTCCAAACGTTGAATTGGTGTTGGTGCGGGTAACATCTCCCCAGTTTTCAAGAAATGATCAATTTCTCCCACCAAAAACGGATAACCCAAAGTGCCACGGGAACACATCACACCATCCGCGCCAGTTTCCTCTAAACATTTCACCGCCGCTTCTACAGAAAATATATCCCCATTGCCAATGACTGGAATTGACAGCACCTCTTTCACACGGGCTATCCATTCCCAACGAGCATTACCATTGTAACCTTGTGCGCGGGTGCGTCCATGCACAGTAATCATTTGCGCCCCTGCATCTTCCATACGTTTGGCAAAATCAAGAATGATGATTTCCTTGTCATTCCAGCCAATACGAGTTTTAACTGTTACAGGCACATCAACAGCCTTCACCACTTCCCGAACTATAGCCTCTGCGACTTCCGGCTGTCGCAACAGCGAAGAACCACCACCATTTTTAGTGATTTTATTGACCGGACACCCCATATTAATATCAACAGTATCCGCACCTTCCGCCACAGCTTTGACAGCTGCTTCCGCGAGAAAATCGGGACGACAGTCAAATAACTGTATACTAATAGGGCGTTCGTTGGGATCTACCTCCATAATTTTCGGTAACTGCTTGACATAGTGTAAGCCTGTAGCGTTCACCATTTCAGTGTACATCATCGAATCTGGAGCATAGCGACGCACAAGACGACGAAACACCATGTCTGTCACCCCAGATAAAGGCGACTGAAGAACTCGGCTTTTCACTGCAAATGAGCCGATTTTTAGGGGTTGAGCGAGTTTAGCTTGTAGGGAGGGGGACAGAGTAACCATAGGAACAATGCAATATACAAAATTAATGATAGCTATCTATGAAATCCAATTTACCTATCTTGATTTGGTGATTGTTTTTGTAATTCTTGCTGAACTTCTTCGACTGTCAAATCTAATTCCTGCGCTGTTTGTTCTACACTTAACCCTAATGTTTGCAATAAAGGAATTAAACGCAATTTCTCTTGACGCGCACCTTCTTGTCTACCTTCTTGTCTACCTTCTTGTTTAGCTTCTTGATAAACCCTTGTCTGTTCCAAATCACTTAAACTAAACATGCTCTCAATTTCCTCTCGACTCAAATTTGGGAATTTATAAACCAAGATTGTCTCTATTAATTCTAATAACTGTCGTTGTTGAGATTCGGGATTAATTTCTTGTCGAGTTCTATCGATTAACTCTCTGGCGGTGGTAATTGCTGTATCTTGATTTTCTATGACTAATTTTAGTGTAGCAATACCCACTGGTAATGTAGCTGTTTCACCTAATTCATCTAAATAAATGCGGTGAACACGAGGACTAGCTAATAATTCGCTGTAATGATTGGTGTCGGCTGTATCGAGGTTGCGCGTAGGATAGATGACTACAGCCCGCCAAGGATTTCTGGGCTGATATTGACGAATGTATAAAAAGATTTCCGAGAACAGGCGCGAATAAATTTCTGTATCGATTTGAAATTGGACTTCGACAAAGTAAATGGGGTTGTCTTGTGTGGGTAGAAAAACGCCATCAATACGAAATGCAGTCTGCTTGATTTCAACTGATGAGAATTGATAAGCGGTAGCGGTGTCGGGTGAATTGCCAATTAACTCAAAAAATATGCTGGGAAGCTCTTGAAAAAAACGATAAAAGATGCTGTCAGTTTTCACGCTGTATGGATAGTTGAGATTGACCCCATGATAATTTTACCGTGTGGGGGATAAATCGAGCGATCGCCTCACTCAAACTGCCCTTATTTACTTCTCCAGACGGCAAACACCACTTTAGCATTACGGTTCACCCTAATTACTCAAGGTATTAATTCTCATAAATTAGACAAAGTGAAAGCAGTTTGATCCATGAACCCACTAAAAACACCTTTTAAAATTAACCGTCCCCTCCATTGTTCGGGAAACCCCCCTTCATGGACTGACTATACAAGCTCAGTATATATATCAGCGTAACTTGGAGTTTCACCTCCAGGAGAACCACAACCAAGGTGATCAATGCTGAACTAACTGCTTTCTCTCAATAGTTGGTTCAAAAATAAAGTCCCTGATATTCTCATTCGTTCATTTGTAGTTATACGGAGCCAGCACCGAAAATGGCAAAAGTAGTAGGAATTGACTTAGGTACAACTAACTCCTGCGTCGCAGTAATGGAAGGTGGTAAACCCACAGTTATCGCTAACGCCGAAGGTTTCCGCACCACCCCCTCAGTAGTAGCGTTTGCGAAAAATGGCGACACTTTGGTAGGACAAATCGCCAAACGCCAAGCGGTGATGAACCCCGAAAACACTTTCTACTCTGTGAAGCGTTTTATCGGTCGTCGTTTTGATGAAGTTACCAACGAAGCTACAGAAGTATCTTACAAAGTTCTCAGCAGTGGCGGTAACGTCAAGCTAGACTCCCCTGGTGCTGGTAAACAATTTGCTCCAGAAGAAATTTCTGCTAAGGTTCTCCGTAAATTAGTTGAAGACGCTAGTAAGTACCTAGGCGAAACCGTCACCCAGGCAGTAATCACCGTTCCCGCATACTTCAACGACTCCCAACGTCAAGCCACCAAAGACGCTGGTAAAATCGCTGGTATTGAAGTCCTGCGGATTATCAACGAACCAACCGCCGCTTCCTTGGCTTATGGTTTTGATAAAAAAAGCAACGAAACCATCTTAGTATTTGACTTGGGTGGTGGTACATTCGACGTATCTGTATTAGAAGTAGGCGACGGCGTATTTGAAGTATTAGCTACCTCTGGTGACACCCACCTCGGTGGTGACGACTTCGATAAAAAAATCGTTGATTTCTTAGCAGAACAGTTCAAAAAAGACGAAGGTATCGACCTCCGCAAAGACAGACAAGCACTGCAACGTTTAACAGAAGCCGCAGAAAAAGCCAAGATTGAGCTTTCTAGCGTTACCCAAGCGGAAATTAACCTCCCATTCATCACCGCTACCCAGGACGGGCCTAAGCACCTGGATATGACCCTAACCCGCGCCAAGTTTGAAGAACTCTGCTCAGACTTGATTGACCGTTGTCGCATTCCCGTAGAACAGGCTCTACGTGATGCCAAGTTAGGCAAAAATGATATTGATGAAGTTGTACTGGTAGGTGGTTCTACCCGTATCCCCGCAGTCCAACAAGTCGTCAAGACTATCTTGGGTAAAGACCCTAACCAAAGCGTTAACCCTGATGAAGTGGTAGCTGTTGGTGCAGCCATTCAAGCAGGTGTACTCGCTGGTGATGTTACAGGTATCTTGTTGTTAGACGTAACACCACTATCTTTGGGTGTGGAAACCTTGGGCGGTGTGATGACCAAGATTATTCCTCGTAACACCACAATTCCCACCAAGAAATCCGAGGTATTCTCTACCGCCGTGGATGGTCAAACTAACGTAGAAATTCACGTTCTCCAAGGTGAAAGAGAATTTGCCAACGATAACAAGAGTTTGGGAACCTTCCGTTTAGATGGTATCCCTCCCGCACCCCGTGGCGTACCTCAAATTGAAGTTACCTTTGATATCGACGCTAACGGTATCCTCAACGTCACCGCTAAGGACAAAGGTACTGGTAAGGAACAGTCCATCAGTATTACTGGTGCTTCTACCTTAGATAAAACCGACGTTGACCGCATGGTGAAAGAAGCTGAACAAAACGCCACAGCTGACAAAGAACGTCGGGAGAAAATTGAGCGTAAGAACCAAGCCGACTCTTTGGCTTACCAAGCCGAGAAGCAGTTGCAAGAATTAGGTGATAAAGTTCCGGCTGCTGATAAGGAAAAAGTTGAAGGCTTAGTGAAAGAACTGCGCGAAGCTGTGGCTAAGGAAGACGACGAGCAAATCAAGAAGTTAACACCAGAATTACAACAAGCACTGTTTGCAGTTGGTAGCAACATCTATCAACAATCTGGTGGTGCTGCTCCTGGTGGTGCTGCTCCTGGTGATGGCGGTGCGGCTCCCTCTGGTGGCGGTGATGATGTGATTGACGCTGATTTCACTGAAACTAAGTAGACAGTAGGTTAGTACCAACATCATAACCCCGGTTTCTTGAAGAAACCGGGGTTTTTGTGTTTAAACTAGAAAGACAGCAGAGGTTTGGGGATATCTTCTCAACGACTGCTCTGCAATACATCACCCTAGGGATACAAACAGCAGAATTGAGCAGGGTGGGCAATGCCCACCACAACATTTTATACTTTAAACTTTTCGGTAATCCGCTTCATGGCTTCCTCCACATTCTCCCGGCTGTTAAAGGCGGAAATCCGGAAGTAGCCTTCACCGGCAGCACCAAAGCCAGAACCAGGTGTACCGACAACATTGCAAGTATGCAGTAGTTTATCAAAGAAATCCCAACTAGAAAGACCATTAGGAGTCTTCACCCAAACGTAAGGCGCGTTTACGCCACCATAAACGGCTAGTCCGGCGGCGGTGAGTTTTTCGCGGATGATTTTGGCGTTTTCTAAATAGAAGTTGACTAATTCTTTGATTTGTGCTTGTCCGGCTGCTGAGTAAACCGCTTCGGCTCCCCGTTGTATGATGTAAGATACGCCGTTAAATTTGGTAGACTGGCGACGATTCCACAATTTCCACAGTTCGACATCCGAACCATCGGCGGCTTTGGCTGTCAGGGTTTTGGGTACGACGGTTAAGGCGCAACGAGTGCCGGTAAAGCCGGCATTTTTGGAGAAGGAACGAAACTCAATGGCGCAGTCTCTTGCACCTTCGATTTCGTAGATAGAATGAGGCAATGAAGGATCTGTGATATATGCTTCGTAGGCTGCATCAAAGAAAATAATCGAGTGATTCGCTTTGGCGTAGTCTACCCATGCTTTCAGGTGTTCTTTGGTGGCGGTTGCGCCTGTGGGGTTGTTGGGGAAGCAGAGGTAAATTAAATCTACTTTTTGGCTGGGTATTTGGGCGGTAAAGTTGTTTTCGGCGGTGATGGGCAGGTAAACTAAACCTTCAAACTCGCCTTTATCGTTGGCAGCACCAGTATGTCCCGCCATTACGTTGGTATCTACGTATACTGGGTAAACTGGGTCAGTAACGGCGATAACGTTGTTATCTCCGAAGATATCGAGAATGTTACCTGTGTCGCATTTAGAACCGTCGGAAATGAAGATTTCAGAAGCATCAATGTCACATCCCCGTGCTTGGAAATCTTGAGCCGCAATTTTTTCTCTTAACCAAGCATAACCTTGTTCTGGGCCGTAGCCTTTGAACGTGTTGCGATCGCCCATTTCTTCCACTGCTTTAATCATCGCCTGACGGCAAGCTTCTGGCAAGGGTTCGGTGACATCACCAATACCCAAACGAATAATCTTAGCATCGGGATTAGCTTCCGCAAAGGCATTTACCCGGCGTGCAATTTCCGGGAACAGATATCCAGCTTTCAGTTTCAGGTAGTTGTCGTTAATCGTTGCCATAGTCAAGTTGAAAAAAACGGCCTAGATACATCAGCTTATCCTGACTTGTGGGCAAAGAAGTAATTTTAGTTGGCGAGTAGGGGTTTAGTAATGCTAAACCTTTATATGTGTTATAATAGGTTAAATTTTGTTTTTTTGCATTTCGTTAAAACAAGATGTGTTTAGCAATTTATTTAGCGGTTAGGTGATATCTCATTAATCTTTGCGCCTACTCTGCGAGTTCCGCTTGCGGTATGCACCTACCCTGGGGGTTCCGCCTTGGCGGTATGCGCGAACTAATTCCTAAATTCAATCAGCAACGCTGTGATTTTTCATAAAAGGTTGCAGACGTTGAATAAGATTTGCCGATGACATTAACTTTTTACTTTCTTCTTCTTCTATCTTTCCTATTAATTTACCATCCTGAAAAACTAATAGTGTTGGTAAAGGATGAACTTGATAATGCGAAGCTAAATTAGAATAAGCTTCACTATCAATTTTCACTATCTTAACTTTTGACTGCATTTTGACACTCACATCAGCCAAAACTGATTCTATCAAATGAGAAGGGCCACATACAGGAGAGAAAAAAACTACCAATAGCAATAAATCAGACCTAGATATTAACTCTTGTAATTCTTCGGCGTTAACTATCTGTGGATATTTTGCTTGATGAGCTTGCATATTATATTTCTGAAAGTGACATTTCTGGCAAAATCTGATTAGTGTCTTTTAAATCATAACCTAACAACGCCACGGGAAAGTATTTTAATGCTTCGCCAATTAACAAGATTTTATCAGCTTTAACTATTTGTCCAGTCATACCATCTAGTAAAGTTGAAGGTGTGGCTGGGGGTAACTCAATGTAAGTATCTTGCCAAACTTCTGTACCTAATGGATATTGTTCAGGCTGAATTAAGCTGGTAAAAAATCGGGATGCAATGGTAATAATAGTTTGGTCTTGATAAATTCTCGCAAAGGCGATAATGTGGTCTTTAAATTTTCCCTTGGCTGCTAAGGGTAAGTAACTACCCTGCTGAAAAACCTGTAAATTATTGACTCGGAATTTTAAAGCTTGCAGAATCAAAAACATCTTGATTCTACCATCTGCTTTATTTGCTAATAGCTCATCAATTAATTTGAGGATATCTGTGGGAATTTGTGCTTTAATCTCTTGGAGGTAAGATTTACGGATGGCAAAGTCAACCGGACGACGGTTATCAGGATCAACCATGCTAAAATCCCAGAGTTCTGTCCCTTGATAGAAGTCGGGAAAACCGGGAGAGGTAATTTTTAGTAAGGTTTGTGACAGGGAGTTGAAAATTCCATAGTCAGCTATGCGTTTTTGAAAGGGAATAAATTCTTGTAAAAATTGGTTGTCTGCTGAAGGTGTTAAAACTTTGGTAGCAAAGTCAATTACAGCATTTTCATAGGTGCTGTTTCGTCTTAACCATGCGGTGTAAACTTTGGCTTCTCGAATAGCTTTGAGGAGATAATCTAAGAGGCGATCGCAAAAATTTTCATACTCATGTTCAAAAAAGGGAAATGCTCCCACTAACATCTGATAAAATAAGTATTCATCGTTATTATCCGGCATAAAAACTTTTTTCGTCAAGCTGGTTTTATATTCACGATTCAGTTCATAAAATTTACGTACTTGTGTTTCCCATGCTTGAGGAATTTCTGATAAGACATTCAACCTGGCTCTAATATCTTCACCGCGTTTTGTATCATGGGTTGAGGTAGTATTCATGGTATACTGCCAACAAGCTTGTCGTTGTTGGTTAAAATCATGAAATTCATCCAGATTCACTCCAAAACGGTCAGGATTTCCCCCAACTTCATTTAAAGAAATAAAACGGTTATAAACATATAAAGCTGTATCTTCTACACCTTTAGCCATTAATGGCCCTGTATATTGTTGCAAGCGCATCACAAAATAAAGTCTTTGGTCTTGTTCTTCGGGTGTGAGAGAATCATCATGTTCTAGTAACAGTAATTTTTCAATAAAACTCAATTCATGATGTAGTAAGGGAAGATGGGATTTAGCCTGTTGAATAACCTCTTGAATATAGGGAATATCTGCTGCTGTTATCCCATCTTGATTGATATAAGTGCGATAAATAGGAAAGCGAGACAAAATTTCTGCGATCGCTCGTTTTAAGCCGTTGATAGTAAAATCATTACCATAACGATGTTTACCTGCTATTTTCTTTAAAATATAAGTTAAATTATCAATATCACCAGCTAAGTTTCTCTCAATCATTAAATGTTTTTTCTCAGTCACAACTTGCTCATAAGGTGTTCTCCAGCCTGTATTGTGATAGTATATTTGAGTAAAAGCATCTTGATTGTCTGTTAAACAAAAAATTCCATTGAGATAATTTAAAAATTCATATCCCGTAGTCCCTTGAATTTGCCAATTCTCAGGTAATTCTTCTCCTGTTTGTAATATCTTTTCTACACACAGATATACATCGCCTATTTTTTCTCGCAATCTTTGTAAATACTGACTTGGGTCATAAAGTCCATCTATATGGTCAACTCGCAACCCTGTAAACTCACCTGACTTAGCTAATTTACAAATTAAATTGTGAGTGTTTTTAAAGACTGTTTCATCCTCTACTTTTAATGATATCAATTCATTGACTGTAAAAAATCTTCTGTAATTAATTTCCTCAGCCCCAACTTTCCAAAATGAGAGTCTAAAAAATTGCTCAGAAAGCAAACTATCTAAAAGATTAAAACTTTCTGCTTTACCGATTTCGCCATTAAATAAACGAACATTATCATCAATAAATGTTTTAATTTCTGAATAGTCTGTATACAGTTCCCATAACAACCCTTTAACAAAATCTATTTGGTCTTGTCTTTCCGTTGGTGTGGCATCTTGAGGTATATGCTTGACCATATACAATATACCTAGCAACCTGACAAATATAGGATGTTTTCTCCCTAAAGTCTTAGCTAATTCCCTTAAATTTTGGCTTAAGAAAGTTGCATAAGATTCTAAATTAACTGGCAACTTCAAGTTATAATAATTAACACTCAATCCTGTTTGGTCGTAGCGTAATTGAATTTCTTGATTTTCTAATGCTTCTCCATAAAATTTACCCAGAAGTGGCGTTAAAATTGGTTCATGAGGATTACCAAAACCATTGCTGATCGGATAATTCCAGGCAATATCGAAATAATTAGTATAGATAGAATTAACCCCGTTTTCTAAAACATCCATCAGATATTTATTTTGACTATCATAAGCTGCATGATTGGGTACAATATCCTGTAACCAACCCATCTGATGTTGTTTTAGTTCTTGAATTAAGTCAAAAAAGTCTTCTTGAGTTCCTAATTCGGGATTGAGTTGATTAGGGTCAACTATATCATAGCCGTGTGTACTACCTACTCGCGCTTTAAAAATTGGTGCAGCATAAACATCAGAAATTCCCAATTCTGCTAAATAGCTGGTGACTTCTTTAGCCGATTGAAAAGGAAATTGAGCATTAAATTGTATTCGGTAAGTTGCTATGGGAATACGCATGATATCAATTCAAAATTAAAAATTCAAAATTTGAAAAACTATAAATTATCAAGTTTCGTAGAGGACAAAACTTTGAGCGCGGAGAGTTAATTCTGATTGTGAGTTAACTTCTTTTGGTGAAATAGAACCATTACCTAGCCATTGTTTATCAGCAGAGTCGAAAATTTTTAGACACTTATTATTGATGATTTCATTGTTAACAGTTATATCTGTTGTATGGAAATTCATTAAACAAAATATCTGATGTTCTGCGTTGTGTCTTCTCCACCACACAAGTTTTTTATCTTCAATACAACCAGCTTGTAAATTTTGGCGATTATCTGTCCTCAAAGCCGGATGTTTTTGCCGCAATTGTATAAGATGGCGATAAAAATCATAGATAATTTTATGCTTACCTTGTTGACGTTTATCCCAATGCAATTTACACATCAAAAAACTTTCCGGTGATTCTGGATCAGGTGGTTCACCTTCAGCGTGAAATTCCGCAAATTCTCGCTTGCGTCCTTCCCGCACAGCTTTAATTAAATCTGGATCTGAATGGCTGACAAAATAGGTAAAAGGTGCTAATTCGCCATACTCCTCACCCATAAATAAAAGCGGAATGTAAGGGGATAAAATAACTGCACCAGCCGCTAATTTTAAGGCTTCAAAAGTAACTAGCTGCGATAATCGCTCACCTAAAATTCTATTACCTATTTGGTCATGATTTTGGATAGCAACTATAAACTGATGGGGAGGGCGATCGCTGACCGAATTCCCATGAAACCGGTTGCGAAAATGGGAATATTTCCAGTCATAAACAAAACTATCTGTATAAGCTTTAACTAAATGTTCACACCGACCAAAGTCAGCATAATAACCCAGGCGATCGCCTGTCAATAAAGTATATAATGAATGATGAAAATCATCACTCCATTGGGCATCAATTCCATAACCACCCAATTCAGGCGGACGAATTACTTTAGAATCATTTAAATCACTTTCAGCAATTAAATAAACTTTTCTTCCCTGCGCTTGAGAAAACACAGCTACATTTTCTGCAAGTTCAGCCAAAAAATGTTTAGCACCCAAATCATAAATAGCATGAATAGCATCTAAACGTAGCGCATCAATATGATATTCCTCCAACCAATAAAGCGCGTTTTGAATAAAAAATTGCCGCACATCATAGCTATCAGCATCATCGAAATTAATCGCACTTCCCCAAGGAGTGCGATAGGTTTGGGTAAAATAAGACCCGAAGTGACTCATGTAATTACCTTCGGGGCCAAAATGGTTATAAACTACATCTAAAATGACAGCAATTCCCTGTTGATGACAAGCATCAACTAATAGTTTTAACTTCTTCGGCCCCCCATAAGAATCTTGCACCGCAAACGGATAAACGCCATCATAACCCCAATTTCTTGACCCCGGAAATTGTGCAATGGGCATTAATTCAATAGCATTGATGCCTAAATCTCGTAAATCTGGTAATCTAGGAATTATCGCGGCAAAAGTACCTTCTGGCGTGAAAGTACCAACGTGTAACTCATAAATAATCATAGTTTCTAAAGGAACACCAGACCAATTACTGTCATTCCAAGTAAAACTATGGTCGATGACTTGAGAAGGGCCATGTACATCATGCGGCTGAAAATTTGATGCTGGATCAGGTCGAGATTCCTGACCATTTAAATGATAAAAATAAAGAGTTCCTGGTTCAATATTTGTTGCCGTAACTCGCCAATAATTCCCTTGTTTTTGCATCGGTATCAGGCGCGTTTGTGGCGAAATAATTTCTAAGTCCACAGTTTGGGCATTTGGACACCAGACAGTAAATTCACAATAACCATCACCTAAATAATGCGCCCCTAGTTTCATATTTAATCCTAGTGAAAATTACCCTAACCAATGCAACGTAAAACCACGAGTGATCGCTCAACCATAGGTACAGTTTGATAACCTGAAACTAAATGGCGATGTTGCAGAAATCGTGTTTCATTCGTATCAATGATTATTTGCCATGCCCTATCTTTCAAACTACTAGGCAAAGCAAATTCCAGTGGCTCATAATGAGCGTTAAAAAATAACAAAAAACTCTCATCCATGATGCGTTCACCATGCGGGCCAGGAGTAGCAATACCCTCACCATTTAAGAAAATTTCCAATACTTTGGCATAACTCACCAGCCATTGTTCTTCACTCATCTCACTACCATCGGCATTAAACCAACCAATATCACTAATGCCAATACCATGAATAGGACGACCTTGAAACCACTTACGCCGCCGGAATACTGGATGCTGATGACGAAAATAAATCAACTCGCGTGTAAAGTCTAATAAATCCTGATTTGATGTTTGTAAATCCCAATGTCGCCAAGAAATTTCATTATCTTGGCAGTAGGGATTATTATTACCCTTTTGACTACAGCCCAATTCATCCCCACTTAACAGCATCGGCACACCCTGAGACAGCATTAACGTAGTCAAAAAGTTTCGTCTTTGACGTTCCCGCAAACGTAATACTTCTGGGTCTTCGGTTTCGCCTTCCACGCCACAATTCCAGGATTTATGATTGTTATCACCATCCTGATTATTTTCCCCATTGGCTTGATTGTGCTTGTGGTTGTAGCTGACTAAATCATTCAAGGTAAAACCATCGTGGGAAGTAATAAAATTAATACTTGCATTCGGACTGCGCCCGTTTGTTTGATATAAATCTGGACTACCAGTAAAACAATAAGCAAAACTTCCCAAACTATTATCCGCACCACGCCAAAAATCTCTGACAGTATCCCGATATCTACCATTCCACTCAGTCCAACGTAGGGGAAAGTTCCCTACTTGATAACCGCCTTCTCCCAAATCCCAAGGTTCAGCAATTAGCTTTACATCAGCTAAAACTGGGTCTTGATGGATAATGTCAAAAAAAGCGGCTAGGCTATCTACTTCATATAATTCTCGCGCCAACGCCGAAGCCAAATCAAAACGGAAGCCATCAACGTGCATTTCCGTTACCCAGTAGCGCAAGCTATCCATAATTAACTTTAAAACTTGAGCATGGCGCACATTTAAAGAATTACCGCAACCTGTAAAATCCATGTAGTAGCGGGGGTTATCCTCGACCAAGCGGTAATACACACTATTATCAATGCCTCGTAATGACAGCGTAGGCCCTAAGTGATTACCTTCAGCCGTGTGATTGTAGACTACATCTAAAATTACCTCAATTCCTGCAAAGTGCAGATCCTTAACCATCTGCTTAAACTCGGTGACTTGTTGTCCTAAAGCACCACTGGCACTGTAGGCAGCATGAGGCGCAAAATAATTAACAGAATCGTATCCCCAATAATTCCTCAATCCCTTTTCTATGAGATGCCCTGGATAGGATAAAAAATGATGTACAGGCATTAACTCAACGGCTGTAATTCCGAGTTTTTGCAGATGAGAAATCACTGCGGGATGTGCCAACCCAGCATAAGTACCACGCAATTCTTCTGGAACCTCTGGATGTAGCTTAGTCAAACCCTTGACATGGGTTTCATAAATTACGGTTTCATGCCACGGTGTATATAGTAGTTTGTCTTCTCCCCAATCAAAAGATTCATCAACCACAACACACTTCGGCACAATCTCAGCATTATCTACATCAGAAAAGGCTAAATCTGCTGCTAGTGCATCCCAAGAATAGCCAAAAATAGCCTGATCATGAATAACCTCGCGATCAATTGCCTTAGCATAGGGGTCAATCAGCAATTTATTGGGATTAAAACGATGTCCTACCTCTGGCGACCAAGGGCCATGAACTCTAAATCCATACCGATTTCCCGGCCCCACTCCAGGGACATAACCATGCCAAACAAAATTGGTTTTTTCTGTCAAAGGTAGCCGAATTTCTCCACCATCTTCATCGAATAAACAAAGGTCTACACCAGTGGCATTCTCTGAAAATAAAGCAAAATTTGTACCTTTTCCATCCCAATAAGCTCCCAAGGGATAAACATTCCCTGGCCAAAGTGCTACATACATAAATTATTTTCCCAAAGTCGGTTTTTTTTTCACAACCAACGCCAGATTAAGAATAAAGAAAACAACCAGGTTTTATTCCTCCTCGAAGTCATACCTCATCATTGCTCTAATTGGCTTCCTGCCAAAAATCATAATTTATTTGATGTGTTTAATTTCGTTTCAAGCATACCTTGCCTAAACTTTTCTAATAATTATTGTTTTGAATAATAAGTAGTAAAAAATTATCTTACTTCCATCAGAAGTCAGAATAATTATATATTTCAAAGGTTGTATACATTCTGTTTTTATTCGTATCTTTAGTCTGAATTTATACTTTACTTTTAGACTAAATTCCTATCATACTCAGACAAAAAATCTTCAGGAAATTAATATTTAGAAATTAGAGAGAGTTATTCTTAAAAAAACTGGGTATCAACATATGTAAAGCTCATAAAATCCCTAAAAACCCTAGAATTATCCTAATTAATCCTCAATTTAATAGGCGGTAATTCGATTTTAATCTCCTGCCAATAAATGGACATATCCAAGTATTTATAGCTAAGGTTTGTATCCTAAGCTCCTGCAAAAATGCCAATAAACTTCTATCTTAAGACGGTAATAAAAATTAGCTAAATAATGCCACATTAGAACCTATGTTTTAGTCAACGAAATTGTAGCCAAATAGGTAAAAAATCAAGTTTAAAACATAAAAACGGTGATTAACTGCCAGTAGGGAAAGAAATCATCAAAAAAACTAGAAATTTGTTGTAAATAACTGCGATGGCTGCGCCTACCGTAAGTATCGCTCAAGGAGAAAGGAAAATGCCACGACCAATACACAGTTCCGTCATAGTGATAACAGGTGCATCAAGCGGTATTGGGCGAGCCACAGCCCTAGAGTTTGCTAAACAACGAGCCACATTACTCCTAGCCGCCAGGCGTGAGGGTGCTTTACAGGAAGTTGCTCAAGAGTGCGAACACCTAGGCGCAACGGCGATAGCAGTACGAACAGATGTCACTTTTGAATCCGATGTACAAGCCTTAGCACGCCGCGCCATTGAATCCTTTGGACGCTTAGATGTGTGGGTAAACAATGCCGCAGTCAGCGTCTTTGCACGGTTTGAAGATGCACCTATGCAAGCTTTCCGACGGGTAATAGAGACTAATTTATTTGGTTACATTTATGGGGCGCGTGCGGCTTTACCCCACTTTCGGGAACAAGGAAGCGGTAACTTGATTAATGTGTCTTCAGGTGTAGGCGTAACGGGTCAACCATACACAATTCCCTACACGATTAGCAAGTATGCGATTCGGGGACTTTCCGATTCGCTGCGGATGGAATTGTATTTAGATAATGCGCCTGATATTCATGTTTGTACTGTGTTGCCTGGTTCGATTGATACACCGATATTTCAACACGCCGGGAATTACACAGGTCGCCAAACTAAACCCATGACACCTTTATATCCTGCCAAACAAGTAGCTGAGGCGATCGCCGGTTTAGTAGAAAGACCACAGCGCGAAATCATCGTCGGTCAAGCCGTGTATTTGCAAGTGTTACAAAAAACCTTGACTCCCGATGCCTTTGAACAGATGATGGCAAATCAAGTAGACCAAGACCACTTCCAAGATCATAAACCCGCCCCCCATACCGATGGTAACGTCTTCGAGCCAATGCAAGACTACACAGGCATCAGTGGTAACTGGTTAGTTCGAGATGGCATGACAAGTCAAGATATCTGGGATATGGCAAGACAAGCAGCGCAGAGAATAGGTTTACCCATGTCTTAAACAGAGAGTAGGGAGGAATCAATTCAAAATTCAAAATTCAAAATTCAAGATTTCTCCCCCTTTCTCTCTCTGCGCCTCTGCGCGACGGACACTTTGCTCAAGTCGGGAAACCCGCCCACGCAAGTGTCCTCCTCTGCGTGAAAAAACACCACCATGAACTTACCAAAAGGCAAACTAGAGAGCCAATACACCAACGTCAATGGTTTATCAATACACGCGCGAGTCTCATCACTTAAACCAGAGACTCCCGTAATCATTCTGGTGCATGGGTTGGTAGTTTCCAGTCGTTACATGACTCCCCTCGGCGAGTTACTAGCACCAGATTTTCAGGTGTATGCGCCAGACTTGCCCGGTTACGGTGAAAGTGACAAGCCAAAACACACCTTAGAATTACCAGAGTTGGCAGATATTTTATGCCAATGGATGGATGCAGTGGGAATTGAACGCGCAACCATGCTGGGTAACTCCTTCGGCTGTCAGATTATAGTTGAATTTGCCCTACATCATAGCGATCGCCTAGAACGAGCCATCTTACAAGGCCCCACCATTGACCCCCACGCCCGCACCTTACCGCAGCAATTATGGCGATTTTTCCGTAACGCTCCCCTAGAAAACCCCTCTCAAGCTCCCCTGCAAGCTTACGATTATTGGCAAGCTGGTTTTTCCCGCTTTATTCGTACCGTTCAAATCGCCTTCGCCGACCGAATTGAAGACAAACTACCCGATGTCCCCGTCCCCACATTAGTTGTGCGTGGTCGAGAAGACCCCGTTGTTAGCCAGCAGTGGGCGGAGGAAGTTGTGCATCTGTTACCAAATGCCCGACTAGCTGTAATTCCTGGTGGGGGGCATACCCTGAATTACAGTAGACCTCTGGAACTAACCCGCGTCACTCGTGCCTTCATTAACGCTACACAACCCTACTCAGTTGCAAAGGAGAAGTTAAATGCAAACGCCCTTTTATCAAGGAATGTTAGCTGATTGGATGGCACAATTACGCATAGCTCCGCCTTACATCGCCGGTTTTGACTCTGCCACGGCAATGTTACGGGCAACTGCTGCTTATCTGCGGGGTGAAGATTTTCCGGGGATGGGTTCAATGCCAGCCGCGTTAGAACCAATCTCGATTTTAATTAACAAGTTGCCCCGACCTGTAAAAGAGTTGATCTATACTGCTGGTAGTGCAGGGGAAGCCATTCCCGCCGCCAGGTTGGGAGATGTTAGCAGCGAGGTAGTCTCAGAATGGATGGTGAATGAGTACCCCCAACATCAATATCCAGCCGTGGCGATTGGTTCGGCTAGTGGTGCATTGGTGCATTTATGTGCAGCTTTAGGAATGCCTTGGCTACCTCAAACTTATTTAATTCCTGTACTCCACCCAGAATTACATCCCGATGAACCCCAAAAGGCGATGGAGTGGGGCAGGGAAAAAGCCAAGCCTTTGCTAAATGCTAACCCAGATTTGCAACTACATCACATGTATGACCCCAATCAAGACCGCTTGACTTTGCGGGGGATGACTTATTTTCGGGTGAAGCGTCGGGCTTTGGGGGAAACTTATAAACGCTTTTTGCAAAACTGCTTACCTAAAGGCGGAACGATTTTTATTGTTGAGTGTCAGCGAACTTGGCACACAACGCAAGTTGACGATCGCCACTTTTTCCAGTTTGGGGCGTTAGGTGGTGCCACCCCAGAGGAGTTTCTCTATGGTAGCCGACGTGTCAGCGAATATTTAGAACGCTATCATTCCCATCGCCGACAATGGGAAGCACCCCAACCTGATAGCGATCGCCCGGAAGCCGAATGGGGTTTTGAGCCTATGCTACGGGAAGATATCGAAAATTTCGCCCGCGATCGCGGTTATCATCTCCGGCGCATCGTCTTTAAAGAACCAGAACACCTCAGCCCCTTTGTGGCTGAATTATATCGTTGGTGGTACAAAAAACGGGGCATCATGGCTAACCGTTTGTTTGTCGAATCCTTCATCCTCCTAGAACCAATGTGGTCTTTGCGTACTGCTTCTGTACCATTTTGGATGAAGTTTAACATGGAACCGTCACTTGATTGGATTCAGCAATACTTGAAGCAGACAGAACCCTATGATGAAATTTATCTGATACTTTTCTCTCATGGGGTAGATGCGGCAGGTTTGCCGACTATCGAACAATGGCGAGAGGTGTTTAAGTATGCACGCCAGCGCGGCGAGTTCGTCGGGATTACAGAAGATTTTCCGCGCAACTTTCCCGCTTTAATCCAATATAATACCGAACTACCACGACTGATCAAAGCTCGTTATCCAGTTCCAGGTGCTTTGAGTTTAGAAGAACTAGATAAATTTATTGAACAAGTAGGCGATACTTTCCCCGTGCATTGGTTAGGAAAAACATCATTATCAGATGCTGACGGACAAGTTTTAACACCAATTCAAAATTTAAAATAGCCTACGGCTAAGTTTACGCCTACAAAATTCAAAGTTTAAACAATGATTAGATTCTCAATCCTCAATCTCCAGTCCCCACTCCCCACATCGAGGTGAATATGACAAATAATCATCCAAAAATCGGCTTAGGAGTATTTACTAAATCCTCAGAATTAGAACAAGCGATTAATCAATTAAAAGCGGCTGACTTCCCTGTAGAACAGATTTCTGTGATTGCCAAAGATGTAGAAAAAAGGGACGCAGTAGGCGATGTTAAGGTGAGCGATCGCATTGGTAAGCAAGATGTAAATACTACAGGCGCAATCGGGGATACACTGACAGCAACTACCTGGGGTGGTTTGTTGGTGGGTATTAGCAGTTTAGCTCTGCCAGGCACTTTAGGAGCAATACTAGCAGCAGGTTCGATAGGTGCGGCTTTAATTGCTAGCATCGGAGGTGTAGCAGTGGGAACAGCAGCCTATGAGAATTTAGTCAAGGCGTTGGTGAGTTTAGGCATACCGGAAAATCGAGCTAGAGTGTATAGCGATCGCCTCCAACAAAGTTATTATTTACTCATACTCAATGGCACAGACTCAGAAATTCATCGGGTAGAAGACAGCTTACGCCAGCATAGTATCCAAAACTGGGATATTTACGATTTACCCCAGCAGAATAACCTGAAAATTGGGGCTACAGGCTAGCAGCGACAGGTTAGAGACAGAAGGAAACAGAGATTTTCTAGCTCTGATTGTGGGATAAACAGCCTGTGGGATTTTATCTTGAAAGAGTGTTTTCATTCTTTTTGTTCCCATCTCACCATCTCTAGCCTTAATCATGCTGCTATTTATTCAAGTTCTGGTTTGCTTTATTTTAGTGATTGCGGTAGGAATCAAGCTTTCCCAAAGTGCCGATATCTTGGCAGAAAAAACTGGATTAGGACGTACTTGGATTGGCACCATCTTACTAGCGGGTGTGACTTCTTTACCAGAGTTAGCAACAGGAATTAGTGCCATAGTTATTTTTAATTCCCCAGACTTGGCTGTGGGGGGAATTTTGGGCAGTTGTTTATTTAATTTGCTGATTTTAGCACTATTGGATATTGTGACTGGCCCTGAGCCATTACTGAAACAAGCACAGATTAGTCATGGATTAGCCGCGAGTCTGGGTTGTGTGATGCTAGGTGTAGCGGCGGCTGGAATGCTGTTGGCACAAACCAATGTGAATTTAAGCTTGGGATGGGTGGGTATTCCCAGTGTGTTATTAATTTTGTTGTATTTTGTCAGTGCTAGAACCATTGCCCGATTTGAGTCTAGACGACGTGCTGCCGTGTTAGAAGAAGAAGTAGAGATTTTTCAATACGAAGACATAACTACTCAACAAGCTTATCGACAATTTTGTTTGCATTCAGTAGCAATTGTAATTTTAGGGGTGTGGCTAGCATTTTTAGGTGATCAAATTGCCGAAATTACTGGATTAGGCAAGAGTTTCATCGGTGCGATTTTATTAGCTACAGCGACTTCTTTACCTGAAATAGTGGCATCCGTGGCAGCAGTAAGACTCAACGCCGTAGATTTGGCAGTTTCTAACCTTTTTGGTTCTAATATCTTTAATTTAGCGATTCTTGGCATTTATGATTTAGTTTATCTTTCGGGTAGTCTGTGGTTAAGTATTAGCCGAATACATATTTTTACAGATATTGTAGCGATGGTGATGACCTCAATAGCGATCGCCGGTCTAATTTACCATGCCGTTAGTCGTTCCCGAATGTATCTCACTTGGGATGGACTAACTCTTATTTTTCTCTACATCGGCGGCATGTATGTTGTTTACCGTAATTTACTATGAAATGAATAACTAGCGATCGCTATCTGGGAACACTGTAATCATCAGTCAAGTCGCTTCTCTGCAAGACGCTACGCGAACGCTCCAATTCAAAATTAAAAATTCAAAATTCTTGCATTAAAGACAATTAGTGGGGGCTTGAACCCACCACTAATTTTTCGCGTAGCGTCCCGTAGGGAAGACCACTAAATTGAAAATTTAGTGGGGAGTCTTAAACCTGATTATTCATCCGCCAGTCGTACAGAATTTATTCTGAATTCTGACTCCTGACTCCTGTATTCTGGTAGATAAAAACCTTAACCAAAATGCTGTTGATAGTATCAATAAATTTTTAGCCTCTTAAACATGAGTGAAACGGTTAAGAGCAGTTGGTTTGATCATGAATCTTATTGAATTTCAACCCTGATTACAGATGTTTTAGGCAACGTCTCTATATTCATATTGTAAGTATTCGGTTGTTTCTGACTCTTTGGTTATAGTTCCTTTGGCTATGGGAGTCATCCCTGTGTTAGATTAATCCAGTCACAATCTGAGCTACTCTGAGGATGAAATTAACTTCTAATGATGTGGCTGGTAAATTATTTAAATGCCTAATTTAACTTTAGAAAATGACCCGTTGTGGTTTAAAAATGCAATAATTTATGAGTTACCTGTGCGGGCATTTGCTGACAGTAATGGTGATGGTATAGGAGATTTTCGGGGACTGACGGAAAAGTTAGATTATCTCCAAGAGTTGGGGATTAATGCTATCTGGTTATTGCCATTTTTTCCCTCACCTTTAAAGGATGATGGTTATGATATTGCTGATTACACCAGTGTGAACCCGATTTATGGTTCGTTGGCAGATTTTAAACAGTTATTGACTGCTGCCCATCAGCGTGGAATTCGGGTAATTATTGAGTTAATTATTAACCATACATCTGATCAGCATCCTTGGTTTCAACGGGCGCGGCGTTCACCAAAAGGCAGTCCAGAACGAGATTTTTATGTCTGGAGTGATAGCCCGGAAAAATATCAAGAAGCACGGATTATTTTTCAAGATTTTGAAACTTCTAATTGGGCTTGGGATGCAGTCGCTAAAGCATATTATTGGCATCGTTTCTACTCCCATCAGCCTGATTTAAATTATGATCATCCCTTAGTGCGTCAAGCTGTATTTGAGGTTCTAGATTTTTGGTTGGGGATGGGTGTTGATGGGTTGCGTATGGATGCAGTTCCTTATTTATATGAACGGGAAGGAACGAACTGCGAAAATTTACCAGAAACTCATGGGTTTTTACAAGAGTTGCGATCGCACGTTGACGCGAAATACCCTAACCGGATGCTGCTAGCAGAAGCTAACCAATGGCCAGAAGATGCAGCCCAATATTATGGTACAGGGAATGAGTGTCAGATGAACTTCCATTTTCCCCTGATGCCACGTTTATTTATGGCGTTGCGAATGGAAGATAATTTTCCCATTGTCGATATTCTCCAGCAAACTCCACCCATTCCTGATAATTGTCAATGGGCGTTATTCCTCCGCAACCATGACGAACTTACCTTAGAAATGGTGACGGATGAAGATAGAGACTTTATGTATAAGGTATATGCTCAAGACCCAGTAATGCGGCTGAATTTGGGCATTCGTCGCCGATTATCGCCACTTTTGGGAAATGACCGCCGTCAGATAGAATTACTTAATAGTTTACTGTTATCTCTGCCAGGTACACCGGTGATATATTATGGTGATGAGATTGGCATGGGTGATAACGTTTATTTAGGCGATCGCAATGGTGTCAGAACTCCCATGCAGTGGAGTGCAGATCGAAATGCTGGTTTTAGTCGCGCTAATCCCCAGCGTTTATACCTGCCGGTAATTATAGACTCAGAATACCACTATGAAGCGGTGAACGTGGAAGCTCAACGGGCTAACCCTAACTCTCTGTGGTATTTCATGAAGCGGTTGTTAGCAACTCGTAAACGCTTTCAAGCTTTAGGAAAAGGACATTTAGAATTACTACACTCTAGTAACCGTAAAGTTTTCGCTTTCATCCGTCGCACATCCACAGAACAAATTCTCGTCGTCGCCAATTTATCCCACTACGTCCAAACAGTAGGTTTAGACCTTTCAGCATACAACGGACTGCTACCAGTGGAGATTTTTGGCAATACGGAATTTCCCAAAATTGGCGAATCAGCTTATTTTCTCAGTTTGAGTCCCTACGGCGTTTATTGGTTTACTCTACAACCTAAACCTAGTTTGACTCAACCACCCAAACCGCAAGCAGAGTTACCTACATTAGTGGTGACGGATGCCTGGCAAAATGTGATTTCGCAACGAGAAGTTAAAGCCGTTTTAGAGTCAACACTGCGGGATTATCTCTATACCTGTGATTGGTTTGGTGGTAAAACTCAGACTGTACAATCAGTGCAAATTACTGAAGCGATCGCCATACCCTATAATCAGAAGTTAGCTGAAATTGTCTGGTTACAGGTGGAATATCTGCAAGCCAGTCAGGAAACATATCTATTATTTTTAGCTTATGCCGAAGGTGAACCAGCACTGCACCTATTAGCGGAAACACCACAGGCTGTCATGGCGCGTCTGCAAGTGCAAGCACAAGAAGAAGTCGGAATTTTATATGATGCTTTAGCAGACAAAGACTTTATCTTGGCATTGTTAGATATCATTGCTGATCATCGCACCTATCAGGGAACAACCGGCGAATTATTGGGTACAGCCACAGATTTATTTCCCCACAACCAACCAGCAATTTATCGTCATCCTACCGTCAAAGAAGGAGGAGAACAAACCAAAACTTATATCATGTATGACGATAGCCTGTGTTTGAAACTATTCCGCAAAGTCGAAACAGGTATGCACCCTGATTTAGAAATTCGGCGATTTTTAGGTGAGAAAAAACGCTTACAACATTTTGTACCGGTAGTTGGAGCGTTAGAATATCGCTATCCTCATAAATCAGGATATAGTCCCGCTTTACCTGTGACTGTTGGTATTTTACAAGAGTTAATTTTAGACACCCGCAGTGGTTGGGAATATACCCTTGATAGCTTACGCCACTATTTTGATGTTGTCAGCACCGAACAAGCCAATATTGCCGAAATGCCTCTATCATCGGCTTCTTGGCTAGATTTACAAACAAACGAAATTCCCGACTTGGCAATACAAACTATGAACTCTTACCTGCCAAATGTGCAACTATTAGGTAAGACTACAGCTGAATTGCATATTGCCCTTGCCGCCGACACAGATAACCCCGACTTTGCGCCAGAACCTTTTTCATCATTTTATCAGCGTTCCATCTATCAAAATGGCCGCAACTTAACCGGGCAAGTCTTTCGGGTACTGCACGAAAAATTAGCATCATTACCAGCCAATACCCAACAATTAGCCTTAGAAGTCATCAATAGCCAGCATGAAATTTTATCATGTTTTCAGTCAGTAGTCAAACAAAAAATTACAGCTAAACGGACGCGTTATCATGGGGACTATCATCTAGGGCAGTTGCTATATACAGGTAGAGACTTTATCATTACACATTTTGAAGGAAAAGCCGCCAGGAGTTTGAGCGATCGCCGGCGCAAGCGATCGCCCCTCAAAGATGTAGCATCCATGTTAGTATCATTTCAATACGCAGTCACTCAAGCCTTACGCCAAGAAATCGCCAGTGGGATGATTGTCCCAGAAAATCAGCCTGTGATGGCACAATGGGCGCAGATGTGGTACACCTGGGTAAGTAAAGCCTTTTTAAACTCCTATTTAGCAACAGCGAGCCAAGACACCTTTTTACCGAAATCAACCGCAGAATTGCAAGTATTACTAACTACTAGCGTCTTAGAAAAATTGATTGACACCCTAGACTCAGAACTGAAACATCGCCCAGACTGGGTAGAAGTACCACTACAATTAATTCTACAACTGCTCATAGAAACTTTGTGAAGTCAAGATTGCAGTTTTCGGTAATGAATAGCGACAAATTCCTGTATATACTCACTATCATTAGATCAGAAATAATCATTGGTGACGGCGATTGCTCAAAGTTTTCTGAGCAATCGTTTTTTTTCTGAAGCTTAACAGCAACACCCCACTCAAAATTCTAATTGAATCTCACAATTTAAGCGTTGTGGCAGTGAAATCTTATACACATCACCCTGATTCATTTCGCCCGGAGTCTGCATTTGACTCAAAGCCGTGACGACCTCATCAGAATTAGCTGTTAAAATCACCACAGGGCGATCATCGCCAGCTATAGGAAAATCATGCCAAGTACCGAGATGTAACAACAAACCTTGTCCAGCCTGAAAACGCAAAGCCTGAACTTGACTTAAACTAGGTAAATCCTCCCCAGCCTGATGATTAGGTGGAGCCATCACCATAATAAACGGAGCCTGACCCAAAGCGATAAACATTTGAGTCATATACAGATGCCTTTCCAACCAAATAACTGGCGGATATCCCGGTAAAATCTTCGCAGTTCTAAAAGTTGCCCTTCCCCGATAGATAAAATCTACATTTTCCCCTTCCAATACCCTATCTTGATAAAAAGGAATACCCAACCCTGGCTTACAGACATCATCCCCCAACAAAAACCCATAAGGTTGAACATTTTCCGCATTAGCATCAAATACAGGTACCCTTAAAACTGGAGTTGAAGAAGTAGCCATACCACTAACCCAAATGCCTCTAATAAATCGTGCATCCAAAACCAAAAACCTTCACTAACTCTCTGCGTTCCTACCCTGCGGGAACGCCTAACGGCGTATGCGTTACCTCCGCGCACCTTTGCGTTGAAAAATTTTAATCAATCCTTTCCTCAACCATCCAATCATAAATCCCCTCACCAGTAGTTAACCAAGTATTAGGATGACCTTTAATATATAATAAACATTCCTTTAAATACTTTAACCGCAGAGGTTGACCAACAATAAAAGGATGCAACCCAATAGCCATAACCCGCCCTTGAAGTTTACCATCTTGCCAAAGTTGATCAAATTGGTCAATAATTGCTTGCGAAAATTCAGCACCAGAAAAGCGATTACTCAAACACAAACTAATATCATTAGCTTCGATAGTATAAGGAATAGCTAACAATTGCCCATCAGACACAGGATACCAAAAAGGTTGCTCATCATTTACCCAGTCAGCAGTATAAACAATACCCGCCGCCTGTAATAAATCAAAAGTTGATTCAGTAATTGAAAAACCTGGCGTAAGCCAACCTTTAGGAATTTTGCCAGTAGCTTCGCGGAATAAATCTAAAGTTTGATTAATTACCTGAGTTTCTGTTTCTCTATCCATGCCACTATGCCCAGTGGAATTATTTAAGCCATGTGCCATGACTTCCCAACCACATTGTGTGATAGCTGCCATAATTTCTGGATAAAGCGGACAAATTTCCCCATTTACTGCGGCAGTAACCGGAATTTCCAACTCAGCAAATAATTCCAATAACCGCCAAATTCCC
Organism: Anabaena sp. CA = ATCC 33047; assembly: GCF_963870205.1. Taxonomy (NCBI): domain Bacteria; kingdom Bacillati; phylum Cyanobacteriota; class Cyanophyceae; order Nostocales; family Nostocaceae; genus Anabaena; species Anabaena sp. CA = ATCC 33047. The sequence continues at coordinate 23,742 of NZ_CAWMSA010000044.1, read as the reverse complement.
ACTTGATTCCCATAGTCTCGCCAACCATAGTTAGCAATTTCTGGATAACTATTTAAATGAGGTTGAATAGCTGTCCCTAATTTCCCAAAAGTGAAATGTTCGATATTCATGACTACCCACACAGCCACTCTGGCATCATGGGGAAGTTTAAAGATGGGACGTTGTGAAATTGGTTGAAAAGATGGAGGCTGTATCATCATAATATAAATGTCAAGATTTGCGGATTTGAACAAGTAGGAATTAGCCCCAACTCACTGTTGATTCATCGGGTGCGTGATGTTACCTATAACGTCTCTAAAATTCAGAAACAGTATCACTTGTAAATTAATATATACCCTGCTCTCAGAAAAAAGCCTTATAACCAACGACGGATGTAAAAGCTGACTAAATCACTCAGGATAAAGCCAAACTGGCAACAATTCTCATAGTAGGGAAAACCTTGTGTATCGTTAGCACCAAGCATTACAGGCGTTCAATAAATAATTTTCGATTTGGCAATTCAGCTTTGGAAACTGTACGTTTCACCGTAGGTGTTTTCATGGCCAAGATTTCGATAGTACCCACATTTTAACTGTTCAGACTTAATTCTCATAGGAGGATTTATGAGCAAAAAATTCTGTTTGTTAGCTTCATCTGTTGGGTTAAGTATATTTATAGGAGCCTGCGCGCCTGCTACGCAAACCCCAACCACCGCACCCCCAGCCGCTACACCCCCAGTTGTCACTCCAGAAGTTGTTCCACCAGTCACGCCAGAAGTTACACCTGGAACGACTCCAACCACGCCTTAAAATCTGAGTAGGGGTTTAGCATCGCTAAACCCTTATAGGAACTTGGGAGTAGGGTATATTGATTTTTTTGTGTGAGGTTGTGGGATTTTCTCGTGAGTAGCTGAGAGGCTATTTGTGTAATTTCTCCGCTCAATCAATTTTTTTATTGGCGTGAACTGCATAAATTTATGCTACATCGGTGATAAAAAGTCAAGCCGATTGTGGACAATAAAGACTCATAAAAAAATTGATTAACCCCATCATCATGGGGCGGTGAGGTATATTATGATTCATCACATTTCTATTTCTGCTGAGAATCCCCAACAAGTTGCCCAAGTTCTAGCAGAAGTCTTGGATGGTAAAGCTGTTCCCTTTTTCCCCCATCCAGGGAGTTACATGGTTTTACCCCTCGATGAACACGGTACAGGGATTGAAATTTATCCTTTAAAAACTCAGCTAAAACCCGGTGAAGGTGATCATCAAGTCACTTTTGTCGAGGCTTCTACTGTGTCTGGTTATACAGCTACCCATGCCGCCATTTCTGTCTCTACTACTCAAGAGAAAATCGAACAGATTGGTAATCGCGAAGGTTGGAGAGTTGTACGCTGTAATCGTGACTCTTTCTTTGATGTGATTGAGTTCTGGTTAGAAAACAGAATCATGATTGAACTGCTTACACCAGAAATGGCAGCTCAATATTTAGCAGCTACACATCCTGAAAATTTACAAAAAATGTTCGCTGCATAAACATCAAGGTAGGAGACTGGCAGGGGAATTTATCCGGGTGAAGCTCAAGAGCTTTGTTCATGCTACGCTAACGGCAGTTCACCCGGTTACTCAATCACAATACCTATTATTTATGCACACGCAGTCAGCAATAGAGGCGGTAATCCTGAAACAAGTTTGTTTGATTACTAGGCAGAAAATTCAGATATTAGGTAAGAAATACTAAATGCAAACATCGCTAACAAAACTGGTATCACTGTGCTGATTTCCAGTTTTCGCGTTTTGAACACCTCTAGCAAAGATATCGGCACAATTACAGGCCAAAAAACTGTTGTAATTAAAAACATGATAAAAGATAAAAATTTGTCTTCTGGGGAAGAAGTAGGGTGACGCAGCGAAAAGCGTAGCCAGTTAATAAAAAAGTAACAAGTCATCAATAGATAACTAATGATTAAAGTTAATTGTATTTGGTTCATGACAATTACTCCTGAAGCTCTTGGATATGATCTAGAATAATTTCAGAGAAATTATTCCACAATGGACTTAATAGAAAATCATAGAGGATTTAAAAGAAATCTTGCTGTTTTTGACCAACATTTAAATTGATAAAAAACTGCTATTTCTTCGTCAGGAAAATCCTAGGAGAATCATAAACTACATCAAACAGTAATTCTACGGTAATAGCGATAAATATTACTGAGATTACTGAGAAAAAAATGGCGAATGTTGCATCATACTTTACTTATCTGAGACTTATAGTCATGGTTGTTTGGGTTTAAATGTATTCGATTTGACTGGTTGTTTATATTGCACCAGATTTGAGTCTTAGAAAATTTATCACCTATACCAGTAAAATTTCAAGATAAATATTGTTGCAGTTTATAAAAATAAGATGATGAATTTTGGGGAATATAGCTGAAGACGGTTCAGTTAATTAGCTGTGGTTGCAAGGAATAAAGCGATCGCCATCACAGAAATGACGGCATTAAATTATGCTTACCTGATGACATAGCCAATGGCTGACGCACAAACAGCAAGCATCACGGCATGAGGCTAACTCAGGAAGATGTGGCAATTTCTGAGTCTGGGGAATAATGCTGAGGAAACAAGTAGGCGATCGCCCTCCACCAATGACAATTGTTTGTCTGCCTAAACATCTGGTTTCATTTATGGCTGAGTCCGGGCGATATTCTCATATAACCAGCACCGATGAGCAAACCGACAAACTGCATCCAGTAAGCTAAACTCGGTTGATTCACACCCACAGGCGGAATGTTTAAACTGCCAATACCGTAGAATAACTGTTGAACAAACCACCAAAAAGCATAAAAATAAGCAGGTAACTGGATAGGGATATATATCAAAATTAAAGGTAAAACCGTGTCTATTTTAGTTTTAGGGAAACGCATCACATAAGCCCCTAAAATAGCAGCTACAGCCCCATTTGCCCCAATCACAGGAACTCTTAAACTCGGTTCAACCAAAACTTGTGCGATAACAGTTAACACACCAGCAATCAGATACAAACCCAAATAACGTCTATGTCCTAGAATATTTTCGACAGATTTACCAAACACCCACAAAAACAACAGATTACCCAAAATTTGACTAAAACTGCCATGCAGAAATAACCCAAATACCAGAGAAAACAACCGCCCGACAACCACCAACCACGCCGCCGGATTGCTCAACAGTGCATTATTGATGGCTGTAGTCAACTGCGCTGGAACTACACCCCAATGATTAACAAAATTACCTAACTCACCACTCAATTCTAATTTAAGTTGCCATAAAAATATTAAGATGTTAATACCAATCAGCCAATAATTAACAATAGGTTGTTTATCAGAGCTTAAGTTATCACTAATAGGAATCATGGAAATTGGTTATTAGTCATTGGTTATTAGACATTGCTTTTTAGTTATTCTTCTGAATCCCTTCCAGTCTGTTCCAATCCCCCATCCCCACGCTTTCATCAACCTGTGGCAATATTGGAATCAGATCACAATGCACTCAAGTAGGTAAATTTGATGCTGGGCAATACACTTGTGGGAAGATACCAAATTATCAGCCTCTTGGGAGGTGGGGGATTTGGTGAAACTTTTGTGGCTTGTGATACTCAATTACCTGGTTCACCTCAGTGTGTTGTCAAAAAACTCAAACCCCAAGCTAATGATCCGAATACTCTAGAAATTGCTAGGCGTTTATTTGATACAGAAGCCCAAGTTTTGTATAAATTAGGCAATTATGACCGGATTCCTCAGCTTTTAGCTTATTTTGAGGAAAATGCTTCATTTTATCTAGTACAAGAATTGATTTCCGGCCATGACCTGAGTCAAGAGTTAACACCAGGACGGACTTTTACGCAAGCGGATGTAACAATATTGTTACAAGAAATTCTGACAATTTTAGAATTTGTCCACCAACAAAATGTCATCCACCGTGATATCAATCCGCGTAATTTACTCAGGCGAGATGATGGCAAGTTAATTTTAATTGATTTTGGTGCAGTCAAACAAATCACTACGCAAATAGCCACTACAGGACAAAATCAGCCGACAGTTGTTATCGGTACACCTGGTTATATCCCCGGCGAACAAGCACAAGGAAGTCCTCAATTTAGCAGTGATATCTATGCGGTGGGAATAGTTGCCATTCAAGCACTGACTGGTTTATTACCCAGTCAACTAGAACGAGATGCAGATACTAATGAGATTATCTGGCAAAGTCACGCCAATGTCACACCAGAGTTTGCTAAATTCATTGACAAAATGGTGTGTTATGATTTTCGCCACCGTTACCCCTCAGCTACAGCCGCATTACAAGCACTGACAGAATTAAACAAACCACCCTCTCATACTCTGGCGGTATTTCCGACTTTACCACCACAAAAAGTTAAGTTAGTAAAAAATAAAAAAAGTATCTTACTTAAGTTGTTATTGGCAACTATCTTAATTAGTGCTACGGCTGTGGCTGCTATTTTTATTATTAACAGTGTCAATAGTAATAATGCTACAGAATTGTCTAAACAAGGTAATATATTATTTGAATTGCAACGCTATGAAGATGCTTTGGCAGCTTATGAACAGGCGGTAAATATTAGACCTGACTATGCTCAAGGTTGGAATGGTAAGGGTAGAACTTTAGCTAAATTAAAGCAATATGAAGCAGCACTAACAGCTTATGACACTGCTATTCAACTCCAGCCGAATTATGTGGAAGCTTGGAGAGGTCGAGGTTTTGTGTTGCAAAATCTCCGGCGATATACAGAAGCGATCGCCTCTTTTGATAAGGCTTTACAACTTAATAATAACTACCCGGAAGTGTGGAATGCTCAAGGTGAAACTTACAGCAATTTAAAACAATATAATAATGCCATAGCAGCTTATGAGCAAGCCATTGAATTGCAACCAGAGAATTATACAGTGTGGTATAATAAAGGGTTAGCACTGCAAAATTTGCAACTGTACGAAGATGCGATCGCCGCTTTTAAACAGGCAGTAAAAATTAAACCAGACTATGAACGAGCATGGTATAACTTAGGCAATGCCCAGGTTAATGTGAATCGCTATGAAGACGCGATTAATGCTTATGAAAAAACTGTACAATACAATCCCAAACATTATGCAGCTTGGTTAGCTAAAGGTAATATTTTGATTGCTTTGCGGCGTTATCCAGACGCAGGGGAAGCATTCAATCAAGTGATTAAAGCTAATAGCAATAATTATCAAGCCTGGTATGGGCGAGGTTGGGCGTTACATCAAAGTCAACGGTTTACAGAAGCGATAGAAGCTTATAAAAAAGCGGCAAGAATTCAGCCGAATAATTACCAAGTTTGGTATGCTTTGGGGAATTCTCAATATAATTTACAACAATATGAGCAAGCGATCGCCTCCTATAGTCAGGCGGTACGCCACCAGCCAAATCATTCTGAAAGTTGGTATAGTCGGGGCAATGCCTACTTGAGTTTAAAAAAATATCGAGAGGCGATCGCATCTTATGAGCAAGCTATCAAATACAAACCCAATGATCAAGCGGCGATAAATGCGCGTAATGCCGCACAATCACAACTACAAGCTGAAACACCCCAACCTGTAGTCATCCCAACTATACCTAGTCCACAGTTTTCTATTCCCACACCAGAAAATGAATCCAATTAAACTCAGGTGGGCAATACAGAACATTTGTTCAAACCTTGATTTTTTCTTTGTGGACATTTGCCCACCCTACGGTTCTAAAAAACTCCCAGTTTATCAACTTTTTCCCAAGGTAAATCTATATCATCTCTACCCACATGACCATAAGCTGCAAGTTTGCGATAAAACCCTCCTTTTACTAATGAAGGTAAATGTCTTAAATTAAATTGTTTCAAAATCCCAGCCAAGCGAAAATCAAAATACTTTTCTAATAAAATCGTGATTTCTTCATCAGATATTTTACCAGTACCAAAAGTTTCTACTTGCACACTCACCGGGCGAGACAAGCCAATAGAATAACTTAACTGTACCTCACATTCATCAGCGAGGTTAGCCGCCACTACATTTTTAGCAGCATAACGAGCCGCATAGGCTCCTACTCTATCAATTCTAATCGGGTCTTTACCACTTAAAGCCGAACCACTATGTTTAGAATATTCCCCATAGGTATCTATAGCATTTTTCCTACCTGTTAAACCAGAATGTACCGCAGGCCCGCCAATAATAAAAGGCCCATCAGGGTTAATAAATATTCTAGTTTGAGCATCCGGTTTAATATCTTCCTGTTCAAACACCGGAAAAATCACAGTTTCTCGAATATCATCTTGTAATTGTTTTAAATCAGGTTTAGAGCGTTTGTTTTGACTGGCAATAACTGTAATACTATGAATTCTATAAGGGCGACGATTGCGATATTCTACTCCTACTTGAGTTTTACCATCAGGTGTCAGGTAATCCAGAATATTTTTTTTTCTCACTTCACTCATTTTTCTGGCTAACTTGTGCGCCAACCAGATAGGCAAAGGCATGAGTGTTGAGGTTTGATTACAAGCAAAACCAAAAACTGTAGCTTGGTTAGTTACAGTAATTTTTTCTATTTCTGCATCTGATAATTTTTGTTCATCAAATAAATGATATTGCTCCGGTGGTAATTCTGTTAAGCTAGTTAAAACACTACAAGTTTTACCATTAAATTCTTTGTGGTCGTAGCCTACCTGAGCAATAACTTGTCTGGCTATGTTGGTAAAATCTACATTCGCGTTAGGTTCAAAGCGGGCAGCTAAAAAAACAATACCTGTAGCAACAGCGCACTCTGTAATTACTCTCGCAAAGGGGTCTTGTTGTAAAAAACGATCTACAATTGCATCACTAATCTGATCACACAGTTTATCAGGATGTCCCTCTGTGACAGATTCTGATGTAAACATGAAGTCTTTTTTCATAATTCACCTTCTATTGGGTATTGAGAATTAGTAATTCTCCCCTGTTCCTCTGTTCCCCTGCTTAAGAGTTGCTTCCCAGTCCCCAGTACCCAATCCCCAGTCCCTTTTGTACTTTCATTTACTAACAAAGGCAGTACAGCACTAGCAGTAATAACAGCACCATCCACAAGATTAATTGGGGTAATTCTTAACAGATTCCGCAGTGGTGGTATGGCGATCGCTAACAGTTGAATAGCAAAAGAACCTGTAATAGCAGCATTGAGATAAGGATTATTCGGCAGTTTTTCCTTGCTAAAGATGCTGTGAGTTTCGGAACGGCTGCTAATGGTGTGTAGTAGTTGGGCTGATGTCAAACTCATAAAGGCGATGGTGTTCGCCCTGGGTGTCATACCATATCTCATCAGACTGTAACCGTAGGCGGCGAGGGTGGTAGTCGAGATAACGGCGGATTCAAACGTAATTCTGCCAAAGTCGGACTTTTTGATAATTGGTTCTTCTGGGTTGCGGGGAGGTTGGCTTAAGACTTCCGGTTCTGGTGCTTCCATTGCGAGGGATAAACCAGGGAAAATGTCTGTTACTAAGTTCAACCACAATAATTGAATCGCATTCAAGGGTTCGCCTATACCCACGGCGGTGGCGATAGTCATCACCATGATTTCACTCAGGTTAGTGGCTAGCAGGAAATGGACTGATTTACGGATGTTGTTGTAAATTGTTCTGCCCCGACTGACGGCGATAATCATGGTTTCGAGTCTGTCGTCTTCTAAGACGATATCTGCTACCTCACGGGCGACATCTGTACCACCTTTACCCATTGCGACACCCACTTGGGCAGCTTTTAAGGCGGGTGCGTCGTTAATGCCATCGCCTGTCATGGCGACAACTTTACCCGCGCCTTGCAATGCTTGGACGATTTGCAGTTTGTTGCTGGGGCTGATGCGGGCAAATACGTCTACTTTGTCGCTGAGGGCGGTTAAGGCTTCCGGGGTGAGGTTGTTGAGGTTGGTGGAGTCGAGTATTTCTAGTTGGAGGTTGCGGTTTAATTCTAATTCTTTAGCGATCGCATAGGCGGTAGGACTTTGATCGCCGGTAATCATCACGGTATCGATGCCGGCGGTATGGAAGTCGGCAATTAAGGCTTTCGCGCCTTTTCTAATCGGATCTGCCATTCCTACCAAACCCAACCAAATCAAATCAGATTCATAATGATTACCGTTGCCATTGTGGTATTCACTGATATGTCTATAGGCTATCCCCAAGACTCGCAATGCTTTACCAGCCATGCGATCGTTTTCAATTTCAATTGTCCGCCTTGCTTCTTCATCGAAAGGTACTACTTGACCATTTTTGATCCTACTTTGGCATAGTTGCACTACTTCGGCAGGGCTACCTTTAACCGCGACAAATTTATCTTGATTATGAGTCTGGTGAATTGTACTCATAATGTTGCGGTTTTCTGAACGGAGGTTAGTTTGTAATAAGGGATACTTCTCTCTGAGGGCGATCGCATCCACTCCCGCCGCGATCGCCATGTAAATCAGCGCATTTTCGGTAGCTGAACCTGTAACAGCATATTCCCCTTCTGTAGATTTACTGATTTCACTTTCATTACACAACACCGCTACATGAATCAATTTGATTAATTCATCATCACCGTAGGGGTTAATATTTTGCTTTCCATGTAGAAAGTCACCATCTAATACTTGAATTTGTCGAGAATTGGCGTGAATTTCCACCACGGACATTTTATTTTCGGTAATTGTCCCGGTTTTATCCATGCAAATTGTCTGCACCGAACCCAAAGCTTCCACGGCGGCGAGACTCCGCACTAAAACGTTATTCTTCCGCATATCGCGGATACCTAAAGCTAAGGTAGTAGTCGCAATTGTCGGTAATCCTTCGGGAACAGCAGCCACAGCTAGGGATATAGATGATTTCAACATCTGCACTAAGCCATATCCCCGTAAAACTCCCATACCAAACACTAAACCACAAATCCCCATACTGATCACTACCAGTTGTCCGCCTACTTCGTCTAGCTGTCTGGCGAGGGGGGTTTCTGTGGCTTTGGCTTCGCCTACTAGCTGTTGAATTTTACCCATTTCCGTATAGGTGCCGGTGGCTACCACTGCCGCCAATCCCTGACCACCTGTGATATAAGTACCTTTGTAGGCCATGTTGAAGCGATCGCCTAACGGTACATCTTCACCCTTCAAGAATGCGGTACTTTTATTAATCGGGATACTCTCACCAGTCAAAGCCGACTCATCAATACTTAAATTATCGGCGGCAATTAGTCGCGCATCAGCCGCCAAATAATTTCCGGGTTTGAGAACTAAAATATCACCTACAGCTACATTTTCTATGGATATTTCAATTTGCTTACCATCTCTAATCACGCAAGCAGAAGTTTGCTGATGATGTTTGAGAGAGTTAATGATTCTTTCTGACTGACTTTCCGTCACATAACCAATAACTGCATTTAGTCCCACCACACCTAAAATTACCACAGCATCAACCAATCCCCCCGTAAACAGCGACCCCCCAGCCGCCACACCCAGCAAAGCCACAGGTAAGGATTTAAACTGTTCAACTATAATACTTAAACCAGACCTTAACTCAGTTTCTGAGAGGACATTTAATCCGTATTTGTTTAAATTAATTACCGCCGATTCACTAGATAAGCCTGATTCCTGGGAGGTTTGCAACTTGTACAGAACTTTATCTGTGGGGATTAAATGCCAATGTTCTTGATTTTGGTCTGTGGTGTTACTATCAAGTTTAGTAAGTTTTCTGCTAGGTTTTAGAGATTTTGTTTCCTGTCTTACTGGCTGTTTTTGGGGAAAATTCGAGACAATCTTGTGAATTATCTCGCCGATTTGCTGGTAATTGTATTGTGGCGAAAAAATTACCAAGAGATTACTTGTTAAAGTATTGGCATGAGCTTGAATGATGGCTGGGTTTTTAGTTAGCGATCGCTCTAAATATTCTTTTAAATCTAGCGCACCATAAAGCCCTGTGATTTTATATCTAGCTCTACCTTTAACGCTAGTATGTATTGCTTTAATCACAGCAATTTAAACTCCCTTCATGCCCAGATAAACTAGGAAACTACGTGTATCCGTCTTCCATGATTATAGTTCCACTAACTATAAAAACAGACACCAACATTGTTAAGAGTTTCAACGTAAAAGTTACACACAGTAAAAAAATCCAACTTTTGGTGTATTTCTAGCTCATCTCTACATGAGAGGTTGGTGATTCAGTAGAATTATGAAGTTTTATAAAACTATCAAAAGCACACCAAGCCAATATATACCAAGGAATATCATTCAGTTTTAGCCCTTGCACCAGTAATTGACGAATTGCAAATAAACCTAATACCATCGGCATCAGCAATCGTAAATCAGCAACACCATCGGTCATTCTCCCAACATCTGCATTGATATCAGAGATGACATTAATCACATCATTAGCTATCTCCGATTTACCATTAGTTCCATAAGGCTGCTCTATGTGAATTTGAATATTACCATGACTAGATGTTTCTCGATGTCCGTTAGAGACATGAGTATTGTTGACATTTACTGTGAGATTTTCCCAACCCTCCACAGCTTCTTTAATCGCAGTGCGTACTACAGGCTGTTTCACAGTATCTGCAACCGGAAGAATTACAGGTGAGAGAACCATAGCTGTCAGAGTCTCGACAATTTCAGAAAGATTCACAGCTTGTAATTCCAACTTATCTGTCATACTGTACTTCTCCATAGCAGCAGCTTGTCAAGTACAAAGCTTAATCAAATAAATTCCTACTTGCATCACCCTAAAGTTACAGGGTATTTCACAATCAATGTAGGAATAAGTCAATCACAATTATGTCTAAAGAGATAAATTTCATCTTTCAGAAATGTTGTTTAAGATTCTGTATTTACCTGATTTTCTCTATTTCCCTGCTTATTGAGTAAGTAGTATAATAACCCAAAAACTAACACTGCTATCGTCCCAATCACCTGGGAACCACCACCTGTATGCCAGAAATCAAATTCTTGGTTTTTTGAGGCGAGAACCGCCATGATTGCCACGCGTATCCCATTAAAGAAAAATGCTAATATCACACTGATAATAGGTACTATAATTGTCTTGGTCTTTTCTATAGGAAACATCACTAAAGCCAGGATTGAAACTCCTAGTAAATAGCTAATTAGTCCTATTCCAGAACAACCAGGATCAACTTTCACAGTCTGGGAACCCAGAGTTGTTACCAAAGTTATATATATCTCTTCATGCAGCAATACATCAAAACCTGAATACCAAAGTAATATTGTGGCAAAATTAGCAGTTAGAGGAGCGATGTAAATCAATTTTTCGAGAATTAACTCTGGAACTCCTAGGAAAAATAAAACAATTATTTCTTGCCAATATTGCCTTAATCCCCTCCAACCTGAAGCAAGTAAGCCTATAGCAATAGCACTAAGAAATGGCGACAAATGAGTGAAAAATAAGACATTATCACTTTGATTTAATGATACACTTTGCCATAGTATACAGGCAATTAATATCATGCTGAAAACGCTAGAAAAGATGTCAGTTTTCCAGGTTAACCTCTGGCGTTTTTCCCAAATCATTGAACCTACTGCCAACATAAACAGCATAGTCATTCCTAGCTGAGAGACATCTTCAGCCCGCCAGGTTACAGTCATAATAATTGCTATTAAACAGGAAGCTATCCCTAATACAAAAAATTGATGTTTTTTGAGATTTTTAAATGCAGAAATTGTCTGATTTTTCATTTATGTAAAAAAAGCTAATTTTTTGGCTGATTCAAAGCTGAATAAAAATAGTATTTATCATATTTCAAATTAAATGTAAAGATTTTTACACAAAATTAAAAATACATATTCCTTTTAGCCAAAAAATCAAAATATTTATAATTGAAAAATTAAATTCTCGAAAGAGATATTTTGATTACTTATTGAAGAACCAAATAAACCCTATGTCTAAAGTAATAAGTAGGAAGACACAAACTGACATCTTGCACCAGTTGCTTGATTGCAATTAAAGACAGGCGATGCACAGATAAAAATACGCTCTAATCCTTATTTTTACGTTGTGAGCAGTACATCGCCCTACGGTTATTGAGAATGGTGCAAGATATCAGTTAATGAAAATTATTCATGTCTACCTACTTAAATCTACATCTCAAATTGCCCAAGAGAGAAAATAGTTCAACCTCTAGACTCACGTAATGAGAAATAAATACTGGTAATTCTAAAGAAGAGATTTCCAAGACAATAAATAGAGTAAATAAATGGCAAACACCACAGTTCAAAACCAAAACATTGAGCAACTGCGTGCATTAATGAAAAACCTGAATTACGGAATGTTAACCACAGTTAATGATGATAGTAGCTTGCATAGTCGCCCCATGTTCGTTAATCGGGATATTGACTCTGACGGCACAATTTGGTTTTTTACCTCCAGCAGTTCCCATAAAGTCATTGAAATTGAACATTGCCAACAGGTAAACGTTAATTTCATCTCACCCAATCAACAACAATATATTTCCATTACTGGAACAGCCCAAATAGTCAAAGAACCGAAAAAAATCCAAGAAAGATGGCAACCAGAACTAAAAACGTGGTTTCCCCAAGGATTAGACGATCCCAATATAGCCTTACTGAAAGTAAACATTAATCAAGTCGATTATTGGGAAGAAGCATCTAAATTCCATCCGCAAACCATAGTGTTAGGGAATCGAAAATAATAACGAGGGCATCGGGAAACTCAAGTAAAAGACTTCCAGATAAAAAACATCCAAAATGTCGGGTGCGTCAGTACGAGAAACCCTAGCAATACCAAAAAAATATTCATACTGACACACCCTACTAACAGTCAATTTGGATAATTTATTGGTTGGTGTTCCCTAAAATCCCTCGTCTTCCCTAACCCCTAACCACTTATCCACAAAACAGCAACTCGTAATTAAACCTCTGCGTACCTACTCTGCGGGTTCCGCTTTAGCGGTATGCGTGAACCTTCGCGCCACTTGGCGTTGAAAAACCAAATCAAAACGCCTAATTTCCTCCTAACCACCTCAACCTACAACCTGTTGCAGTGTCGCAGTAAAATTAGGATAGGAAATAGAAGCAGCTTCAGCACGGTGAATAGTAGTCACACCAGTAGCATTCAGAGCAGCGATCGCTAGACTCATAGCAATGCGATGATCAGTATAACTATCCACATCCGTACCCACCAAAGGAGTACCGCCAGTAATTTCCATGCCATCAGGTAACTCAGTCACTTTAGCACCGAGTTTATTGAGTTGCTGCGCCATAACAGTAATGCGATCGCTTTCCTTAACGCGCAACTCCTCCGCATCCCGAATTACCGTAGTTCCCTCAGCGAACACCGCCGCCACAGCCAAAATCGGGATTTCATCAATCATTCTCGGTATAATATCCCCAGCAATCGTGCAACTGTGCAAACCACCAGAACGCACCCGCACATCCGCCACAGGTTCACCAGCAACTTCGCGCTGATTTTCCAGTTGGATATCCGCCCCCATCATCTCTAAAGCTTCTAAAATCCCGGTGCGTGTGGGATTCACGCCCACATTTTCCACCAGCAATTCCGAACCAGGAACAATTGCCCCAGCCACTAACCAAAACGCCGCCGAACTAATATCACCCGGTACAACTACCTTTTGTCCGTACAGTTGCGCCTGTCCGGTAACAGTGACGCTGTTCGTTTCCGAGTCAACACTGATATCAGCCCCAAAAGCCCGCATCATTCTTTCACTATGATCACGGGAAAGTGCTGGTTCTGTAATCGTAGTTTTACCCTCAGTGAATAAAGCCGCCAGCATAATGCAAGACTTAACTTGGGCGGAGGCGATAGGAGAATGATAGTGAATTGGTTTGAGAATTTGTCCTTGAATCGCCAAGGGTGCTAAAGTATTACCCTTTCGTCCCCAAATTTGCGCCCCCATCTGTTGCAAAGGTTTGACAACACGAGACATCGGACGCGATCGCAGCGAACTATCCCCGGTGACAGTAAAAAACCGTCCAGGGTGAGATGCTAACAATCCTAGCATCAACCGCATAGTTGTACCAGAGTTGCCAGCATTCAACACATCTACAGGTTCTTGCAAATTGCCTAAACCAATTCCTTTCACCCGTACTAATTCTGTATTGAGTTCGGAAATTTCCGCACCCATAGCTTGAAAACAGCTAGCAGTGCTACGGGGATCTTCACCTAAAAGTAGCCCTTGAATTTCCGTTTCCCCTTGAGCGATCGCACCTAACATTAACGCCCGGTGGGATATCGATTTATCCCCTGGTACTTGAATGCGACCTTGTAATGATACCCCAGTAGAGGGTCTTTGGATAATTAACTTATGAGAAAGGTCTGTTTGAGTTTCTAAGGTTATAGCAGCAGCCGACATCAGGATACTCTGGCTTTTAAATACACGAGAAGCCACTCAGCGACTGTATGAGCCGCTACGGGTGACTTCTTGCCTAGTATCCTATCGCTTTTTGCTCACTAAAATATATTTTTTAGCCAAGTATAACTTTTCACTTATCTTACTCAGAGCTTACGCAACTAGCACATTAGTAGGGTGCGTCAGATACCAAATACCAGTTTATTTGCAGGATTGATGCAGGCTGACGCACCTTATATATAGATATTTAGTCTGACACTTGCGGAAGTCCGATGATTGATAAATTTCCCTAACAGGCGGTAAACGTCGTTTTCACTTTTGAAACCAATATCAAATTTATGTTGATTTAGCTTACTAAATAAGTATCTTCAGTTAAGATTAAGCAGGTTTTACTATGAATTAATCTTTAGTTGCTCAATTTGACCGGAAAATCCCATTGGTATTAATTTTATCACATTAATAGCTTTTCTCATTGCTCCCATGCTCACCCACCACCGCAAGCCCGTAAGCCTATCACTGATTTCCACTGACCTGCCATTTTGGTCAGTTGTGGAAACTGCTGGTACACTATATCAAAAAGCTACCGATAGATTCCATTTACTCCTGAATGCACCGCCGTTAATTACCTGTGAAGTCACTAATCCCGACACGCCACCAGATGCCCTTACGCCATCGAGGGGTAAAATCCATCCGCCCAGTAGTCCGAGAATTTTGTGGTTAGAGATTTCGCCTTACCGCATTACTATGACAATGCAAGGTAATGAACAGGTAAGTTACCGACACTTTTGGGAACAGGGTGTCTATGGCGTAAGTCGATATTGGCTACCCACAGAGTCATTACAACCCAGTGATCCTATTCGGTTACGCAACTTCACCAATAGCTTGACCTTAACTGGACATCCACTACCAGAGCATTTACGCGTAGAATACGAACTGTGGGCTGAAACAGTCCAACTAGGGCGTTATATCCTGAATCTAGAAATTAAACATTCTTGAGTTGTAGGGTGGGCATTGCTGGGAATTTGCACAAAGCCTGTGTTTGAATTTATTGACAATGCCCACCTTACCTGATTGAACTCACCCAAAATAACTAGGTTCGTTCCCCGGTTTCCATTTAATATTGCAACCAACGCTAGGCTTTTGTTCCCTGGTGACAGGTTTACCCGCCAAGACTGCATCAATAGCAGCCCGTAAATCTGCACCAGTTACAGGTTTACCATTACTAGGGCGGCTATCATCTAATTGTCCTCGATAAACCAGTTGGCGATCGCCATCAAACACAAAAAAATCAGGTGTACAAGCAGCAGTATAAGCCTTAGCAGTTTCCTGAGTTTCGTCATAGCATAAGGGAAACTGCCAACCCAATTCTGTGGCGAGTTGTTTTAAAGCATCAGGCGCATCATCTGGGTATTTTGCCGCATCATTAGCACTAATAGCTACAATACCCAAATCACTGCTTACATAATCTTGCCCTAACCTTGTTAATTCCTGTTGAACGTGTTTCACAAACGGACAATGGCGACAAATAAACATTACCAATAATGCTTTTTGATCAGCAAATGTTGCCAGAGAAATTGTTTTGCCAGATACTACTTCCGGTAGATGAAAATCTGGTGCTTGCGTGCCTAATGCCAGCATTGTTGAAGCAGTTAAAGCCATAAATTCCCCGATATTTTGACTGATGAAACGGCTTTTAATCAAGGCCAAAATAACATGAAATCATAAAAGGGAACAGGGAACAGGGAACGGGGAATAGGGAACAGGGAATAGGGAACAGGGAACAGGGAACAAGGAATAGGGAACAAGGAATAAAATTAAAGACGGGAAAATTCCCGCCTCTTGATTGTTAAGCTAAATTTTACAAAACTTAAAATTATTTTGACAGGCTGGCTAAAGCACCAAAAATACCTTGTCCTGTCAACACTTCCAGTGCAATCAGAGAGATGAAGCCGATCATTGCTAAACGCCCATTGATGAGTTCGGCGTAGGGAGTGAAACCAGTGCGATCGCCTTGATCATCCACATAAACCTTTGGCTCAATCGCAAAATTGTTCAATTTACCTTGATCATCAACTATAGAAGCATTTGTACGCATGAGGTTTTCCCCAGTAATTTTTTATCTTGTTAAGAACTGTAACAAATATATATAGATTTGTAAAGTATCTGAATCTGCCTCAAGAGATATGATGGTGTATCGGACTCACTCTCCCAGTCTAGAGAATAGGCAAAGTGTGTTTCTATCAGACAATCTCAGTTACCTTCCCAAAAGCCAATGGATCGATTCCGAGTAGAGGTTATTGCCAAAACGCCGAACCCGCAGCAGGTGATTTACGCCGCTATGCACCAAGACTATACAGATAAGTTTGTGTCTGACGAGCGTGACTCTTGGCCTTCAGAGTCAGAATGTGGTGAAATCATTGTTAAGCGACTCTTAGCAGGTGAGAGAGGACACTATGGGCCGCTAGAGCATCCCCAAATTGTGTTGAACTGTGGCTATTTTCCCCACAGCGTCATGCAACAGGCTCGTACTCACAGAGTAGGTGTATCATTTGATGTTCAATGTTTGTCAGCTAATACTGAAATTACTTTCGTTAACTGTAAAGGCGAAAGTAGCCAAAAATTGAAAAAAACCATTGGAGAGTTATACGAACTTTGGACTAACGGAGAAAAAGCAACTCGCCAAAGGTCAATTCGAGGTAGAAATGGAGAACTACCCGGTGAATATCGACGTGACTGTAAACAACGTATCCGTAAGATGCGTCTACGGGTTCTCAACGAAAAGACAGGCTTGTTTGAAGTTGGGCAGATTAAAGATGTAATATGCAGTGGTATTCAGCCAGTCTATCGATTAACTTTAGAGGATGGAAAGACTCTAGATTGTACCGTCAACCATCGCCTATTTACTTCAGAAGGTTGGCAAAGAATGGGTGATGCTATTGGCTTAGTGACTAATCATGATGGTAGTGTAGTCCACATGACTAAGCCATGCAGCTTAATGTGTAATGGTCTGACAGTAGTAGGTAACGGACTTTACAGAAACAAGGAATGGCTACAAGCTCAAATAGTAAAAGGATTATCGACATTAGAGATTGCACAACTATCTGAATGTTCTATTAACACAGTTAGAAGTTGGGCTGCTAGATATGGATTACCTTTGAATCAACAAGATAGTCAATTTTCTCCAGAACACAAGCCTTGGAACTATAACCCTGATGCACTTTATCGAGACAAATTGTGGTTAGAGGCGCAACTTAATCAAGGACTTCATGCTGATGAGATGGCAAAATTAGCTAACTGCTCCATAGAAGCAATTAAAAAATGGGTCTATGCTTACGGATTATCCCTAAATAAAAAACCATCTGGTAGCAAAAATCCCTGGAACAAAGGTAAAGGTGGTTATCGCTTAAATTTATCAGCAGAAAGTCGTCAAAAACGTATAGAAAATGCCAAAAAATATACAAAAAGAAAGGAAGAATCTAACTTTTGGAAAGGAGGTACATCCACTGAACGAGAACTAATAGGTGGATGGAAAAGAGACATTGCACCGCAAGTACATGAAAAGTTCAACTATATTTGTCAAAAATGTAGAGTTCGTGGTGGCAATCTTCATACTCATCATTTAATACCAGTTTATGCTGATGAATCCCTTGCATACGATTTTGATAATTTAGTGACTATATGCAAGGATTGTCATGAATACATTCATCAAAATAACCTAGAGGCTGAATTTGCTAAATCTTATCACCCAGTCATAGACACTGACAATTGGCAACCTAAACCAAAACCAATTGGCAGAAAGTTACGGGCGCATCCCGTTAAAGTCAAGAGTGTAGAATACCTTGGACAACAAATGACTTATGACTTAGAAGTGGAAGGTGATTGGCATAATTTTGTTGCTAATGGTGTTGTAGTTCACAACTCTTTCCGCTATACGGGAAAACAATTTATTGAAGTATTAGAAGGGAAGAAAGATATAGAAGATGTTTTTTATCTACGTCCCGTTGGTTATTATAGTGATAGACAAGGTAAAAAATATTACTATTCGCCAGAGCAACGTGCAGCAGATTTAGAATGGTGTTTAGACGCTGCTAAACGCTATACAGCAAGTTTTGAAGCGGGGATGTCGGAAGAACACGCTAGGGGAATAGTACCTTTTGATTACCGTCAACATTTTATAGTCAGCTTCAATGTGCGGTCATTCTTACATTTTTGTGATTTGAGAAATAAAAAAGATGCACAATTAGAAATTCAAAAATTGTGCGAATTGATGTGGCCGCATTTTGCCGAGTGGGTACCAGCGATCGCAGTTTGGTATGAGAAGCAGCGTTTAGGAAAGGGAAGGTTAGCACCTTAATTTCCGACAAGCGATCGCTCTTTAATTGTGGGGTATGATGACGAGCGATCGCTACTAAACTTTAGCCAGTGTCACAACCTCTAACTGATCCTGATATTTACCCTGACGCGCTTCATAACTAATCGCGCAGGGTTCACCTTCTAGAAATAGTAATTGCACCACACCTTCATTTGCGTAGATGCGACAATCTGCACTAGAAGAATTAGAAAATTCTAGAGTTAAATGACCACGCCAAGCAGCTTCAGCAGGCGTTAGATTGGCAATTATCCCACAACGAGCATAAGTAGATTTACCTATACAAATTACTGTAATATTATCTGGAACCTCTAGTCTTTCTAAAGCCACACCTAAACCGTAGGAATGAGCCGGTAAAATAAAATAACTACCATTACCATCTGTGTGCAATGGTGTCGATTCTAAATTTTGAGGATTAAAGTTTTTGGGATCAACAACAGTTCCGGGAACGTGGCGAAAAATGCGGAACTCAGCCGAAGAAAGTCGAATGTCATAGCCATAGGAAGATAAACCATAGCTAATCACAGGATGAGGCTCAGAAGATGTTTCTTTCTGCACTTTTCGCATTAAACTTGGCTCAAAAGGAGTAATCATACCTTTTTGAGCCATTTCAGTAATCCAGATGTCGTTCTTAATCACAAGCTCACAGATAATTCAGACAGAATAAATAGGATATCGTGAACTGTGTATTTTGTTTAGTCAATTTGTTCAAGGTCGATGACTACGACGAATTTCTGTGATTTGGTCTGCAATGTCTAGAAGAGATTGCGGCATATCGGGGCCTGTGAGAATAATATCTACATGGTGAGGACGTTGGGCGAGAAACTCTAACACCTCACTTTCAGCAATTAAACCAAAGTTAATCGCCAAGCTTAACTCATCTAAAACTACCAGCGAATACTTACCCTCGTTTACTACCTGTTGTGTGTGCTGCCACAAACTTTGTAAAGCTTTGTGTTCCGCTTCATCTAATTGTGCTGTGTCAATGCAACGAGGTAAATCACAACGAATCCAATTTAAGTGTTGTCCTAACTGAATTGGTTGATCTTGTCCTTGATTGATGCCGCCTTTGAGAAACTGCACTAATAATACGGGTGTACCTTGACCGGCAATTCTCAAAGCTTCACCCATAACGCTAGTAAAAAAGTTGCGATGGGAGCTAGTGAAAACCTGTACTAGCCCTTTAATATGGTGTGGTAAGTTGACGGTCGAATTGGCACTGGGTGTTTCTAACTGGGCAACCATAGGATAAATTTCAAAAAATCACAATAAATTAACTAGGTTTTGCAGATATTCCCTGGAGAAAAACTACCTGTATAATCAATCTGTTTTTACTCAGGACTTACGCAACTGGCACATTAGTAGGGTGCGTCAGATGTTGAAAATCTGTTCTTTTTAACCCAATTATCGCTTCTGATGCACCCTACACGAGACTTTGATGATGACACTTGCTTAAGTCCTATTACTCAGGATTATCGG